>NZ_JAOWHY010000050.1:0-69980 GCF_030332375.1 Citrobacter sp. Cpo148
GCACCAACAGTACGGCCGCCTTCACGGATTGCGAAACGCAGACCGTCGTCCATCGCGATTGGGTGGATCAGGGTAACAACCATTTTGATGTTGTCGCCCGGCATTACCATCTCTACGCCTTCTGGCAGTTCGATGGTACCAGTCACGTCAGTAGTACGGAAGTAGAACTGCGGACGGTAGCCTTTGAAGAACGGAGTATGACGGCCGCCTTCGTCTTTGGACAGAATGTACACTTCAGATTCGAACTTGGTGTGCGGCTTGATAGAGCCCGGCTTAGCCAGTACCTGACCACGTTCGATTTCTTCACGTTTGATACCACGCAGCAGAACACCAACGTTCTCACCAGCACGGCCTTCGTCCAGCAGTTTGCGGAACATTTCAACGCCAGTACAGGTAGACTTAGCAGTCTCTTTGATACCAACGATTTCAACTTCTTCACCAACTTTGATGATACCGCGCTCTACACGACCGGTAACAACGGTACCACGACCGGAGATGGAGAATACGTCTTCGATAGGCAGCAGGAACGGCTTGTCAATCGCACGCTCTGGTTCTGGGATGTAAGAATCCAGGAAGCCAGCCAGTTCGATAATTTTCGCTTCCCACTCTGCTTCGCCTTCCAGCGCTTTCAGAGCAGAACCACGAACGATCGGAGTGTCGTCGCCCGGGAAATCGTACTGAGACAGAAGTTCACGAACTTCCATTTCTACCAGTTCCAGCAGCTCTTCGTCATCAACCATGTCGCATTTGTTCAGGAACACGATGATGTACGGAACGCCTACCTGACGACCCAGCAGGATGTGCTCACGAGTCTGCGGCATCGGGCCGTCAGTCGCAGCAACAACCAGGATCGCGCCGTCCATCTGCGCAGCACCGGTGATCATGTTTTTAACATAGTCGGCGTGGCCCGGGCAGTCTACGTGTGCGTAGTGGCGAGTCGGGGTGTCGTATTCAACGTGAGAAGTGTTGATGGTGATACCACGAGCTTTTTCTTCCGGCGCGTTATCGATCTGGTCGAATGCACGAGCAGCACCGCCGTAGGTTTTAGCCAGTACGGTAGTGATTGCAGCGGTCAGGGTAGTTTTACCGTGGTCAACGTGGCCGATGGTGCCGACGTTAACGTGCGGTTTTGTACGTTCAAATTTTTCTTTAGACACGGCTATATTCCTTACTATAGTGCTCTCCCCTATGGAGAGAGCACGGGACTTAGGTTTTAATCCTGTGGATTATTTACCACGGGCTTCAATAACGGCCTGAGCAACGTTGTTCGGCGCATCGTCGTACTTCAGGAACTCCATGGAGTAAGAAGCACGGCCTTTGGTCAGAGAACGCAGCTGGGTTGCATATCCGAACATTTCAGACAGCGGAACTTCAGCATGGATAACAACGCCAGTGACGTTGGATTCCTGACCACGAAGCATACCACGACGGCGGCTCAAGTCACCGATTACGTCACCGGTGTTCTCTTCCGGAGTCTCTACTTCAACCTTCATGATAGGCTCAAGCAGAACTGGTTTCGCTTTCTTAAAGCCATCTTTGAAGGCGATAGAAGCGGCCAGTTTAAACGCCAGCTCAGAGGAGTCAACGTCATGGTAAGAACCGAAGTGCAGACGCACGCCCAGATCAACAACCGGGTAACCAGCCAGCGGGCCAGATTTCAGCTGTTCCTGGATGCCTTTATCAACGGCCGGGATGTATTCGCCAGGAATTACACCACCTTTGATGTCGTTGATGAACTCGTAGCCTTTCGGGTTTGAACCCGGCTCCAGCGGGTACATGTCGATAACAACATGACCGTACTGACCGCGACCACCAGACTGCTTAGCGTGTTTACCTTCGATATCGGTAACTTTCGCGCGAATCGCTTCGCGGTAAGCAACCTGAGGTTTACCGACGTTCGCTTCAACGTTGAATTCACGCTTCATACGGTCAACGATGATGTCGAGGTGCAGCTCACCCATACCAGCGATAATGGTCTGGTTAGATTCTTCGTCAGTCCATACGCGGAATGACGGGTCTTCTTTAGCCAGACGGCCCAGAGCCAGACCCATTTTTTCCTGGTCAGCTTTGGTTTTCGGTTCTACCGCGATGGAAATTACCGGCTCAGGGAATTCCATACGTTCCAGAATGATCGGGTGATCCGGGTCACACAGAGTGTCACCAGTGGTCACGTCTTTCAGACCGATTGCAGCAGCGATATCGCCCGCGCGAACTTCTTTGATCTCTTCACGTTTGTTAGCGTGCATCTGTACGATACGGCCGAAACGTTCACGTGCAGTTTTCACGGAGTTCAGGATGGTGTCACCGGAGTTAACCACACCAGAGTACACGCGGAAGAAGGTCAGGTTACCCACGAACGGGTCAGTAGCGATTTTGAATGCCAGAGCAGCAAACGGCTCGTCATCGCTAGCATGACGCTCAGCAGGAGTATCTTTACCGTCGTCCAGAATACCGTTGATCGCAGGTACGTCTACTGGGGATGGCAGGTAATCAATTACCGCATCCAGCATCGCCTGAACACCTTTGTTCTTGAACGCAGAACCACAGGTTACCAGGATGATTTCGTTGTTCAGAACGCGCTGACGCAGAGCTTTTTTGATCTCTTCTTCAGTCAGTTCTTCACCACCCAGGTATTTCTCCATCAGCTCTTCTGAAGCTTCTGCAGCGGACTCGATCAGGTTCTGGTGCCATTCTTCAGCCAGTTCCTGCATGTCAGCCGGGATATCTTCATAAGTGAAGGTTACACCTGCATCTTCTTCGTTCCAGTTGATGGCTTTCATTTTCACCAGGTCAACAACACCGGTGAACGCTTCTTCAGCGCCAATTGCCAGCTGCAGCGGAACAGGGTTCGCGCCCAGACGGGTTTTGATCTGACCAACAACTTTCAGGAAGTTCGCACCCATACGGTCCATTTTGTTAACGAACGCAATGCGCGGAACTTTATATTTGTTTGCCTGACGCCATACGGTTTCAGACTGAGGCTGAACACCACCAACTGCGCAGTAAACCATTACTGCACCATCAAGCACACGCATGGAACGTTCTACTTCGATAGTGAAGTCAACGTGCCCCGGGGTGTCGATGATGTTTACGCGATGCGGTTCATACTGCTTAGCCATACCAGACCAGAATGCAGTAGTCGCTGCGGAGGTGATAGTAATACCACGTTCCTGCTCCTGCTCCATCCAGTCCATGGTGGCTGCGCCGTCATGAACTTCACCGATTTTATGGTTTACACCGGTGTAGAACAGAATACGTTCGGTAGTAGTGGTTTTACCGGCGTCGATGTGCGCACTGATACCGATGTTACGGTAGCGCGCGATGGGTGTTGTACGAGCCATTTGATTCCTCGTTTATCTTTTAGGCGTTCAATTTAAGTAGCCCAAAGCGGGCTGCTTACTAGAAGCGCCCGCCTG
Source organism: Citrobacter sp. Cpo148 (assembly GCF_030332375.1). Taxonomy (NCBI): domain Bacteria; kingdom Pseudomonadati; phylum Pseudomonadota; class Gammaproteobacteria; order Enterobacterales; family Enterobacteriaceae; genus Citrobacter; species Citrobacter sp. Cpo148. The sequence goes on from NZ_JAOWHY010000050.1 coordinate 3,417, forward strand.
GTGACTAAAACTCCGAAGGGATTACCAACGGTAGTGTGCGAACGCCTTGTTGGCTTCTGCCATACGGTGAACGTCTTCACGTTTCTTAACTGCAGTACCTTTGTTTTCTGCAGCATCAGAAAGTTCGTTCGCCAGGCGCAGAGCCATGGATTTATCACCGCGTTTACGAGCAGCTTCAACGATCCAACGCATTGCCAGAGCATTACGACGGACCGGACGGACTTCAACTGGTACCTGATAAGTAGAACCACCAACGCGGCGAGACTTAACTTCGACAGTCGGGCGCACGTTTTCGAGAGCTACTTCGAAAGCTTCCAGTTCGTTTTTACCAGAACGCTGAGCCAGGGTCTCCAGCGCGCTGTATACGATAGTTTCGGCAGTAGATTTTTTACCATCTACCATCAGGATATTTACAAATTTAGCCAGCAGTTCTGATCCGAACTTCGGATCCGGCAGAATTTTACGCTGACCAATGACGCGACGACGTGGCATGGAAATACTCCGTTGTTAATTCAGGATTGTCCAAAACTCTAAGAGTTTAGTTTGACATTAATATAAAACGTTTGGCCTTACTTAACGGAGAACCATTAAGCCTTAGGACGTTTCACGCCATACTTGGAGCGTGATTGCTTACGGTCTTTAACGCCGGAGCAGTCAAGCGCACCACGAACGGTGTGGTAACGAACACCCGGGAGGTCTTTTACACGACCGCCACGGATCAGGATCACGGAGTGCTCCTGCAGGTTGTGACCTTCACCACCGATGTAGGAAGTCACTTCAAAACCGTTAGTCAGACGAACACGGCAAACTTTACGCAGTGCGGAGTTCGGTTTTTTAGGAGTGGTAGTATATACACGAGTACATACGCCACGTTTCTGCGGGCATGCTTCCAGCGCAGGCACGTTGCTTTTTGCAACTTTGCGTGCACGTGGTTTGCGTACCAGCTGGTTAACTGTTGCCATTAAATAGCTCCTGGTTTTAGCTTTTGCTTCGTAAACACGTAATAAAACGACCTCATACAATATGAGGACGCAGAATTTTAGGTCGGTGTCGAAAAGGTGTCAAGAAATATACAACGATCCCACAATTACCAGGACATCTGGCTGGGATGCTTCACCGTAAGTCTGACGAAGTCAGTATAGCTAACCCTGACGACACTGTCTGAAATTTGACCACTCAAACCGCGAGCCTTAATGTCTTCTTCCAGTACATAGACCTTAATGGAGGCATTTTGCAGACTTTCAAGGAAACGGCTGCCTTCGATTGCCGCCGTCACACCATCCTGGAGCAATAAAAGCTCATCGTCTTTATCTACCAGGCGAAGAAGAGAGGAGAAATCGGTAAGCCACGCGGAGCGATGTAGTGTGTGCAGCATGAGAGTCTCAAAACCTTAAAATGACGTCAAAGTTGCCTATCTCACGGCGTAAATCTTCCGGTTCAAGCGCTGTCGCATCGACCACAAAATTAACCCCCTGCTGAAGGCCCCGCTCGCGTAATGAAGCGGCGCACAGCCAACATTGATCGATATCGTACAACCCTAACAGCTTGAAGGTTGCGATATAGTCTCGCGCCAGCACGGCATCCGGTTGTTGTCCCTGGAGGATTTGAAAGACGCCATCGCCGATAAAAAACACGCCGAGGTCTTCCGTTAATGCAGATGTCGCCAGCAATGCATCTAACCCTTCACGGCCAGATGCACTGCCGTGCGGTACGGTAGAAAAGACAAAAGCAACACGTTTCATCAGAACTGCACCACGCGATCGCAGGTCAGGGATGCCTCAGCCAGCGATCCAAGTCCGCTGAGGTTAAAACCTGATTGTAAATTAGCCCCTGACAGCCCCAGCCGCTTTGCCTCAGTTTCATCAACAATGCCGCGACGCAACGCCGCCGCCACGCAGATATTCAGCGTTACACCATGTTGTTGGTTCAGCTGTTGCCAGGCCCGCACCAGATCATATTCATCACTGGCGGGTGAAGTCAGTAAGTTGGCGTTATATACACCTTCTCGATAGAAAAAGACGCTGCATAACTCATGCCCTTCTTCGAGTAGCGCGTGTGCAAATTGCAACGCGCTGCTCGCCTGCTGCGTGCCATAAGCAGGCCCTGTCACCATGATGGCAAAACGCATTACTTGTCTTGCCCCTGGAAATCGCCGCTTTTGAACTGACGAATATAGAGGTAGACCGTATGTTTGGAGATGTTCAGCCGATCGGCGACCTGATTGATGGCATCTTTAATATCGAAGATGCCTTTCTCATATAAATTCAGGACGATCTGGCGGTTCTTCGCGTTGTTGGAAACATTGCGATCGGCATTCACTTCTTCGATCGTGAATTCCAGCGTCTGGGTAACCAGATCTTCCACCGAAGAAGCGAAGTTGACGGCAGAGCCCACTTCCGGGGTTTCCGGTGGGATAAAGGTATTCATTATCTGCGAGAAAGGAACATCAAGATTCATGTTGATGCACAGCAGACCAATCACGCGATGCTCACGGTTGCGAATGGCAATCGTCACCGACTTCATCAAGACACCGCTTTTCGCACGTGTGAAGTAACACTTCGACACGCTGCTATCCGCACCCGTCATATCATGCAGCATACGCAACGCAAGGTCAGTAATCGGTGAGCCAATTTTACGGCCCGTGTGTTCACCGTTAGCAATGCGGATGGCCGAGCATTTCAAATCCTGCAAAGAGTGCAATACGATTTCACAATGGGAACCAATGAGCATCGCCAACCCGTCCACTACCGCTTCGTAGGATTTGAGGATATCGAAGTCGGTTTGATCGAAAGGACGTTGATCCAGCAAATCTAGCTCACTGGTTTCGTTGGTTAAAAGCGACCTGGACATGAAAAAAAGCACTCCTTTTCAGGAGCCTGTCGTTATGTTGTCAGGGCAGGCTCATCACTATTATAGGGGCATCTAAAGTAATACAGCGCACAAGGCGCTTTCCAGTATTAATTATATCCTGTCGATAATAAAAAACCGCCGCCCTGTGGGCGGCGGTTTCTGTTAGCTTATTTTTTGCTGCTGTCTGCAGCTTTATCTGCCGGTGCAGCATCTGGCTGCGCGTCAGCTTTCGGTGCCGGTTTGATGTCTAACAGTTCAACATCAAAGACCAGCGTAGAGTTGGCCGGAATACCCGGGACGCCCGTTTTGCCGTAAGCCAGATCCGGTGGGATAACCAGCTGGATTTTGCCGCCTTTCTTGATGTTTTTCAGGCCTTCAGTCCAGCCAGGGATGACACCGTCAAGACGGAAAGACAGCGGCTCACCACGGGTGTAGGAGTTATCAAACTCTTTACCATCGATCAGCGTACCTTTGTAGTTAACTACCACGGTATCGCTGTCTTTCGGTGCAGCGCCAGTACCTTCTTTCTCTACTTTGTAGACCAGGCCAGTAGAAGAGGTTTTAACGCCTTTCTCTTTAGCAAATTTCTCGCGGTAAACTTTACCTTTGGCTTCGTTGTCAGCCGCGTCTTTTTCCATTTTCGCCTGAGCGGAGCTCTTCACGCGCGCTTCAAACGCCTGCAGAGTTTGTTCGATTTCCTGGTCAGACAGTTTGCTCTTGTCTGCAAACGCATCCTGAACACCAGCGATCAGCTGATCTTTATCCAGTTTGATACCCAGTTTTTCCTGCTCTTTCAGAGAGTTTTCCATATAACGACCCAGGGACGCGCCCAGCGCGTAAGCGGCTTTTTGGTCGTCATTCTTGAATGCTGCTTTGCTGTCAGCAGTAGCGGCTGGTTTCGCAGCATCAGCAGCGAAGGTGATCGGGGCATGCAGAGCAACAGCCATTGTGGTCGCCAGCAGCGTTACTTTAAACAGTGATTTCATCCATATCTCCAGGGCCGGGGCATCTCACCCCAGGGTTAGCTAACATAAAAATGTACTATAAAGCGTTGCAGAACAAATCAACATACAGGCACGCCCTATTATCACCACTTTTCAGACTCTTTTTGTTTAAATTAGTTTCGTTACCGAAGATTGAGTGCTGTGCAAACAAGCAAAGTTAAGTAGAATTCGCCGCAGTCCGCGATCTGCCGGAGAAAAAAGAAAGAGGTGAATCATGCAGGATACAACAATGGAAACTCGCCTGGCTGAACTGGAAAGTCGCCTGGCATTTCAGGAGATCACCATTGAAGAGCTCAACGTGACGGTGACCGCGCATGAACTGGAAATGGCCAAACTGCGCGACCATCTGCGTCTGCTGACGGAAAAGCTCAAAGCAACGCAGCCGTCCCACATTGCGTCACAGTCTGAAGAGACCCCGCCGCCACATTATTGAGACGTAAAAAAAGCGGGGATATCCCCGCTTTTTTGTGCCGGATGACGACGTAAACGTCTTATCCGGCCTACGGTAGGCCTGATAAGCGTAGCGCCATCAGGCAATCATACCGATCAGTGGCAACCGCAGCCGCCGCCGTTACCTTTACCGCCACCGCCGCAGCAGCCTTCGCCGCCGTGCTCGTGACCATGGTCGTGACCGTGGCCGTGACCACCGCAGCAACCGTCATGACCGTGGTCATGATCGTGGTCGTGACCGTGCGCACCGTGAACGTGGCCGTGAGCCAGTTCTTCTTCGGTCGCTTCGCGGATAGCAACAACTTCTACGTTGAATTTCAGATTCTGGCCAGCCAGCATGTGGTTACCGTCAACCACAACGTGGTCGTCTTCCACTTCGGTAATTTCTACCGGTACTGGACCCTGGTCAGTTTCAGCCAGGAAACGCATGCCAACCTGCAGTTCGTCAACGCCCATGAAGACGTCTTTAGGAACGCGCTGCACCAGGTTTTCGTCGTACTGACCGTATGCGTCGTTTGAGCCAACAGCAACATCGAATTTGTCGCCAACTTCATGACCGTCCAGCGCTGTTTCCAGGCCAGAAATCAGGGAACCGTGACCATGCAGGTAGTCCAGCGGTGCACTCACCGGAGACTCATCAACCAACACACCGTCTTCTGTACGTACCTGATAGGCCAGGCTGACCACCAGGTCCTTTGCTACTTTCATGATATCTCCTGAGCATGGAAAGAATAGTGGCGCAGATTGTAGCGGAATTCTGCACCCGTGTACCCTCTAGCTTAAAAAAAGCTGCGCCATATCGCTAGTCCGGATGAAAAATCCCGATCACTTGCTCTTCTTTGCGAACGTGCTCGCGCGCCTCTTTATCGGCTTCCCGCATCTGATGACCGCACTTAACACACTCAACAATATCGATATTATTTTCGCGCCACATCGCCAGCGTATCCTGCGACTGGCAGGACGGACATTTTGCACCTGCGATAAAACGTTTACGAATTGCCATGGTTATCCTCTACTCAAATTCATCCCAGCCATCCAGCTGACGTCGCTCTTGCTGCATCTCTCGTTGGAAAATTTCCTCCAGCTCGCGCCGGGCTTCCCTGGCTCGAGAGATTTGTACCGTATCTGTATGCATGGGGATCAGTTCCCGCAGCATGCGCATATCCAGCCGCCGAAAATGCAGCTGAGCGCGCTGAGCCTGGTGTGGATGCATTCCCAGTGTAACCAGCGTCTTACGCCCCAACTCCAGCGCACTGGAGAACGTTTCGCGGGAAAACTGCGTCACACCAGCCTGTAATAACTCATGCGCCTCTACACGTCCGCGCGCTCGCGCAAGAATATGCAAATGCGGAAAATACTGTTGGCACAGTTCCACCAGTTTCATGGTGTCTTCAGGCTCATTACAGGTAATAACAATAGACTGAGCCGCCTCTGCCCCTGCGGAGCGCAACAGTTCCACCTGCGTGGCATCACCGTAATAAACCTTATAGCCATATTTACGCATCAGATTCACCGCGCTGATATCCCGCTCCAAAACGGTAATGCGCATTTTATTGGCCATCAACAGGCGACCAATAACCTGACCAAAACGCCCAAACCCCACCACAATCACCTGCGGTTTATCATCTTCCACCCAGGGTTTTTCATCTTCCTCATCCGTGCCGTTAAACTGGCGGGAGAGCCATTTGTCGATCAGCTTCATCACCAGCGGCGTGGTCATCATCGACAGCGTGACGGTCACCAGCAACAACGCCATTTGGTCGCCCTGAAACAGCCGTTGCGAGGATGCCGTTGAAAACAGCACGAAAGCGAATTCACCCCCCTGACTTAAAACCCCGGCAAATTGCATCCGTTCAGAGCTTCTCATGCCGTTAAGACGCGCCAGCACATACAACACCAGCATTTTTACGACCACCAGCACTATCACGCTCGCTGCCACCCACAGAATATGGGTGTAGAGCACACCGAGGTTGAGCGACATGCCAACGGAGATAAAAAACAGCCCGAGCAACAGGCCTTTAAACGGATCGATTGCCGTTTCCAGCTCATGTCGGTATTCGCTTTCCGCCAGCAGCACGCCCGCGATAAACGTTCCCAGCGCCATTGACAGCCCCAGCGCATCCATAAATAAAGCAGAACCCAGCACCAACAGCAGCGTGGCAGCGGTGAACACTTCCCGCACGCCAGAATCCGCAATAAAGCGGAAAACCGGACGCAGCAAATAGCGACCGCCAATCAGCATGCCGGCAAAGGCCAGCACCTTCATTCCCACTTTGATCCAGTCAAAATGTTCGTCAGCAGAACCCGCCAGCAGCGGAACCAGTGCCAGCGCGGGGATCACCGCCAGATCCTGAAACAGCAGTACCGAAAAACCCAGTTGTCCGGATTCACTGCGGTTCATGCCTTTTTCGCGCATCAACTGTAGCGCCATAGCGGTCGATGACATCGCCAGACCAATGCCGCCAACCACTGCCGCCTGCCAGGAGAACGCAGTGAGCATCAATAATCCGGCCAGCACCACCGCGCTCAGCATCACCTGCGCGGCACCGACGCCAAAAATTGAACGCCGCAGTTGCCACAGTTTGGCGGGATTAAGTTCCAGCCCAATGATGAACATCAGAAAGACTACGCCCAGCTCGGAAAAATGCAGGATTTCATCCACATCGCTGATAAATCCTAATCCCCACGGGCCGATAGCAATACCCGCCAGCAAGTAACCCAGCACCGGACCGATACCCAGCTTTGAGGCCAAGGGAACTGCAGCCACCGCCGCGAAGAGGAACAACACTCCCGCTGTCAATAAATCAGAACCTTCCATCAGCGGCCTCCCACAGGGATCGGATTCGCCAGCCAGTCACCATACGCTTTCGCATGGCTGTCCAGCTCCTGCTTCGTTTGCCGTCTGGCCCAGTAAACGATAATTGGGCTCATCCAGTGCATGCGGCACATACCGGCCGTTAGCTCGAAAGGGCGCAGCACATCGCTCATTGGATAACGGTTTAGCGCGTCATAGCGATAGGCACTTTCCGGTTCTCCGGTAGTGATAACGCTACGCCAATACTTTCCCGCCAGTTGATTCCCTCCGGGACCGCTGGCAAATCCGCGGCTCAGTACGCGGTCAAGCCATTCCTTTAACAGCGCCGGACAACTATAGGTATAGAGTGGGTGCTGAAAAACAATCACATCATGCTCACGCAGCAGCGCCTGTTCATGCGGAATATCGATAAAAAAATCAGGATAGTGCGCGTAAAGGTCGTGCACGGTAACATTGCTGAGCTGCATGGCCGGTTTAAGCAGAACACGGTTCGCGACCGAGTCCTGAGATTCCGGATGGGCATACAGCAGCAAGACTTTCGCTGGCTGGAACATCATCCCCCTCCCGGTTTTGTCTTTTGTCTATTTTCGACGTTTTGGGCTACCATTGCGCCTCGGTGCGGCAAACGGCCCGCACATTACATTATCATAATGATAAATTAACATAGTCTGAACATACGGCGCCTTATGATTGTTTTCTCATCGTTACAAATTCGTCGCGGCGTGCGCGTCTTGCTGGACAATGCCACGGCCACCATTAATCCTGGGCAGAAGGTTGGCCTGGTGGGTAAAAATGGCTGCGGTAAATCTACCCTGCTGGCATTGCTGAAAAATGAACTCAGCGCCGACGCTGGAGGATTTACCTATCCGGGAAACTGGCAGCTCGCGTGGGTGAATCAGGAAACGCCTGCGTTGCCACAGCCCGCGCTGGAATACGTCATTGACGGCGACCGCGAGTATCGTCAACTGGAAGCGCAGTTGAACGACGCCAACGAACGTAACGATGGACATGCCATTGCCACCGTCCATGGCAAGCTGGATGCCATCGACGCCTGGACCGTGCGCTCACGCGCCGCCAGCCTGCTGCATGGCCTCGGCTTCTCCAACGAACAGCTTGAGCGCCCGGTCAGCGACTTCTCCGGTGGCTGGCGTATGCGTCTCAACCTGGCCCAGGCGCTGATTTGCCGTTCAGACCTACTGCTGCTCGATGAACCGACCAACCACCTCGATCTCGACGCGGTGATCTGGCTGGAAAGATGGTTGAAAAGTTATCAGGGCACGCTGATTTTGATCTCCCACGATCGCGACTTCCTCGATCCGGTAGTAGATAAAATTATTCATATCGAACAGCAAACCATGTTCGAGTACACCGGCAACTACAGCGCGTTTGAAATCCAGCGTGCGACCCGCCTCGCACAGCAACAGGCAATGTACGAAAGCCAGCAGGAGCGCGTGGCGCATCTGCAAAGCTATATCGATCGTTTCCGCGCTAAAGCAACGAAAGCGAAGCAGGCACAGAGCCGTATCAAAATGCTGGAACGTATGGAGCTGATTGCCCCAGCGCACGTGGACAACCCGTTCCACTTCAGCTTCCGTGAGCCGGAAAGCCTGCCAAACCCGCTGTTGAAGATGGAAAAGGTTAGCGCTGGCTACGGCGATCGCGTCATTCTCGATTCGATCAAACTGAATCTGGTGCCGGGTTCCCGCATCGGCCTGCTCGGTCGCAACGGCGCGGGTAAATCGACGCTGATTAAGCTGCTGGCCGGCGAACTGGCCCCAATCAGCGGTGAGATTGGCCTGGCGAAAGGCATCAAACTGGGCTACTTCGCGCAGCACCAGCTGGAGTTTTTACGCGCCGATGAATCACCCATTCAGCATCTGGCACGCATGGCGCCGCAGGAACTGGAGCAGAAACTGCGTGACTACCTGGGTGGATTCGGCTTCCAGGGCGATAAAGTCAGCGAAGAGACACGCCGCTTCTCCGGTGGCGAAAAAGCGCGTCTGGTACTGGCGTTGATCGTCTGGCAGCGCCCTAACCTGCTGCTGCTCGATGAACCAACCAACCACCTGGACCTGGATATGCGTCAGGCGCTGACCGAGGCGCTGATCGATTTTGAAGGCGCGCTGGTTGTCGTCTCGCACGACCGTCACCTGATCCGCTCCACCACCGACGACCTCTATCTGGTACACGACAAGAAAGTCGAGCCGTTTGATGGCGATCTGGAGGATTATCAGCAGTGGCTGAGCGATGTCCAGAAACAGGAAAACCAGGGCGACGAACCGGCGAAAGAGAGCGTTAACAGCGCCCAGGCGCGTAAAGACCAGAAGCGCCGCGAAGCGGAACTGCGCTCCCTGACGCAGCCGCTGCGTAAAGAGATTACCCGTCTGGAAAAAGAGATGGAGAAACTGCACGCACAGCTGGCGCAGGCGGAAGAAAAACTCGGCGACAGCGAACTGTACGACCAAAGTCGCAAAGCCGAACTTACCGCCTGTTTGCAGCAGCAGGCCAGTGCGAAATCCGGGCTGGAAGAGTGTGAAATGGCCTGGCTGGAGGCTCAGGAACAGCTTGAGCAGATGTTGGCCGAGTAGTCATCATTGCCGGATCCGACGCCAACACGTCTCATCCGGCATTTTTGTTGAATTATCCCTGTGTCGCCAGACGCTGGCGGATTTCTTCGAAATGCTCGCGGTTAAACAGCTTGCCGTTGAGAAAACGAGTTTTCAGCTCCCCTTCCTGCTCTTGCTCCCAGGTCTGTTCGTCATGCAGACGCAGTTCCCCTTGCTCATCACGTGTGACGCGAAGCAGACCACGGGCTGAACGTTTCAGACCATTATCAGTTTTCGGTTCTTTAAAAATCGTCCGGCCTTTGCCGTCGACTTCTCCCCACGTCGCTTTCATCGCAAAACCAAAGGTGTCACGTGTGTTGTATTGATAAGTAAAAGAACCAACGCCAAACACGACGTTTGAACTGGCAAATCCTTTCGCTTCCAGACGACGCAGGATCTCATTCGCTCGCTCAAGGGTGATGGAGTCGCCATAAATCAGTCCGACATGCGGGTCGAGCACCTTGTAACCTTTGGCGTTAATCGTGCCGCCAAAAATCTCCCACAGCACTTCCACGGACCCTTTCTCCTGAGCGGTACGATCGCTGCTTGTATCGTTATCTTCGCCAGTACCACACAGGATCTCCACCGGGTTGCCGCTATCCGGACGGAATACCACCCGACCTTCACGCGCCAGAATGATGCTTTTCAGTTCGCGGGTATATTCCGTCAGCACCTGCCAGTAGTCCCAGGTATCAGAGACTATCGATACAAATCCTTGCGGGTAGAGATCGGCAATCAGGCGGCGGAAGGTTTCAATCTCATGCTCGCGCTCACCCATACACATCACGCTGTGTTCGGTTGCCGGAATGCTGGCGCCGATAAAATAGGGCTCGCCGTCGGTGTAGTAATCGCGGGCGTACAGAAGAGATGGAATACTGTCGGTCCCTTTAAAGCTCAACAAATGCCCACTGCCCGCCTGCATGGTGTCCTGTAATCCGGACATACCGCGAAATGAAAAGTCATGGCACTGGAAGTCAAGGTGCGTCAGGTCGCTACAGGTTTGCTCTGCCCAGCGAGCGCAGATTTTGCGGTAGTGGTGAGCTATCGTGGCATTTGTTGACGCCTTCCACAGCTCCGCCGACAGCACGGTCTCCAGGTAATTCACCAGCCAGAAAAACTCGGGTTGGGTGTTGATGATAGTTAAAACCGGTACCGCCATCGGGACTTTGCTGCCTTCATCCAGCGCCTTGATGTGCAGCGGCAGATAGCCCAACTGATGCAGTGCACGAATATGGTCCACCGCCACCGCATCTTTGCCCAGATAGCTGTCCATGACCTGTTTGTATTCGCTGACCACCTCGTCTTCCGGGCGGGCAAAGAACGCCTCATTAAACAGGTCGACTAAAAACCACTGCATAAAACCCTGCAGGCCGAAGAATACCAGTTTGCCATCCGCCAACGGCGAGGAGAAAAAGCGATCGCTGCGCGGGGTAAAGTTGGAATACACGCGATGGGTACCCTGCGGATACTGTACGCGATGAGAAACTTTGTAGCCGTCGATAGCCAGAATCGGGTTCATTTTCATAATCAGTCTCTCCCTCAGGCGCGGTAAATCGCGTCAATATCGATAAGCTCAAGCTGCGGATGTACCAACGCTGGGGCAGCTAAAGAGGTGGTGGTGTAGATAGCGTCAATACCGTTTGCAAACAGGTGATCAACGCCCTTAGAAAAGATACCGTGGGTGACATACAGGCTGACACTGCGGGCGCCAGCATCACGTAACACCTGTGCAGAGCCTATAAACGTACCGCCTGCGTCACACAGATCGTCAACAATCAGCAGATCCCTACCCCTGACGTCTCCGGCCAATAATGCAAATCCCGTCAGGCTGCCGCTTGCCACATCACGTTTTTTGCTCAGGATGGCGTACTGCTCCACACCGGCCACTCTGGCTACGGCATCAATCTTCTTCAGCGATCCCGCATCGGGAGCAACCAGCATCAGCGCGTTTTGCTGAAACAGCCGCGATAATGACGCGCTTTGCATCAGGCAGACCTCCTGGGGGATCGCCACAAAGTTGTCGATTGCAGCCGCCGCCGCATCGCTGTGCGGGTCGAGCACGTTGACCTTGTCAAATTTCAACGTATTGAGCTGACTGGCGAAGACTTTCAGCGCAAAGCTGTCACCCGATACCATATGTCTGTCCTGACGCGCCCACGGCAGCCAGGGAAGGTCGAGATGGCTGACCAGTACATCGGTCTGATGACGTACCGCCTCAACCAGTTGCGCCAGCAGCATAAAATCGTTCATATCGCGCATAGCCGTGGCACGGATGCGCATCAGGCGAGCAAAGGTTGGCAACGCATCGGTGACTTTTAACCAGACAGCACCATCAGGAAAAACACCGCTGGCAACGGCATAGGTCTGGTCGTCCAAAGTTAGTGTCAATTTTATGTTCATCGCGCTCACCTCTTAATTGTGTCCCTTCGACACAATTAATAATGTCCCTGTGACACATATTAAGCAAGCATAAAATGAATTATTTTTAAGCCGTGAGCTAATCCACTGATAAGCAATGAGAAAAAACGAACCTTGCCCCCCGGTGTCGGGCTGGTACACTTGTCAGCGTTACAAATCATCGTGAGTACCTTATGACCACCGAAGCCGACTACCTGAATCAGTACGACGCCAGCCGCTTCCCTTCACCTCTGGTGACGGTAGATAGCGTGTTATTTACCCTGCATCAGCAGGCGCTGTGCGTATTACTGGTCGAGCGGGCAAACCAGCCGCAAAAAGGGCGTTGGGGATTACCCGGCGGCTTTATTGATATCGAAAACGATGATTCAACCCGCGCCACCGCGCTGCGCAAACTCACCGAAAAAACAGGCGTTTCGCCTTCGTGGCTGGAACAACTGGATACCTTTTCTGGCCCTGATCGTGACCCGCGCGGCTGGAGCCTGACGGTCACCTGGTTTGCACTAATCGCCTGGGTAGACTGCGCGCCCCATATCGCCAGCGTCAGCAATGCCCGTTGGGTGCCGGTTGATGAACTGAAAAACTATTCACTCGCGTTTGATCACGAGAAAATCATTACCGCGGCGCTACACCGCTTACGGCAAAAAACGATGTACTCGCTCCTGCCCGTATACTGCTTGCCGGAAACATTTACCCATGGGCAACTGCTCGAAGCCACCGAGGTGATCCTCGGTCAGTCGATCCAGCGTAAAAGTCTGATTCGTCGCTTTGAAGCGTCAGGAATGTTTGAAGATACCGGAGAAAGCGTGGCGACAGGGACGCGTAAAGCCCGCCTGTGGCGACGTAAACCCAACGTCGATTTTCATCTTTTCTCGCGTAACCTGCTGACTGACTAGCGACAAAATCACATATTGGCTAACCCGCACGCGCTGTGCGCGGTATAGTTATTCTTTCCGATTATTAATTGCTCCGGTGTTATGGTTGAAATCACGTCCACAGAAATGACCCCACCTACCGACGATTCGCGAGAATTCCGCCCGATGCGCGGTATCAGTAACCGCCATCTGCAGACGATGCTGCCGCGTTTAATTCGCCGCAAGGTGAAGTTCGACGCCCACTGGCAGCGTCTGGAATTGCCCGACGGTGATTTCGTCGATCTGGCGTGGAGTGAAGATCCGCAACAGGCGAAACACAAACCGCGCTTGGTGGTTTTTCACGGTCTGGAAGGCAGTCTGAACAGCCCCTACGCACATGGCCTGATTGAAGCAGCGCAAAAGCGCGGCTGGCTGGGCGTGGTAATGCATTTTCGCGGTTGCAGCGGCGAACCCAATCGTCTGAACCGCATTTATCACTCCGGTGAAACAGAAGATGGCACCTGGTTTTTACACTGGCTGGAGCGTGAGTTCGGTCGCGTACCGACCGCGGCGGTAGGTTATTCACTCGGTGGAAACATGCTGGCTTGCCTGCTGGCAAAAGAAGGCAACGATATTCCGATAGATGCGGCGGTTATCGTTTCTGCACCTTTCGTGCTGGAAGCCTGTAGCTACCATATGGACAAGGGCTTCTCCCGGGTCTACCAGCGCTACCTGCTCAATCTGTTGAAAGCCAATGCCTCACGGAAGCTTGAAGCTTATCCAGGTTCGTTGCCGGTGAGTCTGGCCCAGTTGAAATCTTTGCGCCGCATTCGCGATTTTGACGATCTAATCACCGCCAAAATCCACGGTTTCGCCGATGCTATAGACTATTACCGCCAGTGCAGCGCCATGCCGTTGCTCAATCGGATCGCCAAACCAACGCTGATTATCCATGCGAAAGACGATCCGTTTATGGATCATCATGTGATCCCGAAACCGGAAAATCTGCCCTCACAGGTGGAGTACCAGCTTACTGAACACGGCGGCCACGTCGGATTTATAGGTGGCACGGTGCGCCGTCCTGAGATGTGGCTGGAATCAAGAATCCCGGACTGGCTGACAACGTATCTGGAGGCATCATCATGATTATCCCCTGGCAAGATATCTCCCCGGACGCGCTGGACAATTTGATTGAAAGCTTTGTCTTGCGCGAAGGCACCGATTATGGTGAACATGAACGCTCGCTCGAACAAAAAGTCGCCGACGTCAAACGCCAACTACAATCAGGTGAAGCCGTGCTGGTGTGGTCTGAACTGCATGAAACGGTCAACATTATGCCGAGGAAGCAGATTCACGAGTAATCCGTAGCCGCCGGCCGACTTTACTATAATTACAACCATTTCATGGAGTTGTTATGTCTGCCAAACATCCGGTGATTGCGGTAACAGGATCCAGCGGCGCGGGGACCACCACCACCAGCCTCGCGTTTCGTAAAATTTTCGCGCAGTTAAATCTGCGCGCCGCCGAGGTGGAAGGTGACAGTTTTCATCGCTATACCCGTCCAGAAATGGACATGGCGATTCGCAAAGCGCGCGATGCCGGGCGGCATATCAGCTATTTTGGCCCCGAAGCTAATGACTTCGGCTTGCTGGAACAAACCTTCATCGAATACGGTCAGACGGGCAAAGGCCAGTCGCGAAAATATCTGCACACTTACGATGAGGCCGTACCATGGAACCAGGTTCCGGGGACATTCACGCCCTGGCAGCCGCTGCCTGAACCGACGGATGTACTGTTCTACGAAGGGCTGCACGGCGGTGTTGTCACCCCGCAGCAAAACGTGGCCCGGCATGTCGATCTGCTGGTTGGCGTGGTACCTATCGTAAACCTGGAATGGATCCAGAAGCTGACCCGCGATACCAGCGAGCGTGGACATTCGCGTGAAGCGGTGATGGACTCGGTGGTGCGTTCAATGGACGATTACATCAATTACATCACGCCGCAGTTTTCCCGGACGCATATTAACTTCCAGCGCGTACCGACCGTCGATACCTCCAACCCCTTTGCCGCTAAGAGCATTCCATCACTGGATGAAAGCTTTGTCGTGATTCATTTTCGTAACCTGGAAGGGATCGACTTCCCGTGGTTACTGGCCATGTTGCAGGGATCATTCATTTCCCATATCAATACGTTAGTCGTACCTGGGGGCAAGATGGGTCTGGCGATGGAATTGATTATGCTGCCGCTGGTACAGCGACTGATGGAAGGTAAGAAGATCGAGTGATGTGGTCTTTTGCCGGATGGCGGCTGATGCCTTATCCGGCCTACGCGTTTATATCCTGTAGGCCTGATAAGTGAAACGCCATCAGGCATGACATCACGCAGCAGCAACCACTTCATAGGAATGGGTAATATTCACTGCCTTTTCCAGCATCAACGCCACGGAGCAGTATTTTTCCGCTGAAAGATCGACGGCGCGGGAGACAGACGCATCTTTGAGATCGTTACCCGTTACGATGAAATGCAGGTTGATGTGGGTAAACAGGCGCGGCGCTTCATCACGACGCTCTGAAGTCAGCTTCACTTCGCAGTTGGTCACATCCTGACGACCCTTTTGCAGGATCGATACCACATCAATTGCGCTACAACCGCCAGCAGCCATTAATACCATTTCCATCGGGCTCGGCGCTTTATCACCGGAGTTACCGTCCATCAAAATTTGGTGGCCAGAGGCGGACTCACCGAGGAAGGTTAACCCCTCAACCCACTTTACACGCGCTTGCATATTTCGTAACTCCAATGTTTCAATTTTCCTGACAGATTACGCGCACATAACAATTCTCGCAACGGAAGGCGACCTGCGTCATGCTGAAGCGAGACACCAGGAGACACACGGCGAAAGCTATGCTAAAACAGACGGGATGCTACAGTAATACATTGACGTACTGCATGTATGCAGAGGACATCACATTACAGGCTGCAGTATATTTTTGACAGCCCCTTTCCCAGGTAGCGGGAAGCATATTTTTGCAAACCCAGAGGCAGCGTCGTTTTCTGGCTCTGGAGACAGCTTATAACAGAGGATAACCGCGCATGGTGCTTGGCAAACCGCAAACAGACCCGACTCTCGAATGGTTCTTGTCTCATTGCCATATTCATAAGTACCCATCGAAGAGCACGCTGATTCACCAGGGTGAAAAAGCGGAAACGTTGTATTACATCGTTAAAGGCTCCGTGGCAGTGCTGATCAAAGATGAAGAAGGGAAAGAAATGATCCTTTCTTATCTGAATCAGGGCGATTTTATTGGTGAATTAGGCCTCTTCGAAGAAGGTCAGGAACGTAGCGCCTGGGTACGTGCCAAAACCGCATGTGAAGTCGCTGAAATTTCCTACAAAAAATTTCGCCAATTAATCCAGGTCAACCCGGATATTCTGATGCGCCTGTCTTCTCAGATGGCTCGTCGTCTGCAGGTCACGTCTGAAAAAGTGGGCAACCTTGCCTTCCTCGACGTAACCGGTCGTATTGCGCAGACTCTGCTGAATCTGGCGAAACAGCCTGATGCGATGACCCACCCGGACGGCATGCAGATTAAAATCACCCGTCAGGAAATCGGCCAGATCGTTGGCTGCTCCCGTGAGACCGTCGGTCGTATTCTGAAGATGCTGGAAGATCAGAACCTGATCTCCGCACACGGTAAGACCATCGTCGTCTACGGCACGCGTTAACCCCATCGAAGTGGCGCGTTACCCAGTAATGCGCCACTTTTGTTTACTCCGATGTGGCGAAGACTGATATACCACCCAGAGATCAACTACGCACTACGACAAACGCTGGTGCTATGTTTACCTGTGGCTGTTGGTCTGATCATCGGTCAGCTTCATTTGGGGCTTCTCTTTTCTCTCGTCCCTGCCTGCTGCAACATTGCCGGTCTTGATACCCCGCACAAGCGCTTTTTCAAACGCTTAGTCATTGGCGCATCGCTGTTTGCCGGGTGCAGTTTGATCATGCAGCTACTGCTTGCGCAAACTATACCGCTACCATTGATCCTCACCGGCCTGACGCTGATTCTTGGCGTAACCGCCGAGCTAAGCCCTTTGCATGCTCGATTACTGCCAGCCTCGCTTATCGCGGCGATTTTCACGCTCAGCCTGGCCGGGAATATGCCCGTCTGGGAGCCACTGCTGATCTACGCGCTGGGCACGTTATGGTACGGCCTGTTCAACTGGTTCTGGTTCTGGATGTGGCGCGAGCAACCGCTCCGTGAATCGCTCAGCTTGCTGTACCGTGAATTAGCCGATTACTGTGAAGCCAAGTACAGCATGCTGACCCAGCATGCCGACCCAGAAAAAGCGCTGCCTCCCCTGCTGGTTCGCCAACAAAAGGCGGTGGATCTGATTACTCAGTGCTATCAGCAAATGCATATGCTGTCGGCACATCACAACAACGAATACAAACGCCTGCTGCGTGCCTTTCAGGAGGCGCTGGATTTACAGGAGCATATTTCCGTTAGCCTCCACCAGCCAGAAGAAGTGCAAAAACTGGTTGAGCGTAGCCACGCGGAGCAGGTAATTCGCTGGAACGCGCGAACCGTCGCCGAACGCCTTCGGGTACTGGCCGATGATATTTTGTATCACCGCTTGCCGACCCGTTTCTCGATGGAAAAGCAGATTGGCACGCTGGAGAAAATCGCCAGGCAGCATCCGGACAATCCGGTGGGGCAATTTTGCTACTGGCACTTCAGCCGTATTGCCCGCGTGCTACGGACCCAGCGCCCGCTGTATGCCCGCGACTTAATGGCTGACAAGCAGCGTCGGTTGCCGCTGATCCCTGCC
Organism: Citrobacter sp. Cpo148; assembly: GCF_030332375.1. Lineage (NCBI taxonomy): Bacteria > Pseudomonadati > Pseudomonadota > Gammaproteobacteria > Enterobacterales > Enterobacteriaceae > Citrobacter > Citrobacter sp. Cpo148. The sequence goes on from NZ_JAOWHY010000050.1 coordinate 21,244, forward strand.
CTGAAAAACTACCTGTCGTTGAAATCCCCAGCGCTGCGCAATGCCGGACGCATCAGCGTTATGTTGAGTATCGCCAGCCTGATGGGCAGCGCCTTACACCTGCCAAAGCCTTACTGGATTTTGATGACAGTCCTGTTTGTTACGCAAAATGGCTACGGGGCGACCCGGGTGCGCATCTTACACCGTTCCGTAGGTACGCTCGTTGGACTGGTTATTGCTGGCGTCACGTTGCACTTTCATATTCCCGAAGGTTTCACGCTGGCGGCCATGCTGCTGATCACCCTGGTGAGCTATCTGATCATCCGTAAAAACTACGGCTGGGCTACCGTCGGTTTTACGGTAACGGCGGTATACACCCTGCAACTGCTGACGCTGAACGGGGAAGAGTTTATCGTGCCGCGGTTTGTCGATACGGTCATTGGCTGCTTAATCGCCTTTGGCGGCACGCTCTGGCTGTGGCCACAGTGGCAGAGCGGTCTGCTGCGTAAAAACGCCCACGATGCGTTAGAAGCCGACCAGGAGGCCATTCGTCTGATCCTCAGCAACGATCCACAGGCCACGCCGCTGGCGTATCAGCGCATGCGCGTCAACCAGACACAAAACACGCTGTTCAACTCGCTGAACCAGGCAATGCAGGAGCCAGGATTTAACTCGCACTACCTTGCAGACATGAAACTGTGGGTCACACACAGCCAGTTCATCGTTGAACACATCAACGCGATGACGACGCTGGCAAGGGAACATACGATGCTGACGCCGGATTTGGCGCAGCGGTATCTGGAGTCCTGTGAAATTGCACTCCAGCGCTGTCAACAGCGGCTGGAATATGATGGGCCGGGAAGCTCGGGAGATGTGAATATTCTCGAAGCGCCAGAGATGCTGTCCCATGGTCCGTTAAGCACCCTTGAGCAGCATCTGCAGCGGGTTCTTGGGCATCTGAACACCATGCATACCATTTCGTCGGTAGCATGGCGTCAGCGACCGCACCACGGGATCTGGCTGAGCCGCCGACTACGGGACATGAAGGGTTAAGAGATTTGCCGGATGCGCTACGCTTATCCGGCCTACGAATCACACCTTACCCTGTAGGCCGGATAAGGCGTTTGCGCCGCTATCCGGCAATCAGCCCACCACCTTCGCTACCGCCTGCGCGAAGCGCTGCATCCCTTCATCGATATCCGCCTGCTCTACTACCAGCGACGGCGCGAAACGCATCACGTCCGGCCCGGCGTTCAGCACCATCACCCCTTCGTGTGCGGCGGCATAGAGGAAATCGCGCGCCCGGCCTTTAAACTGCGGCTTCAGCTCGGCGCCAATCAGCAGCCCCATCCCGCGAATATCGCTGAAAATGTCGAACTGTTGATCAATCTTGTGCAAATGCTGGACAAACGCCTGACGCCGGGCCTGAATGCCTCCCAGCACGTCCGGCGTGTTGATGATATCAAACGCTGCCCCCGCTACCGCGCAGGCCAGCGGGTTACCGCCGTAGGTGGAGCCGTGCGAACCCACGTGGAACGCGGAGGCAATCTCCTGAGTGGTCAACACCGCACTTACCGGGAAGCCTCCACCGAGCGCCTTCGCGCTGGTGAGGATATCCGGCGTCACGCCGTAGTGCATATAGGCAAACAAATCGCCGGTACGCCCCATCCCGCTCTGCACTTCATCAAATACCAACAGCGCCTGGTGCTGGTCACAAAGTTCACGCAAACCTTGCAGGAATTCCGGCGTTGCCGCAGTGACGCCGCCCTCTCCCTGAATAGGCTCAACCACCACCGCGCAGGTGTGATCGTCCATCACCGCTTTGACCGCATGCAGATCGTTAAACGGGACATGGATGATATCCGCCGGTTTTGGCCCAAAGCCGTCGGAGTATTTCGGCTGCCCACCAACGGATACGGTAAACAGCGAACGGCCGTGAAACGCATTATGGAAGGCAATGATTTTGGTTTTGAACGGGCTATGACGCACGCAGGCATAGTGGCGCGCCAGCTTAAAGGCGGTTTCGTTGGCTTCAGTACCGGAGTTCATGAACAGCACGCGCTCGGCAAAGGTCGCATCAATGATTTTACGGCCTAAGCGCAACGCCGGTTCGTTGGTAAAAACGTTGCTGGTATGCCACAGGGTTTCACCCTGGGTTTTTAACGCCTCAACCAATGCCGGATGGCAATGCCCTAACGCGGTCACTGCAATGCCGCCCGCGAAATCAACATACTCTTTGCCCTGTTGATCCCACACTCGACTCCCTTTTCCTTTTACCGGGATAAACTCAGCCGGTGCATAAATCGGCAGAATCACTTCATCGAATGTCGCGCGCGTAATTGCAGTTTGTTCAGTTGCCATGTCATTACCACCCTGTTAAGCAGAAACGCCAGTGAAATTATAATCACAAAATATGAATAAAAAATCACTGAATAGCAACTACAAATCAGCGATTGAGAAAATTAGCCAGCAGCTGATGCCCCTGTTCGCTGAGAATACTCTCCGGGTGAAACTGTACCCCTTCCATATCCCACTCGCGGTGACGAATGCCCATAATCTCCTGTGTTTCACTCCAGGCCGTCACCTCAAAGCACTCGGGAAGCGTCTCAGGGGCAACCACCAGAGAGTGGTAGCGCGTCACCGTTAATGGGTTAGCAAGTCCCTGAAAAACACCCTGCCCGTTATGGGTAATCGGCGAGGTTTTACCGTGCATCACTTTAGCCGCCCGAACTACGCTCGCGCCAAAGGCCTGCGCCATCGCCTGGTGACCAAGACAAACACCCAACAAGGGAAGCTTACCGGCGAAATGACGAATAACATCCAGTGAGATACCGGCGTCATCCGGCGTGCATGGCCCAGGGGAAATCACGATTTTTTGCGGGTTCAGCGCGTCGATTTGCGCCAGCGTCAGCTCGTCGTTGCGCCGGACAAGGACATCAGCGCCCAGTTCGCAGAAGTATTGGTACAGGTTCCAGGTAAAAGAATCATAGTTATCAATAAGCAGGATCATGGCGGCTCCGGTACATAAGAACCGCGCTATTCTACTCAGTTTCCGGGGCTTCGCTTACCACTTTACGAAATATCGCCCGCAGTGCAGACAGGTCACCCATCGCCCCGCTCTGATTAGCCTGATTCCACTCCTCAACCGGAATGCCATCCCAGCTCAGCATATACCCGGCATGAATCGCTAACTGTTCGAAGAAAATACGCTGCGCCAGGCCACTGCCAATGCGAAACGGATGCAGCACATTGATTTCGCAATAATAGTGCGCAAGACGATCGACAAACTTGTCTTCCGGTAATCCCACCAGCCAGGACTCATCTTCCAGGTCCTGCATCAGCGCATTGCCCTCTTTCTCGATATAGGCGAAGTGGCAAAAGCGAGTATCGCCCTGGTAAATATCGACTTCACGCAGGTGTCCCGCCCAGTCAAAAATATCCCGATAAAGCTGGCGATGAATGGCGCACAGGTGCGGTAAGCCCCGTTTAAGCGGCCCCAATTCGATAGTCGCCGCACGCAGCGCTGTCAGTTCATAAGCCGCCTGCGCTAAACGCTGCGCCTGATGAATCCCCAGACGGTTACGCATGACATTCAGGCCCGGATATAAATACGGGTCGCGACCATCACCGAATTTATCGCTCATAGTGCCTCCTCAGCTCTTCAAGACGCGCCAGGGCGTCTTCAGCACTCAGAGTAACCCGTGGAATATCTACGCCTTCCAGCCGTCGGCTGGCCTGGAAATTGGCGTTTCGCCGTTGTTCCCACAGCCTGGACTTTTGTTTATCGGTGAGTTTTTTCACGTGACCTCCCTGAATGAGCCGACACTTGCCACAAGTATAAGCAGCAATTTCGGGTTACGCAGAGAGAGGGGTGAACGCGGGCAAGAACTACCCGCGCAAGATACGATTACGGCAGGACTTTAGCAGAAAGGATAACAATCGGTTTTGACGGGACATTCTGGTATGGACCGACATCATGGGTCTGTACCTGAGAGATCTTATCCGCGACATCCATACCTTTCACAACTTTACCGAAAACAGCGTAGCCAAAGTCGCGCTGGCCGTGATCGAGGAAAGCGTTATCTGCAATGTTGATAAAGAACTGGCTGGTCGCGCTGTCTTTATCCGCTGTACGCGCCATAGCAATCGTGCCGCGAGTGTTACGCAGTCCGTTATCGGCTTCATTCTTGATTGGCGGGTTAGGTTTCTTCTGCTGCATCTGCTCGGTAAAACCGCCGCCCTGCACCATGAAGCCTGGGATCACACGGTGGAACGTGGTGTTGTTATAGAAACCACTGTTGACATAATCGACAAAGTTTTGCACTGAAACCGGGGCTTTCTGACTGTTCAGCTCCAGCTCAATGTTACCAGCAGAGGTTGTCAGCAGAACATGTGGATCACCTTTTGCTGCCAGTGCTGCGGGGGAGAGAGCAGAAAGAGCGAGAACAGCTGCAACAGCCGCCAGAGTCGATTTGAGCATGAGAATTCCTTAACAAGAGCAGAAATGAAGCAAGTGAATTGATTCTAAAGAGCCTTCAAGGACAAGGCCATCCCTTTACTTAATTTTACGTACCTGAAACAAATGTAACCTCATGGCTGCAAGTATAAATGTGATCAAGATCACATTGAAAAATGTAACGCACCAAGTTATTACCGATAAATATTTAAATGCGTCACTAAAGCGCCTAAAATCTGCCCGCTCACGGCGCAGTCAATGCGCCTTACACTTCTATACAGGCCAGTCATGACTAACAGCAATCGCATCAAGCTCACATGGATTAGCTTTCTCTCCTACGCCCTGACAGGTGCGTTGGTAATTGTCACCGGGATGGTGATGGGAAACATCGCAGATTACTTCCATTTGCCCGTTTCTAGCATGAGTAACACCTTCACCTTCCTGAATGCCGGCATTCTGATCTCTATCTTTCTGAATGCATGGTTAATGGAAATCGTGCCACTGAAAACCCAGTTGCGCTTCGGCTTTATCCTGATGGTACTGGCCGTTGCCGGACTGATGTTCAGCCATAGCCTGGCCTTGTTCTCCGCCGCCATGTTTGTTTTGGGCCTGGTGAGCGGTATTACCATGTCGATTGGTACGTTCCTGGTAACTCAAATGTACGAAGGTCGCCAGCGCGGTTCCCGCCTGCTGTTTACTGACTCCTTCTTCAGCATGGCCGGCATGATTTTCCCGATGGTTGCCGCGTTCCTGTTAGCGCGCAGCATCGAATGGTATTGGGTCTATGCCTGCATCGGCCTCGTATACGTCGCCATTTTCCTGCTGACCTTCGGTTGTGAATTCCCGGCACTGGGTAAACACGCTCAGCAGTCAGACGCGCCGGTAGTAAAAGAAAAATGGGGGATTGGCGTGCTGTTTCTGGCGATCGCTGCACTGTGCTACATCCTTGGTCAGCTGGGTTTTATCTCCTGGGTCCCGGAGTACGCCAAAAGCCTGGGCATGAGCCTGAACGATGCGGGTAAACTGGTCAGCGACTTCTGGATGTCTTACATGGTTGGCATGTGGGCATTTAGCTTTATTCTGCGTTTCTTCGATTTGCAGCGCATCCTGACCGTACTGGCGGGTCTGGCTACCGTCCTGATGTATCTGTTTATCACCGGTACGCCAGAGCATATGCCGTGGTTTATTATGACGCTGGGCTTCTTCTCCAGTGCGATTTATACCACCATCATTACCCTTGGCTCCCAGCAGACGAAGGTCGCCTCACCCAAACTGGTTAACTTCGTTCTGACCTGCGGCACCATCGGCACTATGCTCACTTTCGTCGTCACCGGCCCTATCGTGGCACACAGCGGCCCGCAGGCGGCATTGCAAACAGCTAACGGCTTGTATGCGGTTGTATTCGTGATGTGCTTTATTCTTGGGTTTGTCACGCGCCATCGCCAGCATAACGCCCCAGCAACGCATTAATCTCACTGCCGGATGGTATCCACATCATCCGGCACATTCTCGCCCTCCTCTTCTTTCACTGGTCATGTAGGCCAATTCTTACAAAAACCCCTTAATTTGTACGCTATTTATACAAACACGAAAACTCAAATAATTCCGTCACTTATAAAAATGCTGACAAATCAGTTATATACCTCTTAAGGAGTATATAAGGGCGAATTTGATTTGCATCAATAAGCGCGGTTGCTGAATCGTTAAGGTAGGCAGTAATAGAAAAGAAATCGAGGCAAAAATGAGCAAAGTCAGACTCGCTATTATCGGTAATGGTATGGTCGGCCATCGCTTTATTGAGGATCTTCTTGATAAATCCGACGCTGCCAATTTTGATATTACCGTCTTCTGTGAAGAACCCCGCAAAGCGTACGACCGCGTACACCTGTCTTCCTACTTCTCCCACCACACCGCCGAAGAGCTTTCTCTGGTGCGTGAAGGATTCTACGAGAAGCACGGCGTTAAGGTGTTAGTGGGCGAGCGCGCAATTACCATTAACCGCCAGGAGAAGGTAATCCACTCCAGCGCAGGTCGTACGGTTTACTACGATAAGCTGATCATGGCGACGGGCTCTTACCCGTGGATCCCACCGATTAAAGGTTCGGAAACCCAGGACTGCTTCGTTTACCGCACCATCGAAGACCTCAACGCGATTGAGTCTTGCGCGCGCCGCAGCAAACGCGGTGCTGTTGTCGGCGGTGGTCTACTGGGCCTGGAAGCCGCCGGTGCGCTGAAAAGCCTCGGCGTTGAAACCCACGTGATTGAATTCGCCCCAATGCTGATGGCTGAACAGCTGGATCATATGGGTGGCGAGCAGTTACGTCGCAAAATTGAAAGCATGGGCGTGCGTGTGCACACCAGCAAAAACACCAAAGAGATCGTTCAGGAAGGCACCGAAGCGCGCAAAACCATGCGTTTTGCCGACGGTAGCGAACTGGAAGTCGATTTCATCGTCTTCTCTACCGGTATTCGTCCACGCGACAAACTGGCCACCCAGTGCGGTCTGGACGTCGCGCCACGCGGCGGGATCGTCATTAACGACACTTGCCAGACATCTGATCCGGACATCTATGCCATCGGCGAATGCGCCAGCTGGAACAACCGCGTGTATGGTCTGGTCGCTCCAGGCTATAAAATGGCGCAGGTTGCCGTTGACCATATTCTCGAAACTGAAAACGCCTTTGAAGGCGCGGACCTGAGCGCCAAGCTGAAGCTGCTCGGCGTTGACGTCGGCGGTATTGGCGACGCGCATGCGCGCACGCCGGGCGCACGTAGCTACGTCTATCTCGACGAAAGCAAAGAAGTCTACAAACGCCTGATCGTTAGCGAAGATAACAAAACCCTGCTCGGCGCGGTTCTGGTGGGCGACACCAGCGATTACGGCAATCTGCTGCAACTGGTGCTGAACGCCATCGAACTGCCGGAAAACCCGGATTCACTGATTCTGCCAGCACACGCGGGCAGCGGTAAGCCGTCTATCGGTGTCGATAAACTGCCGGACAGCGCGCAGATTTGCTCCTGTTTTGACGTCACCAAAGGCATGCTGGTTGCCGCTATCAACAAGGGCTGCCATACCGTTGCGGCGCTGAAAGCAGAAACCAAAGCCGGGACCGGCTGCGGCGGGTGTATCCCGCTGGTAACGCAGGTCCTGAACGCCGAACTGGCGAAACAGGGTATCGAAGTTAACAACAACCTGTGTGAACACTTCCCGTACTCACGTCAGGAACTGTTCCATCTCATCCGCGTAGAAGGCATCAAAACCTTCGAAGAGCTGCTGGCAAAACACGGGAAAGGTTACGGCTGCGAAGTGTGTAAACCTACCGTAGGTTCCCTGCTGGCTTCCTGCTGGAATGAGTACATCCTCAAACCGCAGCACACGCCGTTGCAGGACACCAACGACAACTTCCTGGCGAACATCCAGAAAGACGGTACTTATTCCGTGATCCCGCGCTCTGCGGGTGGCGAAATTACCCCTGAAGGCCTGGTAGCTGTGGGCCGTATCGCGCGTGAATTTAACCTGTACACCAAAATTACCGGTTCTCAGCGTATCGGCTTGTTCGGCGCGCAGAAAGATGACCTGCCGGAAATCTGGCGTCAGCTGATTGAAGCCGGTTTTGAAACCGGTCACGCGTATGCCAAAGCGCTGCGTATGGCGAAAACCTGCGTAGGCAGCACCTGGTGCCGTTACGGCGTCGGCGATAGCGTGGGCTTCGGCGTGGAGCTGGAAAATCGCTACAAAGGCATTCGTACCCCGCACAAAATGAAATTCGGCGTCTCCGGCTGTACCCGTGAATGTGCGGAAGCTCAGGGTAAAGACGTGGGTATCATCGCCACTGAGAAAGGCTGGAACCTGTACGTTTGCGGTAACGGCGGGATGAAACCTCGTCATGCAGACCTGCTGGCAGCGGATATCGATCGCGAAACGCTGCTCAAGTACCTTGACCGTTTCATGATGTTCTACATCCGTACTGCCGACAAACTGACCCGTACCGCACCGTGGTTAGACAATCTGGAAGGCGGTATTGAGTATCTGAAGTCCGTCATCATCGACGACAAGTTGGGTCTGAACCAGCATCTTGAAGAAGAGATGGCCCGTCTGCGTGAAGCTGTGGTGTGTGAGTGGACAGAAACCGTTAACACCCCATCCGCGCAGGTTCGCTTCAAACACTTTATCAACAGCGAAAAACGCGATCCGAATGTCCAGGTTGTGCCTGAACGTGAACAACATCGTCCGGCCACGCCTTATGAGCGTATCCCGGTGACTCTGGTGGAGGAAAACGCATGAGCCAGTGGAAAAACATCTGCAAAATCGATGACATTCTGCCTGCAACAGGCGTCTGCGCCCTGTTAGGTAACGAGCAGGTTGCGATTTTCCGCCCGTATCACAGCGACCAGGTGTTTGCGATCAGCAACATCGACCCGTTCTTTGAGTCCAGCGTGCTTTCTCGTGGGCTGATTGCTGAACATCAGGGCGAATTGTGGGTTGCTAGCCCGCTGAAAAAACAGCGTTTTCGCTTAAGCGACGGTCTGTGCATGGAAGACGAACAGTTCTCCGTGAAACATTACGAAGCGCGAGTGAAAGACGGCACGGTGCAACTGCGCGGTTAATTAATTTTGGGAGGCGCAACGCCTCCCCTTTTTTGACGTATTTGTAGGTCTTTTAATGGTAGGCCTGATAAGCGTAGCGCCATCAGGCAATTGCACAGGCACATTGCCGGATGGCGGCATAAATGCCTTGTCCGGCCTACGGTTACGATTTCTTTTTATTGTTTGTACTTCAAGGATAATCAACACATGTTCACAGACACTATTAATAAGTGTGCGGCTAACGCTGCACGCATCGCACGCCTGTCGGCTAATAACCCGCTCGGATTCTGGATCAGTTCGGCAATGGCGGGAGCCTATGTGGGCCTCGGCATCATTCTTATTTTCACCCTCGGTAATCTACTCGACCCGTCCGTTCGTCCTCTGGTGATGGGTGCAACCTTTGGTATCGCCTTAACGCTGGTCATTATTGCCGGTTCGGAACTGTTTACCGGTCACACCATGTTTCTGACACTCGGCGTCAAAGCAGGCACCATCAGCCACGGTCAGATGTGGGCTATCCTGCCAAAAACCTGGCTGGGTAACCTGGTCGGTTCCGTGTTTGTCGCCCTGCTTTACAGCTGGGGTGGCGGTAGCCTGCTGCCGGTCGATACCAGCATCGTCCATTCGGTTGCTCTGGCGAAAACGACCGCGCCTGCGATGGTTTTGTTCTTTAAAGGCGCACTGTGTAACTGGTTGGTTTGTCTGGCAATCTGGATGGCAATCCGTACCGAAGGCGCGGCAAAATTCCTCGCTATCTGGTGGTGTCTGCTGGCGTTTATCGCTTCCGGCTACGAGCACTCCGTTGCCAACATGACGCTGTTTGCCCTCTCCTGGTTCGGCCACCACAGCGAAGCCTATACTCTGTCAGGAATTGGTCATAACCTGCTGTGGGTGACACTCGGTAATACTTTGTCCGGTGTCGTATTCATGGGATTGGGTTATTGGTATGCTACGCCAAAATCGGAGCGTCCGGCTCCGGCAAAAATCAATCAGCCAGAGGCTGCTGCCAATAATTAAGGGGTAATGTCGTGGATCATTTGCCTATATTTTGTCAACTACGTGACCGCGACTGCTTGATCGTCGGCGGTGGTGATGTCGCAGAACGCAAAGCGCGGTTACTGCTGGAAGCGGGCGCCCGTTTAACGGTTAATGCGCTGGCGTTTATTCCGCAGTTCAAAGTATGGGCAGATGAAAACATGCTGACGCTGGTTGAGGGGCCGTTCGATGAGTCCCTGCTCGACACCTGCTGGTTGGCTATTGCCGCCACCGATGACGATGCCGTCAACCAAAGCGTCAGCACCGCCGCAGAATCACGTCGTATCTTCTGCAACGTGGTCGATGCGCCAAAAGCAGCCAGTTTTATCATGCCCTCCATTATCGACCGCTCACCGCTGATGGTGGCGGTCTCCTCCGGCGGGACATCGCCAGTGCTTGCCCGTCTGCTGCGTGAAAGGCTTGAATCCGTACTGCCTCAGCATCTGGGCCAGGTCGCGCAGTATGCTGGCAAGTTGCGTTCCCGAGTGAAGCAACAGTTTGCCAGCATGGGTGAACGTCGCCGCTTCTGGGAAAAATTGTTCGTGAATGACCGCCTGGCGCAGTCGTTGGCGAACAATGACCTGAAAGCCGTCGAGGAAACCACTGAGCAAATGCTCAGCGAACCGCTGGATCACCGTGGTGAAGTGGTGCTGGTTGGCGCCGGTCCTGGCGATGCCGGCCTGCTGACGCTGAAAGGGCTACAGCAGATCCAGCAAGCGGATGTCGTGGTCTATGACCGTCTGGTTTCCGACGATATCATGAACCTTGTACGCCGCGATGCAGACCGAGTGTTCGTCGGTAAACGTGCGGGCTATCACTGCGTACCGCAGGAAGAGATCAACCAGATCCTGCTGCGTGAAGCACAACATGGCAAGCGCGTGGTACGACTGAAAGGTGGCGACCCGTTCATCTTTGGCCGCGGTGGCGAAGAGCTGGAAACGCTGTGCCATGCCGGTATCCCATTCTCTGTAGTGCCGGGTATTACCGCAGCCTCCGGTTGTTCTGCCTATTCCGGCATTCCACTGACCCATCGTGATTACGCTCAGAGCGTGCGTCTGGTTACCGGACACCTGAAAACCGGCGGTGAGCTGGACTGGGAAAACCTGGCAGCAGAGAAACAAACGCTGGTGTTCTACATGGGGCTGAACCAGGCGGCCACGATTCAGGAAAAATTGATCGAATTTGGCATGCAGCCCGATATGCCCGTCGCCCTGGTAGAAAACGGTACCTCCGTGAAACAGCGTGTCGTCAATGGCGAGCTGACTCAGCTAGGAGAGTTGGCGCAACAGGTTGAAAGCCCAGCGTTAATTATTGTTGGTCGTGTGGTAGGCCTTCGCGATAAGCTGAACTGGTTCTCAAACCATTAATTGAATGCTAATAAATGCCCTGACTCTCAGGGCATTTATTTTCTCGTTTATTATTCATGATTTATTCTCAAACCTGAATTAAGAAAGACTAAACTCATTCACCAACAAAATGAATCTGCGCTCTAATTTATAAAAACGCGTAAAAAAACCTATTTATATCCGTACAACCCATAAATTTAATTCATATCCTAAATAATACATGACCATTGAGTAATTTGACGAAGCACGGTCATTCAGTGGCAAAATAATAAATTACCTCGAAATAAATTTATGCCTTCAATGGCATATTTTGTGCGTATTTATTTAAGGATGTCGATTATGCAAAGGAAAAAACTCATTGCTGTGGGTATTGCTCTTGCGTTGCAAACTTACTATCTCCCGGCGATAGCCGCAGATAGTAGCGACGATGACAATGATTGCCCTACTGATATATCCGTATTATCAAAAGCCGAACGTGACAAACTCTCCGCACGCTGCCTGGCAGATTATACAGAACAAGACAATCACTGGGGATGGGTCGCGGGTGGTGTCGCTGCGCTAACAGCTGGTGTAGCGATAGGTATCGATAACAATGGCGGCGGCCATTCCCACCATAATGATACTCCGGCAACCCCATCAGATAATGGCGATGTAACGCCCACGCCTCCTGACGACGATAGCGGCGATGTAACGCCCACACCTCCCGACGACGATGGCGGCGATGTAACACCCACGCCTCCCGATGACGATGGCGGCGATGTAACGCCCACGCCTCCCGACGACGATGGCGGCGATGTAACCCCCACGCCTCCCGATGACGATGGCGGCGATGTAACCCCCACGCCTCCCGATGACGATGGCGGCGATGTAACACCTACACCACCTGATGATACCTCTGTTATTACCTTCAGTAACGGCGTCACCATCGATAAAGGCCTGAACACACTGACATTTGACGGCATCAAGCTGGATAGCGGCACGGACCTCGGCGGCGCCGTATGGAATTACGTCGAACAGGATGATCGGTGGCAGATCGCATTACAAGACGGTAAAACGCTGCTGGTTTCCGACTGGAAAGTGACCGACGATAATGCCGCCGTCATTGAAGGTACGGTACAAGGAAGCGGCCTGTACTGGAAATATGACAACCAGGGATACCTGATCGTTGCCGATGACCAGACAACCGTCGTCGCTGGCGATGACGCTTCAAATACTGCCGATCGCGGGGTTGATACCCGTGGTGAAGGTAAAACTGGCGTCATCATCTCCGGCGATCGGACAAACAACGCGTTAAGCGGTGATTCCTCCGTCAGCGATGGTGCGGTCGGCATCGTCATTACCGGTGACAACACCACCAATACGATTTCAGGACAAAGCACCGTCGACGGCGCAACCGGCGCGCTGATTTCAGGTAACGGCACCACCACCCGCATTTCCGGTGGCATTGACGTTACAGGTGGCGGCACCGGCATGGTGATCGATGGCAACGAAACCACGGTGGCGAATACCGGCACCTCTAACATCAGCGGTCAAGGTTCAACCGGCTCCATCGTCAATGGCGACAACTCGCACGTTATCAACGATGGTGAACTCTATGTGGCCGACGGCGCTACCGGGGCAAAGATTACCGGTGATGATGTCCTCATCGACAATAAAGGCGATACCACCGCCAGCGGCGCAGGTTCTACCGGGCTATATATTGACGGCGACAACGCAACCATTAACAGCGAAGGGAAGCAGGATATTTCCGGCGGCGCAACGGGCATCCTGATTAACGGCAACAGCGCCACCTTCGATAATATCGGCACCACCGATGTCAGCGGCGCAGGCTCTATCGGTATCAGCATCACCGGCGACAAAACGCGCATTACTAACGATGGCGAACTAAACGTTACCGACGGCGCGACCGGAGCCAAAATGACCGGTGATGGTGCGGTGATTGATAACACCGGCGACTCAACGGTATCCGGCGCGGGGTCTACCGGACTGTACATTGCAGGTAATAAGGCGCTGGTTATTGGCGAAGGAGATCAAACCATTGCGCAGGGCGCAACGGGTACCGTCATTGCGGGCGATAATTCCCGAATCGCGAATACGGGTGATATCACCGTGGATGGCGCGGGCTCTATCGCTGCAGTCATTGATGGAAATGATAATAGCCTGACTCAGGCAGGTGACATGCTAGTCACCAACGGCGCGACGGGTATCGTCACTGACGGGGCGGGTAACGAAATCAAAAACACCGGCAACGCGACCGTGCGCGATGCAAACTCCGTGGGTTTTGTGATCGATGGTGAAAGAAATGTCTTTAATAATAAAGGAAATATCGACGTCAGCCTGAATGGTACTGGCGCAGAAATGAGTGGCGATTCGTCACAGGCAACGCTGGATGGTGATATCAATGTGACCGCTGTCGAGGACAGCAACGGCCTATACCGTGGTGCACAGGGCCTCGATATGGCGGGTGATAACAATACGCTGAATATTACCGGCAACGTCACAATCAGCGGTGACTATGACGCAGATAGCCAGATGGCCAGCAACAGCGATACCCTCCAGGGAATCACCGTCAGCGGCACGAACAATCAGGTGGATCTAACCGGCTCGCTTAACATCAATGTTAGCGATGTGAGCACGGTAAGTGGACAGTGGCTGGATACATACGGCCTCACGGTCAAAGGTGATGGCAATACCGTCAATCTGATGGGCGGTATTGATATCAACTACGCCGAAAATGGCGATGGCGAAGTATCGTCTGTTACAGGCATAAATATAGACGGAGCTAGCAGTGTCACATTAAGCGGTGAGTCCACATTGAATATCACCACCCTCCCCGGCGGCTCAGTGACACTGGCCAATGTACAAAACGGCGGCAGCTTAACGTTAGACCAAAACTCTGTAATTAAAATCACAGAAACAGTTTTGCCCAGTGAGCATTACACCTACAACGCAATACTAACCGCAAAAGGCCAGGGTTCATCGATCGATAATCAGGGAGCCATCGTTGATGACGGCGCTGTCGCCCTATTATTCGCCCGCAGCGGCGCACAGGCAAAAAACAGTGGCGATATTAGCGCCTATGCCACAAGCGGTCATGACAACCGTAATGCAATCACTGCGGCTACCGATCAAGGATCGATAGTTAGCAACGCAGCGGGAGGATCAATCACGCTGGTATCGTCACTAACCCCAGGCAGCGATGGAGGAATAGGAACCTTCCCGCTGATTTGGTACAGCAATACGCTGTACGCCATGCTGGCGGAAAACTACGGCGAAGTGAGCAACGAGGCAGGCGCCACAATAAATCTCCAGGGGGCGGGGGTCTATGGCGTATCCGCCAGTAAAGGGACGGCCCTCAATGCCGGAGATATTTACCTGGACGGCTTCGTCCCGACGCTGAACGACGATAATACCGTCGCCAGCAAAAGCTACTGGTCACCATCACAACTCTATCTGACCAGCTCGGCAATGGTGGCAGGCACCACCGACGGTGGTTATGGCGATGCAACCGCCACCAATACAGGCACCATTACCGTCAATAATGCGGGCTTCGGTATGATGGCACTTAACGGCGGCACAGCCATTAACCAGGGCACTATTAACCTGACCGCCGATGCAGGCGTCACCAAAACCGATGATAACCAACTGGTGGGCATGGCGGCGCTGAATGGTGGCATCGTGATTAACGACACCACAGGCACCATCAATATTGATGCCAATTACGGCAAGCCTTTCCTGACTGATAGCAAAAGTACCGTGGTTAACTACGGTACAGTCTGTTATGACAGCAACTGCCAGGGCAGCGACGACTACAACCCAACCGACAGCAACGTTTCCCTTACTTTTGCTGATGGCGATGTCATTACCGCCGCAGGTGAAACGCTTACCGGCGAAACCATCATTACCAATCCGATCGCAACGGAAACCGTACACATTAGCAACGCGGGCACCGTCAGCGGCGGCAAGGTCATCGTTAAAAATTACGGCGATTTAACCAATGCCGACACCGGCAGCATCAGCAGCGTCAGTATTGCAACAGGCGGCACCTATACCAACGAAGGTACAACAGCGGCGGTCTCCGTTGACGGCGGTGTCTTCAACAATACAGGCACCGTGACCGGGAAAACCGGCACCACCGTCGGCGGTTCCATTATCAACAACAGCGGGTCCATGAACACGGTTGAGCAATGGTCCAGCACCATGAACAATACCGGCATCGTGACGGACTGGACCGGCGCATCGGGTGGTGCGGTACTGAACAACAACGCTGGCGGCGAAGTCGATAAACTCAAATTTACCGCTGCCGCAACCGTCAATAACGCGGGTGTCATTAATAACGGCACCGTCGATAAAAACGGTACGCTCAATAATCTTGAAGGCGGCGTGATGACGCTGGCAGATAACGCCCTGTGGTCCGGCGCCTTCAATAACTGGGGGACAGTGAACAGCGATGCCGATATCGCCACCAGCGGGAGCGGGCACACGCTGTACAACGGCAGCACTGGCGTCATTAACGGGCAGGTCACTACCTCGAAAAATAATGGCGGCAGTAAAGCCATTAACGACGGCACCATCAACATTGATAAAACTAACAATGTGGCGATGTCCGCGCACGGCAGCGCGAAGATGGTCAATAATGGCACTATCAATGTAGGTACAGTAGGCACCACGCAAACCGGCATGGTCGGGATGCAACTGGAATCAGATGCCAAATCCGATGCGGTGATCGAAAATAACGGCACCATCAATATTTACGCCAGCAACTCCTACGCCTTCAGCCAGTTGGGCAGTAACGGCCATATCGTCAACAACGGCACGGTCTACATTGATGACAACGTGACTGGCTCCGACTTTATCAAGCAGGATGGTAAAACCATTGAAGGCAGCGGCGAAAACGGTGATGGTACGGAAGTGCATTATGTTGACTTCACGGCCCCCACGGAACCTGCTATTACCGATGGCACGACAACCGTTACCACCAGCGACAGTGCAGATTCATCGGCCACCAACAACCTGTCGGGCTACGTGGTCGGCACCAGCGCTGATGGCAGCGCCGGTAAGTTGATGGTCAGCAATGCCAGCATGAACGGCGTGGAGATTAACACCGGTTTTACCGCAGGTACTGCCGACACCACCGTCAGCTTTGACAACGTGGTCGAGGGCAGCAACCTGTCCGACGCAGGTGCCATTCAGTCCACCTCCGTGGTATGGAACGCACAGGGCAGTACCGATGCCAGCGGCAACGTTGACGTCACCATGACCAAAAACGCCTATGCCGATGTGGCGACCGATGGTTCTGTCAGTGACGTGGCGCAGGCGCTCGACGCCGGTTACACCAACAACGAGCTGTACACCAGCCTCAACGTTGGCTCCACCGCTGAACTGAACAACGCGCTTAAGCAGGTGAGCGGCAGTCAGGCTATCACCGCGTTCCGTGAAGCCCGCGTGCTAAGCAACCGCTTTACCATGCTGGCCGATGCCGCGCCGCAAATTAAAGATGGCCTGGCGTTCAACGTCGTAGCGAAAGGCGACCCGCGCGCTGAGTTGGGCAACGATACCCAGTACGACATGCTGGCATTACGTCAGTCGTTGGATCTCACCGCCAGCCAGAATCTGACGCTGGAGTACGGTATCGCGCGCCTGGACGGTGACGGTTCGAAGACCGCGGGCGACAACGGCCTGACCGGCGGCTACAGCCAGTTCTTTGGTCTGAAGCACAGCATGGCGTTTAATGAAGGTCTGGCGTGGAAGAACAGCCTGCGTTATGACGTACACAACCTCGACAGCAGCCGTTCTGTTTCTTATGGCGACACCAATAAGGTGGCGGATTCCAACGCACGTCAGCAGTATCTTGAGTTCCGCAGCGAAGGGGCGAAAACCTTCACCATGCTCAACGATACGTTGAAAGTCACGCCGTACGCCGGGGTGAAATTCCGTCATACGCTGGAAGGCAGCTATAAAGAGCGTAGTGCGGGGGACTTTAACCTTTCGATGAACGCTGGCAGCGAAACCGCTGTGGATTCCATTGTCGGAATGAAGTTCGACTATACCGGTGAAAATGGCTGGAGCGCCAGCGCCACGCTGGAAGGCGGTCCGAACCTGAGCTACAGCAAAAGCCAGCGTACTGCGTCACTGCAAGGTGCCGCAGGCCAGTCCTTTAGCGTAGACGACGACCAAAAAGGCGGAGGCATCAACGGCCTGGCGACGGTCGGTGTGAAATACAGCGCCAAAGACGCCAGCCTGAATCTGGACGCTTACCAGTGGAAAGAGGACAACATCAGCGATAAAGGCTTTATGTTGAATTTCAGAAAAACATTTCGCTAATTAATTAAACCCGCAGCCTGGTATTATTTATTAATACCAGGCTTTTTATTTAAATTCAATTCACTAATCGTATGTTTTATATATAAAGCGACATGTCCTTTTCTGGACTACTTAAAGTTTATGTTAGTTGATATCTTATCCGGCGAAAAATGGACTTCATCCATTTAGAAATAGATATCTAACAAGGATTTTGACATGTTTAAATTTGCAAAAATCACCATCGTTGCTGGTGTTCTGGCTACGCTGACCGCGTGCACTGGTCATATCGAAAACACAAAAAATAACTGCAGCTACGATTATTTCCTGCATCCAGCAATTTCGATTTCTAAAATTATTGGTGGCTGTGGCCCGGCTGCGAATCAGTAATAGAAGCGATTGCGCAGATACAAAAAAACCGGGAACTTCCCGGTTTTTGCATTTATAGATTAGGTGCTCATTCACATGTTATCGCACTCACGCTCTCGCGCAAAATACGCAGCACCGTTTCTTCGCCACTTCGGTTTGGATTGATTCGAATCGCATAATCGCCCAACGACGGACTCGCTTCGCGAAACGTCCCCGAAAGGCGATAGAACAGCGGAGGGATCTCATACTTCGACTCAGCTCCCACCGGGTATGGCAGCGCGCCTCTCTCTTGTGCCGCTTTCAGCACACGAGCGGCAATCGGCTGGTGAAACTCCACGATCAGCACCTTCGACTGAGCATTGGCGATGACGGCTTTTTTCACCTCGGGCAGCACTCCGCTATTGAGCATCGTCAGCAATCGTTCGGAAACGCCAGCCTGTACCGCATGCATCACCGGAGCGAAAACCAGGCCGCGGAGCACCTCCAGCGCCTGCGCTCCCTGAATCTGGCTACCACCGGAATAAAGCGTCGCACGGATTTTAGCGATAGCCTCCGCCTTGCCGACCACCGCCCCTACTCCCTCCGGACCAAAGAGCTTGAAGCAGGAAAAGGTAGACAGCGTCGCCCCACATTCACAGCCGATACCGTCAACCTTCATCACCGCGTAGTTATCGTCGGTTAACGTCGGCACGCCGCACTTTGTTATTTCCGCCAACACCTCGGCTAACACGTAACGATCCTGCGGTTGCTGACGCGTATGCTGCACCAGTGCGGCGTCGGGACGATGCTGCGTAATTGCCTGCGTGATTGCCGGGAGGCAGTTAAAATCCGCCCTGACCAGGGTAATACCCATCTGCTCAACGAGTACCTGCGTTGTGGGATACACCGGCGCATCATGAACCAGCAGACGCTGGCCGGGTTTGAGCAGCGCAGCCAGCCCGGCGCGAATAGCCCCGGTGCCCGCCCCCTGAACCAGCGCTGCGGCCTCAGCATGAAATGCCTCGGCCAGCACCTTTTCCACACGTTGCGTCACCCGAGGCTGATTTAGCCCCGGAGCCAATCCCAAATCACCTCCGGCCAGAAAATCAGCGCCAGGAAAGTGACAGCAAATCGTATCTACCAGCGCAAACTGCTTTTGCTGTGCTTGCGTGAGCGTCAGGCTTTGCAGAGGAAACGTCTTCATGTTTTACGCCTCCTCAGGCCGGAACAAACAGACCAAACCAGTAGAGAATATTCAGTACGATACCGGTGATCATCACCGCCACTACCGGCGCGGCCATCTTCTGTACCGGACGTCCAATCGATTCATTGAGGAAGTAGATCGCTACCGCAATTGAGAAACCGGTGTAGCCTGCCATCTTGATGGCGGCAAAAATCGAACCGATCAACAGTGCCATTTCCATCAGCATATTCATCGCATTACGAATATTGTCCGATGCGTTACGTACTGATGGATAACGCCCCAGCCATTTGCCAATAGAGCGCAGCAGCAGCACTTCCGCTGAAATCACGATAGCGCCAAGGATTGCCGCAATCCACGGATTCGGTGCCAGGTAGCCAACGGAATAAACGAAGGTGAAACCCGCTACCGCGTAAACACCCGTCGCCAGCGCGGTTGTCGCAATCATCGGTACAAAGCCCAGCCCGCGCATAAACTCCGCCAACGCCGCCTGGTTAACCAGCGTCTGCGACTGCTCCGGCGTAATCCCTGCCGAATAGGCTTTTTCCAGCGTAAAAATTGAGACCTCGCTACCTGCAAAAATTTTCATACTGGCAACGGCGGCAATCAGCGCGCCGACGATGGCAATATACGGCAGGTTTTTAATAATCCGCGAAGTTCGTTCTTCAAAGACCGATAGCCCGCTGGCATCCATCTCCTCATCACCGCGGTGGCGAATATCATGCGTAATGGCGATCGCCAGTAGCATCATCATCCCCACAAAAATCTCAATTGATTCTGGGTTCAGATGCGGGAAGTAACGCACCACCACCACGCGGGTCATCAGTACGACCACCGCCGCGATAATGCTGTGCTTCCAGCCAAACTGGTAGAAAATCGCCACCAGCGGGAAGAGTGCGAATGCGGACACCACTGGAGAACTCAGTTCACCGAGGCTACCCAGCACATCAACCGGCAGCGCTGTGAGCAGATGGTTCACCGGCAGCAGGCAGGTCAGAATCAATACGCCCCAGATAGCGCCCAGACCGAACGCCAGCAGGCTGTTCATCGCCAGCACGCCGAGAATATCCGTCGGCAGGAACAGCAGCCAGGCGTTGAGCAAGCCGGTTTTCAGGGTAAAGGAGATCCCCACCGACGCCACAAAGCCGATACTCAGACCAAACGCGATACTTCCCGCCTCACGGCGATTCATGTACCCCTCGATCAGCTGCGGCAGAATCGGGCGGATGCCGTCATGAAAGACGGCCGCCGAGCGGTGTGCCAGAAGTGACGTCATGCCGGTCAGGCAGGCCACCACCACAATCTGAATATACAGATCCATAGTCATGCCTTTTATTTCAGGTGGTTAACCAGCATCGGAATCGCATGTTCAACATGTTCGACGGAGAGACCAAAAGCCACTTTCCCTTCCGCAACCATTTTTGCGATATGTTCATCTTTCGCCTTAATACCCGGCTTGGCGATAGTGCAGCTTTTGTTGTAGCCAATCACCGCGATGGCAATCGACAGCGCTGCACCCGCGCCGGTGTTACAAGCGCCGATGTAGTAATCCAGTTGTCCGGCTTTCACCTTCATCGCCGCTTCCATATCGTTATGAATGGAGACTTCAAAGCAGCCCGGTGCTGCGGTTTCGATGGTCTTTTTAATCTGCTCACGCTGTAAGCCAGCAACGCCAATCTTTTTCATGATTCTGTCCTTATTGGAAAAATTGTGAGGGGTTATCACGCAACATCGTGTCCACATCGGCCTGGCTGAATCCTGACTGGCGCAACTGTGGGATAAAAGTGGTTAACAGATAGTCATAGCCATTGCCGCCATTGGCTTTTAAATGCGAGCGGCGGGTAATATCCATGGAGAGCATCACGCGATTCAACAGCCCGCGATTACGTAGCTTATGCAGCATGCCAATGCGCTTCTCGTCCGGGTAATAGTTGTTTTTACCGATGGTATCGAATTGCACATACGCACCGAGATCGATCATGCGTAAGATATTGTCGAGGTTATCTTTCAGGTCACAGTGACCAACGGTTACGCGGGAAAGGTCAACGCCGTGCGCCTGTAGCAACACCAGCTGTTCCACCCCCATCGTGCTAAAAGAGGTATGGGTTGAGATGGGGCGTCCGGTTTCGATGTGTGCCCGCGCCGCGGCGATAAACACCTTCTCCTCAAGCGGCGTAATCACCCCTTCACTGGAGCCAATTTCCGCGATAATTCCGGCCTTCAATTCAGTACCATCAATACCGATAACTATCTCATCGACCATCTCCTGCGCGAGCTGTTCCACGCTGCGGGCCGCAACATGTTCAGGGAAGAACGCATCCTGGTAATAGCCTGTGCAAGCCACGACGTTGATTCCGGTCTCGCGCATCAGGTCGAGCATGAATTGCGGATTACGTCCCATATAGCGGTTGGTCATCTCAATAATGTTGCTGACGCCTAACGCCCGGAGATCCTTCATTTCCTGACAAATGAGATCGTACTGATCTAACCGGCAGTCGAGGTTATTCTTGAACCCGGAGAGATCGATATGCAGATGTTCGTGGACCCAGGTGTAGCCCGTCGGATCAAAGTTCATAAAGTGTCTCCTGTAAGGCGCAATGCCGAGAGAAAAGAACAGCCATTTTGTGGTGCCGCCGCGCCGAAAAATTCACACACCGTAGCGCCAACGTCAGATAACGTCGCCCGGATGCCTAATTGCGCAGGCGCCAGCCCCTGTTGATATACCAATACCGGCACAACTTCCCGGGTATGATGGCTGTGACCAATGGTCGGATCGTTACCGTGATCGGCCATAACCACCAGGCAGTCATTTGGATCCATAGCGGCCAGAAGGCGCGAAAGATTAAGATCGACAAGCTGCAACCGCTCCGCATAACGTGCCACGTCTTCCGCGTGTCCGGCGAGGTCGGTCTCCTGAATGTTGGTACAGATAAATACCGTCGACTCAGCGTTAAATTCGTTAAGCGTGATATCCATGATCTGCTGGCTATCCACCAGGTTTTGCCAGCTGCGCCCGTGCGGATTGCCAACGATGTCCGCCACTTTACCGACCAGCACGGTAGGGATTCCGGCGTCATGCAGTTTTTGCGGTACCTGTACCTGCTCATCTACACCAAACCCCATATGCCTGACCTGGAAGCCATTTTCATAGGCGCCGGAGCGTGGGGCGTTAATACCGATAAAGCGTCCCTCTTTGGTCTCGGCTGCATCCAGAATGCGCTGGCTGTCTGCAAGCTGACCGCCAAACGCGATCACGCGCCCAACCTGAACCTGCTCACGCACCACCTGGCCTATCTTTAGCACCTCATCAAACGGGATAACGGCAAGATTGGCGGTAATGTTGTAGACCTGACCTAAATCCGCTTCGAGGTTATCGCCCACCGCAACCGCATCGTTGACCCAAAGAAACGCCAGGTCGTCGCCGCGGCGTTCCACATGCCAGCCCGCGGCTTTCAGCGCCTGTTCAACTCCATCGATGACGTCGCTAAATGGCATCCGCAGCGGAGCCTGAGGCCGCGTGCCTAAAATCTCCTGATGGCCCATAAAGGTATCTCCCCCTTCATGCTGTAGCTCTGCAACGCCCCAGACTGCAGATGCTGAAGGTTTCATCACGCCCGGCGCAAAGCCCAGAGCGTTAATCAGCCCCAACTTCTCAAGCGTTGGCAGCCGTAACTGCGGGAGTTCGCCCAGGATATGACCACAGGTATTCGCTCCGGCATCCTGCGGCCTGACCCGCGTGACGTCTTTCATTGCACCAACGCCAAAACTGTCGATTACTAACACCACGAATCGGGCCATTAGTCCTCCAGAATATTGCCGAGACTGTCGTAACGCGCGACGATTTCAGCTGCACCGTGCTGAATACCCGACACCAGCACCACGTCGCTACGCGTCACGAAGATCTGGGTGCGAAAACAGAAGATCACCGCGCTGCTCACCGGAAACTCCCCGGCAACAGGCAGGTAGTAGTCAATACTGCTGTCATCTACGGGTTTTAGCTTCGCTGCGATCGGCGAGTCACTTTCTGGCGTAAAGACCAGCGCATTTTGCGCATGGCCGCGACGGTAATAACCCCCACCGTAGCAATAACTGTCCCCGCGAAAATTGTGCGATACCTCGCTCAGCCAGAGCATCGCGATTCGTTCCGGCTGGTCGCCTTTTTGATTGGAAGGAATAGTGCCTGTCAGTGCATGACCCGGCTCGGCGTGGGTGACGCCATATTCCGCCAGCAGAGGGAGTGACGAACAGCTACTGGCTGACGGCGCGTTAAGTTGCTCAATGGCAATCCCGGCTTCCGCCAACTGACGTCGTGCATTCACCAGCGTGTGCAGATTAGGCGTCGGCATCGTCTGCGCTGAGTTTTCATCCCATAACAGGCAGGGGAAATGGGTCAACCCGCTCAGGCGTAAGCCCGGCAGCCTGCGAATTTCATTGACCACATCCGTCAGATACATCAGCGGAAATCCGCTTTCCTGCCCCGGATAGAGAAAATCATCCTTGTCGTACACTTTCAGCATCACGTTCTGTTCACAGCTGGCCTTCACCGCTGCAGCTGAAACTTCACGCGCTTTCTCCAGCGAGAACAACGTGATGACCTCAGTGCCCTGCGCCACTGCGTCATTGACCAGTCGCGACGGGATCTGCACCAGATGTCCCTGGTGCGCAACCGGTAACCCGGCACGGCGCATGACGCGACTCTCCTTGTAATCGACAACCACGATGCCTTCATAGCCAAGCTGCAACAGCTTGTCCGCCAGCCACGGGTTACGTCCTACCTGTTTGGTCATCAGATATAGCGAGATGCCATGTTGCCT
Source organism: Citrobacter sp. Cpo148 (assembly GCF_030332375.1). Taxonomy (NCBI): domain Bacteria; kingdom Pseudomonadati; phylum Pseudomonadota; class Gammaproteobacteria; order Enterobacterales; family Enterobacteriaceae; genus Citrobacter; species Citrobacter sp. Cpo148. Next base: position 45,310 of record NZ_JAOWHY010000050.1, read on the forward strand.
CGCGACATCCAGCAGGCGTTTACCATTCTCAATAACCTGGTCAACATCAATAACCCAACTGTCAGGTGCGATCTTTCCCTGCTGCCACAACGCGATAGCAGCTGAGATAAGCGCGGGGTTCTGGCGTTTCAATGCCTCTATAAACATTTCTCTGCCTCGTTTCTAATCCTTCAGCTAAATATTCATTTTTTTGAATATTTAGGGTGCAATAGGCTAATTCTCCATGGGTTTTAGACGCCTTCGTTCGCAGCCATCCACAATCCATACAAGTTCGCCAACATGTAGCCTTCTTCATTCGCGTGCAGCGTCACCGTGAACTCTTTCAGCAACGCCTGATGTACCAGCAAAATAGTTGGCCAGAGATGAGATTGCGTCAGCTCCTCTAACAGCTCACCATCCAGTGCTTCAATCACTTCGCCCTTGCGGCTACGCATTAACGCGCTCGCCATATGGGTCATCGCCATGGTTCCTTGCTCATTGTGAATCGGCAAACACCACTCTTCATCCAACCGCCTGACTACTTGCAGCATGCCGCTGCAAATATCCTTGTCGATAACGCCTGCTTCGCACAGCAGGTTAAGCCTGTTTTCCATGTCGTTCGCCTTCACTTAATAACTGGGTTCCTGTTCACCGTTCGCCACACGTTGCTGGTGGGCAAGCAGCGCCTCTTTATTAACAACGGCTCGCAGTAGCTGTTGCATCGGATAATCCTCTGCCCGGGTCAGTACCACGGCCTCCGTGGCCTGAAGAAACCGCGGATCGTTGGTAAGCGGCGTGGCTTCTAATCCCAAAACTGCCAGCTCGGCCTCCGCAACCACGTTCCAGATAACCGCGTCCACGTCCCCTTTCGCGATGCGCTGCAAACTCTCGTGATAAGGCATATCGATCAATTCAACGTCACGGTCGCCAAAACAGGCCTCGGTCATGATTTTCTGATCCGCCGAACGGTTATCCAGACCGACACGTTTTACTGTTGCAGATTCGCCCTTGCGACAAATCAGCTGGTGCTCGCCAACGTAGGTATGCGGCCCCAGCGCCAACGTGATACGCAATCTGTCCTGGGCAAGGTAACTTTCCGCCGCCAGACGAGAAACCACCGCCATGTCGTAGACGCCGTTTAGCAGGCATTCCACGCGAATATCAGCCCCACGCATGTGTGCGTAATAAAATGGGATCCCGTCGAACTGCGCCTTCAGCCCACTCGCCAGCCCTTCATATAAACGGGTGTAGGGCAGCGGCATCGCACAAACTACGTTATTAATATCTACATGCTTTAGCAGCGTACGGTTATCCATCTCCACCAGATAGCTACCGTTACGCCCGCGACGCTCAATACGGATTGCCCCGGAAGATTCCAGCGTTTTCAACGCGGCCTGGGTTAACCCTACCGATGAGTGACACTCGGTTGCCAGTTCATCGATAGTTTTTAGTCTGTTACCGCACTTCTCACCGAGCAGGTAACGGGCCAGGGTTGTCAGCACAACCCCCTCTTTCTTGATAAATGTCCGACGCATTTTATATTTTCAGTAAATTGAATATTTATATCTTCATTAAAGTGAAGATATAACGCAATGAGGAAATATGCAAACGGCGAGGCGCTTCACATTTTTTGAGGTTCACAAACGAGCAGGCGAAAAAAAACCGGGCGTAACCCGGTTTCTTCAGTATCGCAGGGAGCATTACGGCTTGGCGACAAAACCAATCGCTTCGTAAACGGCTTTCAGCGTAACAGATGCGCGGGCGCTGGCTTTTTCCGCACCTTCTTTCATCACTTTCTGCAGGAAAGTTTCATCGTTACGGAAACGGTGATAGCGTTCCTGAAGCTCGGTCAGCATACCGGAAACGGCCTCTGCGACTTCACCTTTCAAATGACCATACATTTTGCCTTCGAAGTGCTGTTCCAGCTCCGGAATGCTCTTACCGGTGACGGCGGAGAGAATATCCAGCAGGTTGGAAACACCCGCTTTGTTCTGCACGTCGTAGCGTACAACCGGCGGCTCTTCGGAGTCGGTCATCGCACGTTTGATTTTTTTAACCACAGATTTCGGATCTTCCAGCAGGCCGATCACGTTGTTGCGGTTGTCATCCGACTTGGACATTTTCTTCGTCGGCTCCAGCAGCGACATCACGCGCGCGCCGGATTTAGGAATGAACGGCTCAGGCACTTTGAAGATGTCGCCATACAGAGCGTTAAAGCGTTGGGCGATATCGCGGCTCAGTTCCAGATGCTGTTTCTGATCTTCGCCAACCGGTACCTGGTTGGTCTGATACAGCAGGATGTCTGCCGCCATCAGTACCGGATAATCAAACAGACCGGCGTTGATGTTCTCCGCATAGCGCGCGGATTTGTCTTTGAACTGGGTCATACGGCTCAGTTCGCCGAAGTAGGTGTAGCAGTTCAGCGCCCAACCTAACTGTGCATGCTCCGGTACGTGAGACTGCACGAAAATGGTGCTTTTTTCAGGATCGATACCGCATGCCAGATACAGCGCCAGCGTATCGAGCGTTGCTTTACGCAGCTGCTGAGCATCCTGACGAACGGTGATGGCATGTTGGTCAACGATGCAGTAGATGCAATGGTAGTCATCCTGCATGCTCACCCACTGACGCAGCGCACCCATATAGTTGCCAATGGTCAATTCACCTGAGGGCTGTGCGCCACTAAAAACGATGGGCTTAGTCATTTTTTGATTCCTGATTTTCGCTATGCGGAAGCCCGAGAGCGGGCAGTAGTTCATTAATACGGTCGTAAATAACGTCGGGCTGGCTCAGCGCGATCGACTCGCCGTAGTTGTAGCCATAGGTCAGGCCAACGGACGGACAGCCAGCAGCTTTTGCCGCCTGAATATCATTGCGTGAATCCCCTACGAAGAGCATTTGCTCAGGCTTGATGCCAAGCTTACTTGCCACAAGCAGCAGCGGATCCGGATGCGGTTTTTTATTCTGCACGTCGTCACCACCGATGACCACGCTAAAGTACTTGGCGATATCTAATGCTTCGAGCAATGGCGCGACAAACGGGGTCGGTTTGTTGGTCACCAGACCCAGCGGCAATCCTTTCGCATGCAGCGCGCCCAGCGTGTCGGCAACATCAGGGAACAGGAATGTCCCCTCTTCTGCGACATCGCCGTAGTATCTGTCGAACAGCTTACGCAAAATGCGTACCTGCTCCTCGGCGGGAATATCATCATCAACGGGCGGTTTACCCATCGTTTTACGTAATGTTGCGCGCTCCTGACGGGACCACGCCAGCGCGCGCTCCATCAGTACATCTGCACCGTTACCAATCCAGGTGATAACGCGTTCTTCTCCGGCAACCGGCAGTTCCAGCGCATACAGCGCCATGTCCACCGCTGCGGCTAATCCCGGCGCGCTGTCGACCAGCGTGCCGTCGAGGTCAAATGCAGCGCCCCGAATATCCTGAAACTTATCCATGACTTACCTTCGCCAGTTCATTGCGCATTTCATCAATGACTTTTTTGTAGTCTGGTTGGTCGAAAATGGCGGAGCCTGCAACAAACATATCTGCGCCTGCCGCGGCAATTTCACCAATGTTATTCACTTTGACGCCACCGTCCACTTCGAGGCGGATATCGTAGCCAGATTCATCAATACGACGACGCACTTCGCGCAGCTTATCCAGCGTTTGTGGGATGAAGGACTGTCCGCCAAAGCCTGGGTTAACGGACATCAGCAGGATCACATCGAGCTTATCCATGACGTAGTCCAGATAGCTCAGCGGTGTTGCCGGGTTGAACACCAGGCCCGCTTTACAGCCATGCTCTTTGATCAGCTGTAAAGTGCGATCGACATGCTCGGAGGCTTCCGGATGAAAAGTAATGATGCTGGCGCCAGCGGCGGCGAAGTCCGGGACAATACGATCGACCGGTTTCACCATCAGGTGAACATCAATCGGGGCGGTGATGCCATATTTACGCAGCGATTTCAGTACCATCGGTCCGATGGTCAGGTTCGGTACGTAGTGATTGTCCATGACGTCGAAGTGCACGACATCGGCACCGGCAGTCAGCGCTCTCGCGGTGTCCTCACCCAGGCGGGCAAAATCAGCCGACAGAATTGAGGGGGCGATCAAATACTGTTTCATCCGCTTCTCCTTGAGATTTATTTCTTCGCAGGCGTTACGACTCCTGGTTTATACAGTGCCAGCAGTTCGTTCACCTTTTTACGCGTGCCGCCATTGCTGCTTATGCTGCGCCGCACTTTGACCTGAAAATGTTTCGCCGCTCGGTACCATTCACGGGTATCGGGCGTATCGTGGTTCGAAATTAACACCGGGATCTGCTTACTGACCAGCTTTTCTGCCATCTCGGCCAAATGCGCCTGCTCTTTCGGGCTAAAGCTGTTGGTGTGATACGCAGTGAAATTTGCCGTCGCCGAAAGCGGTGCATAAGGCGGGTCACAATAGACCACAGAGTTGCTATCCGCACGGTTCATGCACTCTTCATAGGAGAGGCAATGGAACTCCGCATTCTGCGCTTTCTCAGCAAAATGGTACAACTCAGCTTCCGGGAAGTAAGGTTTTTTATAACGCCCAAACGGGACGTTAAACTCGCCGCGCAGGTTATAACGGCACAATCCGTTGTAACCAAAGCGGTTCAGATACAAGAACAGCACTGCTCTGCGGAACGGATCCTCGCTGGCATTAAATTCTTCTCTGAACCGATAGTACACCTCAGCCTGATTGGTTTCAGGCATAAACAGCTCACGCGAAGCCTGCACATACTCATCGGTACGCGTCTTCACGATGTTATAGAGACTGATAAGGTCGCTGTTGATATCGGCAAGAATATAACGAGAAAAGTCGGTGTTGAGAAACACCGACCCGGCACCCACGAAAGGTTCAATCAGGCACTCACCCTGAGGTAAATGCCGTTTGATATCATCAAGCAGGGGGTATTTCCCCCCTGCCCATTTCAAAAAAGCGCGATTTTTTTTCATGCTGACTAACTAATTACACCTTCTCCGGCTGTGGAGAAAGCTCCGACAGCATCCTGCGCTTTAGTCTTTGTCCCGCAATTGGGCGAAACATCAAACCATTGCAGAACATATCCTATCTTACTTCAAATCGGCCTGAACCTGATGCAGCGGTTTTGCCCACGGGTTTTTCGCCTGAATATCAGCGGGTAACGTAGACACTGCACGCTTCGCATCTTCTTTAGACGCATACACGCCTGTCACCAGAACATACCACGGTTGACCGTTACGCGTCGTCTGGTACACCACGTAGTTCTTCAGGTTTTCTTTCTTCGCCCAACCGTTCAGGTTGTCGTAGTTAGAAGAACTGCTGAGCTGCAGCGTGTAATGGCTGGACGGCGCAGATTTTAACGCTCCAACATTACCTGCACTTTTCGCTCCGCCAGCAACAGGCGTTGTCGTTGTTGCTGTCGCCGTTGGCGCAGGCGTTGCGGTCTGCGTTGGCGTCGCAGTTGCTTTCGGCTCAGCGGTCGCTTTCGGCGTAGCGGTTACCACAGGTGCTTTAGTTGTGGTGGTCGGCGCGGTAGCAGTTACGGTTGGTTTTGCCTGAGCAACAGGTTTCGGCTCTGTCGGCGTCGCTTTCACCGTAGTTTGCGGTTTGCTCTTCGGCTCAATAACGGCCTGTTTACGTTCCTGGCGCGTAGCAGCAGGACGCTCAGTCGTTTCCGTTTTCGCCGTCTGGCGCGCAGCATTACCATTACGCATCGGCGCAACGGTCGCAGGTTCGGTCGGCAGCGTAGAGTTAACCACGGCGTTGTTAACCTGCTCCTGACCCTGCGGTTGTGTCAGAGCATTGTTCAAATCGCCTTGCACTTCAACACGCTGCTGGCCTTCGGTTGCCGCAGGTGCCTGACCTTGAGTCGGGGTAGAGGAAATCGGTGGCAGGGAAACATCCTGCTGAGTATTGCCAGCGGTCTGCTCAGTGCCCGTTGCAGGAGCCGTTGCGCTCGCCTGATCCGTTGCATTGCTGCCAGAAAGATCGATGCTCTTCTCACCAGATGCTGCCTGCTCATTGGAAGAAGATGAGGGGGCTTTCAGCGCAGAACCAATGCCGATAATCAGCAGCAGCAGTACCAGAACACCCACACCCATCATCATATATTGGCGGGAGGCAGGTTTGCTGGCGGCTTTCTTACGCTTGCGCGGACGACGTTCTACACGCTCTTCATCCACGGCATCGTCATCAGATTCATACTCTTCTTCAATGTCCTGCTCTTCTTCACGCTCTTTGCGTGCACGTGCAGGACGGCGATCGTCAGCATCCAGATCAACATCATCAAAATTGATTTGCGGCTCATTATCGCGTTCAGACGATTGACGAGAACGACCAGTACGACGATCGCTGGGATCGGGTTTCAGCTCGTCTTCTGGTTTGAATTCATCCATTTAACACCCCACTCAAAGGTTAATGCTTACGACTTTGCACATAACCTGAAGCTAAAAGACCTACGTTTCGCAACGTAAGCCTGACCTTTCTTGTTGTTACGCCTGCTGGCAATCAGCAATAGCGTTAAGAACCACCTCGTGCGACACTCCGCCGCGCACTTCACTCTTCCCTATCGCTCGCGGAAGCACCAAACGAATCTCTCCCGCTAACACTTTTTTATCTCGCAGCATGTGCGGCAGATAAGCCTCGGTGGACATTTCACGCGGCCCATTCACCGGTAAGCCAGCTCGCTGTAACAGCGTAATGATTCGCTGCGTATCAGCGGAGGTGAACTGACCCAAACGTTCTGACGTACGGGCAGCCATTACCATACCTGCTGCGACTGCTTCACCATGTAACCAATTGCCATAACCCATTTCAGCTTCGATCGCATGGCCAAACGTGTGTCCCAGATTCAGTAAAGCACGTAAGCCCATTTCACGCTCGTCTGCTGCGACAACTTCTGCTTTCAGCTCACAACAACGACGGATACAGTACGCCATTGCCGGACCATCCAGACGCAGTAACGCATCCAGATTGTCTTCCAGCCAGCTGAAAAATTCGCCGTCAAGAATGATGCCGTATTTGATCACTTCCGCCAGCCCCGATGCCAGCTCACGCGCAGGAAGCGTTTTCAGACAATCGAGATCCACCACCACGGAGGCCGGTTGGTAAAACGCGCCAATCATGTTTTTACCGAGGGGATGGTTTACGGCGGTTTTGCCGCCAACGGAGGAGTCGACCTGCGACAACAGAGTTGTCGGGACTTGAATAAAACGAACACCACGTTGATAGCTGGCTGCCGCAAAACCGGTCAGATCGCCAATCACGCCGCCGCCAAGGGCAACTAACGTGGTATCACGACCGTGCGGTTTTTGCAGTAACGCGGTGAAAACCGTATCCAGAACCGTCAGGCTTTTATACTGCTCGCCATCGGGAAGGATAACGCTATCAACGTTAACACCCGCCTGTTCAAGTACGCCGCGAACCTTATCGAGATAAAGGGGAGCCAGGGTTTCGTTGGTCACCAACATAACCTGATCGCCCGATTTCAGCGGTAAGAATGAAGCTGGCTCATTGAACAAACCAGCCGCGATGGTGATAGGGTAACTACGTTCCCCGAGAGTGACTGTGATCCTCTCCATTACGCGACATCCACCTTAGTTACTTGTACCCGCAGACGAGTGTGTATTCAGCCAGAATTAGTTGCTTTCCAACATATGAATAATCTGGTTTGCTACGACTTTTGCGCTCTGATCGTCGGTGCGAATGGTCACGTCAGCAATCTCTTCGTACAGAGGATTGCGTTCGTCAGCCAACGCTTCCAGAACTTCACGAGGCGGTGATTCTACCTGCAGCAGCGGGCGTTTCTTGTCACGTTGAGTACGTGCAAGTTGTTTTTCAATTGTCGTTTCAAGATAGACCACGACGCCACGCGCGGAAAGACGGTTACGTGTTTCACGTGATTTTACAGAGCCACCGCCAGTTGCCAGCACAATACCCTGTTTTTCCGTCAACTCGTTGATGACTTTTTCTTCGCGATCACGGAAGCCGTCTTCACCTTCTACATCGAAGACCCAGCCCACATCAGCTCCGGTTCGTTTCTCAATCTCTTGATCAGAATCGTAAAATTCCATATTGAGTTGTTGAGCTAACTGGCGCCCAATAGTGCTTTTTCCGGCACCCATAGGCCCAACCAGAAAGATATTGCGTTTCTCTGCCATTTTTTCGGTACTACTAAGACTATTCGTTAATGGTAAACCCGCTTCGCAGACACCCAGCGCAGCAGGACATGAACTGAAACCTCATAAGATATTGCGAGAGTCAGACTGAAAATTATCTCAATACTCAAGCGGGTTTGGCAACTGAATAAATCACCAAACCTAACGCATTTCTGGTCGTGGCAGGCATGCTACCCTGCAAACATCAGACCTGGCGACGTATCGCGCAGTCAAATGACACCCAATAAGCCTATGGCACACCACCGGAAAGGCAAAGCGTATTCACTGCCGCATAAGTAAAGAAAAGTACCGACGCTCAAATCGGTACTCCTTGTATGCTAAATACACCCTCACGTCAAATCCCTGAAACGTGTTCAGTGCAAAAACAACGGCTTTTCATGCATAAGTTATTCCGTTGAAACCAGTCTGGGCGTAATAAAGACCACTAATTCGCGCCGTTCGTCTTCTTTACCATCATGGCGAAAAAGAGAGCCAAGCCAGGGAATGTCGCCTAATAGCGGCACGCTGTCGGCTGCGGATTTATTCTTATGTGAAAAAATCCCGCCAAGCGCAATCGTCTCGCCGCTTTTTACCTCGACCTGAGTTTCAATCTCCTGCTTGTCGATAGCCAGCACTTCGCCATCTGCCTGCTGTAGAACCTGTCCGGGAACATTCTGGCTGATATGCAGTTTCAGCCTGATTCTCCCTTTCTGCAACACCGTTGGTGTTACCTCCATCCCCAGTACCGCTTCCTTGAACTCGACGGATGTCGCACCGCTTTCACCGCTGGAGACCTGATAAGGGATCTCACTGCCCTGCTTAATACTGGCAGGTTGCAGGTGAGATGCCAGTAATCGTGGGCTGGCGATGATATCCAACTGCTGTTTTTGCTCCAGCGCAGACAACTCCAGTTCCAGTAAACGACCGTTAATGCGGCCAATATTAAATCCCACACGGGATGTGGCGGTGGCTACAGAAAGGTCGCTGGCGAGCATCGTGACATTCCCAACCGCCCCCGATTGTTGTGCGTCAGCCAGCGACCACTTCACCCCCAGCTCGCGCAAACTTTTTTCATTTATGGTGACGATATGCGCCGCCAGTTCGACCTGGGCCACCGGCAAATCCATTTGCGATACCCACTTTTCCAGGGTGTTAAGCGCAACGCTATTATCACGCAGCAGTAAGCGGTTGGTCCGTTTATCCACCGTCATGCTTCCCTTGGCACTGAGCAGCTTTTCTCCTGCTTTTGCCAGCTCGGCAGCATCGGCATAGTGCAAAATAATGCTGCGCTGCTCCAGCGGCATACTGGCCTGAATCCGCGCCTGTTCATTGTCCTGGCGGGCCGCATTCTCACTCTGCCATTGAACAGAATGTACATGCAGGATGTTTCCCTCCTGGCGTAATACCAGTCCGGCACTTTTTACCACCGTCTGCAATGCCTGCTTCCAGGGGACATCCGTCAAATGCAGCGACAGCACACCGCTGACATCTGGCGAAACCACCAGGTTTTTCTGTTCCTGTTCAGCCAGCGCCTGCAATACCTGAGTAACCGGCACATCATCGACCACCAGCGTCACGTTTTGCGGTTTCGTCGCCAGCGCGCTCGTTATCCCGACCGCCAGCGCTATTACTATCCACGCTATCCATCGCTTCATTTACCGCTCCTTGTCGTTGCCACTGCCACCGCGGCGGTTCGCAGTTTTTTTCTGTGTCGAGGGTTATGTTCTGGGCCGTTATCTGCGTAATCGTCCAACCGTTTTTCAGGACGTCATTTGGCTTAACCCGCCGCCATTTTTTCTGGCTATCCTGAACGATGCCGATGGGTCTCGTGCCCTGGCTCACCATGCCCTGAAAACGCCATGTCGACAGCTCAGCAATTTGGCAACGGTCCTCCGGCGGCAGGAAGGGATTACGCATACCGGTGAGCATCAGTACGCTCATACATGCCAACAGCCAGCGTTCAACCGTCATTCAGGCGCTCCAGCTGTAGCGTTAGCAGCAGCTCCGTGTCTTCTGCGCTAAGCGAAAATCGGCTGACGTTCATCCCCTGATCCGCCAACTGGACAAACGTCTGCGGGATAGCATCCCAGGCCGATATCAGCGCCATCTCTCCGCCTTGCGCAGAGGGTTGCCAGTGGATAAGACGAGTAAGTGAAGTCTGAAACAGTAGTGGAGAGAACAGGGTCAGTTTCTCTTCCGGCTCTGCTGGTGATGCCGCTAACAGATAGACATCTCGCCATTGCATCTGAATAGCTGCCCGTTGCTGGACCAGCGTCTCGCGTTGCATCGTCCGCTCCCGCGCTACGGGATAAAGACATAATGTCACCAGTATGAGTAGCCCCAACATCCAGCCGCACCAGCAGATGAGTCGAAAGCGCGGCGACTGCGCTAACCAGACATCACAGAGCGTTATCATGCGCACCGCTCCGTGTCAGTCGATAGTGGAATTGCCAGCGTCCCTGCGCATCCTGCTGCGTTTCACCGGAGCTGCTCAACTGAAATAATGGCCGCTGGCGTAATTGCGTTTCCAGAGTCTTCAGCGCGGCAAAGTTCAGCGTGTTTCCCGTCAGTTCCAGCGTGTCCTGTTGCCAGGTCATTTTTGTTAACCACGCCTGCTCAGGCAGTAATTCCGCCAGCTCTTGCAAAACCGACTGCCAGCTTCGGGTCTGCTCACGCTGTTTGTTCCGTGCCTGCACCTGTTGCCATCGTTGCTGGCGCTGCTGCATACGCGGCTTTAGCGCCATTAAGGCCTCGACACGCGTCTTTTCGGCATCTGCCAGCAACAATTCAGCCCGATTTTCTACACTCAACACGCTGTAATTGCGCAACAACACGCCAATACTAAGCAGTAGCGAAGCGCTAAATAAGATGCCCCAGAAGCGCAGGCAAGCGTAACGCCGAGTCTGACGCCAGGGCAGAAGATTAATGGTCGCTATCATCGGTACGAGCCTCCCATAGCGAGTCCCAGCGCAATGGCGAAGTGATGGCTTTGCGTTGGAATGGGCGGCTGGCGTACAGACACGGCGCTCAAAGGATCGAAGCCGCCAGGGGAGCATTGCGCAATGGCTGTCGGGGGAAGAGATAATGTCGTGGCAAGCTCATCGATACTGCCAATATCGCCCGTTGATTTACGTCCCCATACCGAACGGGTCGCCCATAACCACTGGGCGTCATCACGCCATACCAGACACTGCTGATGTTCTGGCAAGAAGGGAATAAATCGCTGTAACGCGCTGGCATCCGGTGTAATCGCCGTAACCTGCACCTTCAGGGTTTGGATAAGCGTCAGAAGCGCTGAAATCTCTTTGCTTTGCGCAGCAGTGACGTTAAACGCCGGGCTCAACGTGTCTTCGCTATAATCAAAATGCAGCGCATCCGGCGCCATATCCAGTTCACGCGCCATCGAACCAGACAACCATGCGGTTTGCTCTGGCTCGCGTAACGTCATTGTCGGACGAGGAAACTTTTTTTGTAACGTCCTGTTGGCGGGAAAAGAGAGATGAATATGGTGTCGGCGAGGAAGCTCCCGGCTCCACGGCAGCAGCGCGGAGACCAGCTGTTCAGGCTCGCGAATGTGGCCATCGACGATAGCCTGAGGCGTCAGCGGTATACGCCACCAGCGTTGCAGATACCAACCTGATGCTTCGCGAACGATAGCGACAGCCAGCGCTTCATGTTGCTGAATATGCAGACCAATTTTCCAGATATTGAAAGCCATTGCTGATGATCTCCTTATCACCCGTCGCTTTAACGGGTATATCAATGCGTCTGGCTTGCCTTTATACTACCGCGCGTTTGTTTATAAACTGCCCAAATGCCACTAAATGGGAAATCTCCAGTGAAGTTCGTAAAGTATTTATTAATCCTTGCAGTATGTTGCATCCTGCTGGGAGCAGGCTCGATTTATGGCCTTTATCGCTATATCGAGCCGCAATTACCTGACGTCGCGACGCTCAAAGATGTGCGTTTACAGATCCCGATGCAGGTTTACAGCGCTGACGGCGAGCTAATCGCGCAATATGGCGAGAAACGTCGAATCCCGGTCACGCTGGATCAGATGCCGCCGGTAATGGTTAAAGCCTTTATCGCCACAGAAGACAGCCGCTTTTATGAGCACCATGGGGTAGACCCGGTGGGGATCTTCCGTGCGGCCAGCGTCGCATTGTTCTCTGGTCACGCGTCGCAAGGGGCGAGTACCATTACCCAACAGTTGGCGAGAAACTTCTTCCTGAGCCCGGAACGTACGCTGATGCGTAAGATCAAAGAAGTGTTTCTGGCGATCCGCATTGAACAACTGCTGAGTAAAGATGAGATCCTCGAACTGTATCTGAACAAGATCTATCTGGGGTATCGCGCCTATGGCGTGGGTGCTGCCGCGCAGGTCTATTTCGGTAAGACGGTGGATCAACTCAGCTTAAGTGAAATTGCGGTGATTGCCGGTCTGCCAAAAGCGCCGTCAACCTTCAACCCGCTCTATTCGATGGACCGTGCAACCGCGCGACGTAACGTTGTACTGTCGCGTATGTTGAGCGAAAACTACATCACGCAGGCCCAGTACGATCAGGCGCGCGGCGAGGCCATTGACGCTAACTACCACGCGCCGGAAATCGCTTTCTCTGCACCGTATCTGTCTGAAATGGTGCGCCAGGAGATGTATAACCGTTATGGCGAGAAAGCCTATGAAGACGGGTATCGCATCACCACCACCATTACGCGCAAAGTACAGCAGGCAGCTCAGCAGGCAGTACGTAACAACGTGATGGATTACGACATGCGCCACGGCTACCGCGGCCCGTCGAACGTGCTGTGGAAAGTGGGCGAAAGCAGTTGGGACAGCAAGAAAATTACCGATACGCTGAAAGCGCTGCCGACTTATGGCCCCCTGCTGCCGGCGGTTGTTACCAGCGCCAATCCACAGGAAGCCATTGCCGCGCTGGCGGATGGTACATCAGTGTCATTACGGATGGATGGTATGCGCTGGGCGCGTCCTTACCGTTCGGATACTCAACAAGGCCCAACGCCGCGTAAAGTGACCGACGTAGTACAGACTGGCCAGCAAATCTGGGTACGCCAGGTGGGCGATGCCTGGTGGCTGGCGCAAGTGCCGGATGTCAACTCCGCCCTGGTCTCCATCAATCCGCAAAACGGCGCGGTGCTGGCGCTGGTTGGTGGTTTTGACTTCAACCAGAGCAAGTTTAACCGTGCAACCCAGGCGTTACGCCAGGTGGGCTCCAACATCAAGCCATTCCTGTATACTGCCGCAATGGATAAAGGTCTGACGCTGGCGAGCATGCTCAACGACGTGCCGATCTCCCGCTGGGATGCCGGTGCTGGTTCCGACTGGCAGCCGAAGAACTCCCCGCCGCAGTACGCCGGTCCTATCCGCTTACGTCAGGGGCTGGGTCAGTCGAAAAACGTGGTGATGGTACGCGCCATGCGCGCCATGGGCGTGGATTACGCGGCAGAGTATCTGCAACGTTTCGGTTTCCCGGCACAGAACATTGTGCATACCGAGTCACTGGCGCTGGGTTCGGCTTCGTTCACGCCGTTGCAGGTGGCGCGTGGTTACGCGGTGATGTCTAACGGCGGCTTCCTGGTCGATCCGTATTTCATCAGTAAGATCGAAAGCGATATGGGCGGCGTTATCTTCGAAGCGAAGCCGAAAATTGCCTGCCCGGAATGCGATATTCCGGTGATTTACGGCGATACCCAGAAATCTAACGTGCTGGAAAACAGTAACGTAGAAGATGTCGCCGTCTCGCAGGAACAGCAGAATGCCGCCGTGCCTATGCCGCAGCTTGAGCAGGCGAACCAGGCACTGGTCGCGCAAAGCGGAACACAAGAGTACGCTCCGCACGTGATCAACACGCCGCTGGCCTTCCTGATTAAAAGCGCGCTGAACACCAATATCTTTGGTGAACCAGGCTGGATGGGAACCGGTTGGCGAGCAGGTCGCGATTTACAGCGTCATGATATCGGCGGGAAAACCGGGACTACCAACAGCTCTAAAGATGCGTGGTTCTCCGGTTACGGACCAGGGGTAGTAACGTCGGTATGGATCGGCTTTGATGACCATCGCCGCAACCTTGGTCATACAACGGCTTCCGGCGCGATCAAAGACCAAATCTCCGGCTACGAAGGCGGTGCGAAGAGTGCGCAGCCTGCATGGGATGCTTACATGAAATCCGTGCTGGAAGGTGTGCCTGAACAGCCGCTGACGCCACCGCCGGGTATCGTGACGGTCAATATCGATCGCAGCACAGGACAACTGGCGAACGGTGGCAATAGCCGCGCAGAGTACTTCATTGAAGGCACTCAGCCGACGCAACAGGCGGTGCATGAGGTGGGGACAACCATTATCGATAATGGTGAGACACACGAACTGTTCTGATCGATTGCCGGATGGCGCTTCGCTTATCCGGCCTACAATTTCGGTACAATTATTTGATCTTCCGGAATTTTGTAGGCTGGATAAGGTATCAGTTGGCAATCGTAATTAAAGCCGTCCCTGCCCTTTCAGCCATTCACGGACGAGGAACAGCGCACTGACATTACGTGCTTCATGAAAATCAGGATCTTCCAGCAGGTCCATCAAATGCGCCAGCGGCCAGCGCACCTGCGGTAATGGCTCGGGTTCATCACCCTCCAGCGATTCAGGATATAAGTCCTCTGCCACCACGATGTTCATCTTGCTGGAGAAATAAGATGGCGCCATGCTGAGTTTCTTTAAAAACGTCAGATCTTTTGCGCCAAACCCCACCTCTTCTTTCAGCTCCCGATTCGCCGCCTCAAACACGCTTTCGCCAGGATCGATTAATCCCTTGGAAAAACCCAGTTCGTAGGACTCGGTCCCGACCGCGTATTCGCGAATAAGGATCAGATGGTCGTCAACAATCGGCACAATCATTACCGCTTCACGCGTGGATGGACGCATACGTTCATAAACGCGGCGTACGCCATTGCTGAACTCAAGGTCCACGCTTTCGACCTTAAACAGCCGGGATTGGGCGATGGTTTCCACTTTCAAAATCGTGGGTTTCTGTAATGATTTGCTCATTGTGAGGATCTTTGCTGTGAAATCTGGGGTTATTGTGCGATATACCGCACGGTTTCGGCAATGTGAATTGCCGTTTATTTACATTTATGTAACGTACTAAAAGTTAATCCCTATTTCAAATTAAAAGTCAATAGGTTGAAATAACTCCAGGAATTTGCTGATATTCCATTTTTGGTGATTTTGCTATGATTCGCATTTACTGGGCTGTACTTAAAGATGCTCAAGTTCGACTCCACACTTGCCGATAGCCAACCACAGAATCACGAATATTGAACAGGGTGCGACTGACCACGCCTGACAGACTAAGTAAGATGGGGAAAGCATGAGCACCATTCTGATTTTTTTAGCTGCTTTGCTGGCCTGCTCATTGCTTGCAGGATGGCTACTCAAATCAAAATCCAGGCAGAAAAATTTACCCTTGAGCAGCGTCTTCTCAGACGCCTCGAAACGTAAACTCACACCTGAAGAACGCAGCGCAGTCGAAAACTATCTCGAAAGCCTTAGTCAAATTCAGCAAGTACCCGGTCCCACGGGAGCCAGTGCTGCACCGGTCTCATTAACGTTGAATGCCCAAAGTAATAGCGTCATCGTGCTTACTCGTTCGATTACACGTTACGGCATTACCACCGACGATCCTAACAAATGGCGCTACTATCTTGATTCCGTTGAGGTACATCTTCCCCCTTTCTGGGAACAATACATCAACGACGAAAACAGCGTTGAGATAATCCACACCAATACGATACCGCTGGTTATCTCGTTGAACGGCCATACGCTGCAGGAATATATGCAGGAAGCGCGAGGTTATGCGTTACAGCACACCGCTTCTACCCAGGCGTCCATTCGTGGTGAAGAAAGTGAGCAGATTGAACTGCTGAATATTCGCCAGGAAACCCATGAAGAATATGCGCTCAGCCGCCCTTCGGGATTGCGCGAGGCGTTGCTGATAACCGCCTCATTCCTGCTGTTCTTTTTCTGTTTGGTTATCCCGAATACGTTTGTTCCGTGGGCAGTTGGTGGCGCGGTATTGCTGTTAGCTGCGGGTCTGTGGGGATTGTTCGCCCCGCCGTCTAAAAGCGCCCTGCGGGAAATTCATTGTCTGCGCGGTACGCCACGTCGCTGGGGGTTATTTGGCGAAAACGACCAGGAACAAATTAATAATATCTCGCTGGGTATTATTGATCTGATCTACCCACCTCACTGGCAACCTTACATCGCCCAAGACCTTGGCCAGCAAACGGATATCGATATTTATCTCGATCGCCACGTTGCCCGCCAGGGGCGTTTTTTATCTCTGCACGATGAAGTGAAAAACTTCCCGTTACAGCACTGGCTGCGCAACGCCGTCATCGCAGGCGGCTCGTTACTGGTACTGCTGATGCTGCTGTTTTGGATCCCGCTGGATATGCCGATAAAGGTCACGCTCTCCTGGATGAAGGGCGCTCAAACTATCGAAGCCACCAGCGTTAAACAGCTCGAAAACGCGGGCGTTCGCGTGGGTGACACGCTGCACCTGAGTGGTACGGGTATGTGTAACATTCATACCCAAGGAAGCTGGAATGCGCAGCCTGCCACGCCGTTTATGCCTTTCGATTGCTCGCAAATTATCTGGAATGACGCGCGCGCATTGCCGCTGCCTGAGTCTGACCTGGTGAACAAGGCTACCGCGCTCACACAGGCCGTGAGCCGTCAGCTGCATCCCAAACCTGACGATGACTCTCGCGTCAGCGCATCGCTACGCTCAGCAATCCAAAAGTCCGGCATGGTATTACTGGACGATTTTGGTGAGATTGTCCTGAAAACGGCCGATCTGTGTGCAGCCAAAGATGAATGTGTGCGCTTAAAAAATGCGCTGGTTAACCTCGGTAACAGTAAAGACTGGGCAGCGCTGGTGAAACGGGCAAACGCAGGCAAACTGGATGGCGTGAACGTGCTGCTGCGTCCGGTAAGCGCAGAGTCACTGGATAATCTGGTAAATACCTCTACGGCACCGTTTATTTCACGCGAGACTGCGCGAGCAGCCCAGGCGCTGAATAGCCCTGCCCCTGGCGGTTTCCTGATTATCAGTGATGAAGGCAGCGATCTGGTCGATCAGCCGTGGCCGACGACCTCGCTATATGACTATCCTCCCCAGGAACAGTGGAACGCCTTCCAGCGCCTGGCACAGATGCTAATGCAGACGCCGTTTCGCGCGGAGGGGATCGTCACCAATATTTCGACTGACGCCAATGGCACCCAGCACATTGGACTGCACCGTATCCCGGACCGCTCAGGTTTATGGCGCTACCTTGGCACGACGCTGCTGATGTTCTCCATGCTCGGATGCGCTATCTACAACAGCATACAGGCATTCAGACGCTACCAGCGTCACCGCACCCGCATCGCGGAAATTCAGAGCTACTATGAGAGTTGCCTCAATCCAACACTGATTGACAACCCGGAAAGCCTGATTCGATAACACGCTCGCGCGACAGGATATGCTACCCTGTCGCGCATCATGTTTTCTTCTGGGGAGTTTCCATGCATATCAATATTGCCTGGCAGGATGTCGACACCGTGTTGTTAGATATGGACGGCACGCTGCTCGACCTGGCATTCGATAACTATTTCTGGCAAAAACTGGTGCCGGAAACCTATGGCGCGAAGCAGGGTATCTCTCCTCAGGAAGCTCAGGACTATATTCGTCAGCAGTATCATGCCGTGCAGCATACGCTAAACTGGTATTGCCTTGATTACTGGAGCGAGTGCCTGGATCTGGATATTTGCGCCATGACCACGGAACAGGGACCGCGCGCCGTTTTGCGCGAAGATACCGTACCGTTTCTTGATGCCTTAAAAGCCAGCGGCAAGCGCCGCATTTTGCTCACCAACGCGCATCCGCATAATCTGGCGGTGAAGCTTGAGCATACCGGTCTGGCCTCACACCTTGATTTATTACTTTCCACCCACACATTTGGTTATCCCAAAGAGGATCAGCGGTTATGGCACGCTGTGGCTGAAGAAACGGGAATGAGTGCAGAGAAGACGCTGTTTATTGACGACAGCGAACCCATTCTCGACGCCGCTGCTCTGTACGGTATTCGTTACTGCCTCGGCGTGACCAATCCCGACTCCGGCATCGCCGAAAAACAGTACGCACGCCATCCGTCACTGAATGACTACCGCCGACTGATCCCCTCACTGATGTGAAGGAGACGCCATGAAAGAAAAGCCCTCTGCTGAAGTCAGGCTGGATAAATGGCTGTGGGCTGCACGCTTTTACAAAACGCGTGCGCTAGCCCGCGAAATGGTTGAAGGCGGTAAGGTGCACTACAACGGCCAGCGCAGTAAGCCAAGCAAGATTGTCGAGCTGAACGCCACCCTCACCCTTCGCCAGGGAAATGACGAACGAACAGTCATTATCAAGGCCATTACCGAGCAGCGTCGCCCGGCAACGGAAGCCGTTACGCTGTATGAAGAAACCGCGGAAAGCGTGGAAAAACGCGAAAAAATGGCGCTGGCGCGTAAACTTAACGCGTTAACCATGCCGCACCCGGACAGACGACCGGACAAGAAAGAGCGCCGCGACCTGTTACGATTTAAACACGGCGACAGCGAGTGACTGTCACCTGCAAGAGAGATGATTATGCCGCAACATGACCAATTACATCGTTATCTGTTTGAAAACTTTGCCGTGCGCGGCGAGCTGGTGACCGTATCGGAAACCCTGCAACAGATCCTCGAAAATCATACTTACCCGCAACCGGTCAAAAACGTACTGGCTGAGCTGCTGGTTGCCACCAGCCTGCTCACCGCCACGCTGAAATTTGCCGGTGATATCACTGTGCAGTTGCAGGGTGATGGTCCGCTGAGCCTGGCCGTCATCAACGGCAACAACAATCAGCAGATGCGCGGTGTGGCCCGCATGCAGGGTGATATTCCTGAAGATGCCGATCTGAAAACGCTGGTGGGCAACGGTTACCTGGTGATCACCATTACCCCGGAAGAAGGCGAGCGTTATCAAGGCGTGGTCGGTCTGGAAGGTGACACGCTGGCAGCGTGTCTGGAAGATTACTTCATGCGTTCTGAACAGCTGCCGACACGCCTGTTCATCCGCACTGGCGACGTTGATGGCAAACCCGCTGCTGGCGGAATGCTGCTGCAGGTAATGCCGGCGCAAAACGCGCAGGCAGATGATTTCGATCACCTGACAGCCCTGACCGAAACCATCAAAGCCGAAGAGCTGCTGACGCTGCCGGCCAACGAAGTGCTGTGGCGCCTGTACCACGAAGAAGAGGTTACTCTCTACGATCCGCAGGACGTTGAGTTCAAATGCACCTGTTCACGCGAACGCTGCGCGGGCGCACTGAAAACGTTGCCGGACGAAGAAGTGGATAGCATTCTGGCGGAAGAAGGCGAGATCGATATGCACTGCGATTACTGCGGTAGCCACTATCTGTTTAACGCCATGGATATTGCTGAGATCCGCAGCAATGCCTCCCCTGCCGATCCCCAGGTGCATTAATCACTGTCTTGCCTGATGGCACGGCGCTTATCAGGCCTACGGAAAATCTGTCGTAGGCCTGATAAGACGTTCGCGCTGCCATCCGGCAAAAACGATGCCGGCAACACACTCACTCGGTGTAATAAGTCATCGGCAGTCTTTTGCCATCAATAGTGATATCCCGCCAGATTCTGGGGGCTGAGCCCAGTTGCTGATTCGCCACCGCCTGCAGCAATTTATCCTTAGTGAATCCTTCAGGTAGCCTGGCAACAGCTAACAAATCCCATTTGTTTTTTTGCATGCCGAAGACCAGACTCTCCCCATCGCCAAAGGCATATAACACCTGCTCAGGATGACCATCCGCATTGAGGTCCTGACTCACCAGTACGCACGCATTCTGCTCAGCACAAGAGGTGATGCGATACCCCTGTGTTTTGACAAACGCCCAGAACGCATCGTCTGGCTTCTGGCTCCCCGGAGCCATCACAACCTTCGATACTAACTGTGTTGCGGTTAGCTCTTTAACCGGATCCCGGCGCCCTTGCAGCAGAGAATTCAAGTCGCGTCTGCGTTTACTGTCTTGATTAAACGCCACATCTTTTTGTAATGCTTCCAACGCTGCGCGCCCCGGTTTTCCGCTGTGATCCAACATATACAGGCTGACTTGATCCGGTTTAATTTTCCCGCTGTGATACAGCCCCATATGGCTGTTAACGCTGATGCGCCAGGCATCAATAACCGGCGATGACAGCAGAACCAACAGCCCCAACGCCAGCAACGAAACGCCAAGAATGACCGGCCCCTGAAGCTCAAGCGGATTGCGCCCGCGGCGCAAAATGCTGGCCAGATAGCCAAACGACCATACCAGCAGCACCATGACCACCAGCACGCCATACAAACGCTCAGGCGTCCAACCGTACTGCTGTATTCGGACCCACAGTGACCAACCGGCAATCAGCATATAGATGGGCGCGACAATCAGAGAGCATTTGATCAGGTAGCGTAACGCGCCAGGATAGGGTAACGCCTCTTTTTGCGGTTCACGCACGATAGCCATCAACAGCAACAGGAGCAGCGTCAGCGTTGACATCAACCCGGCCGCAGACACGCGTTGCGAAATAGCCTCCAGCCCGGTGAAGGGTAAGGTCAGTATGAACATCAGCGCCAACAGCGCGACCAGAGGTAACAGACCGGTGGCGATAAACGTCAGTAATTTTTGTACCGCCGTGACCAGACGCGACTGTGTTCGGGCCAGTACCACTGCCAGTGCGGTAATCAGACCAAAGGCCACATAGCCAAACCAGTCGGTATCAAAGAAGAGCGTGCTGAAGAAGGGAATACCGACCAGCTTAAACATCTCGCTCCATAGCAGGAGCACCAGCCAGAACAAACCGTTGGCGACAAAGACAATCAGCAACGTCAACGCATTAAGCCACAATTGCCGATAAAAATGCGGGTAACGCGCCTGCTCACGAGAGACATGAAGCGAGTACTGAATCCAGGGCAAAGCGAGCATCGCCATCAGCAGTAAGCGCCAACCGTAGAACATAAAAACTTCATGTTGCCGCCACTTATCACTGTCCTCGACTTGCCACTTTAGCCAGACGCTCATCGCCAGCACCACAACAAAGATCAGCGCCATCCAGTACCACAGCGCGCGTTGTTTGAAAGAAACAACAGTAAGCAAAAGTGCCGAGGTGATCGCAATCGTCGCAGGCATGCCATAGAACAGCCAGCCGTCATTATGGGGCGCCAGATATGTCATCAGCAGATAGCATAATGTCCCCTGCAACAGGCCGATGAATATCATGCCCCAACGCGTCGTACGTGAAATTTCAGCACTATCCATGTCAGTATCCAGAATGAAGGGAAAAGCTAATTATCGCATCAACTTCACAATTTTGAGCATTGATAGAGCTATTTCAGACCACGACGACGGGAAGTGAATCGATATTGTTTATGTATAACCCACATTCATTTCTTACGTGAATGCGATTACACTCACAAGATTCCCGCCAAAAACACTCTCCATTAACGTTTTAAGAACATTTTCCACAACAAAAAAGGGTTTCCTGCCATAATATCTGCCTCTTTGTGACAGGAGTCGCAGCGCATTCGGTCGCCCGTGATTTTCCCGGATGCGTAAATCTATGAGCCTTGTCGCGGTTAACAATCCCTAAAAAACCTTACTATTCCAGGTAATACATATTGGCTAAGGAGCAGTGAAATGCGTGTGAACAACAGTTTAACCCCGCAAGATCTCAAGGCTTATGGTATCAATGACGTTCAGGATATCGTTTACAATCCAGACTACGACACGCTTTTCCAGGAAGAACTTGATCCAAACCTGGAAGGTTATGAACGTGGCGTGTTAACGAATCTGGGCGCCGTTGCCGTTGATACCGGTATCTTTACCGGACGTTCGCCAAAGGATAAGTACATTGTCCGTGACGACACCACGCGCGACACGCTGTGGTGGTCCGACAAAGGTAAAGGTAAGAACGACAACAAACCGCTCTCCCCGGAAACCTGGCAGCATCTGAAAGGATTAGTCACCCAGCAACTTTCCGGCAAGCGCCTGTTTATCATTGATGCTTTCTGCGGCGCTAACGCCGATACCCGTCTTTCCGTGCGCTTCATTACCGAAGTTGCCTGGCAGGCGCATTTTGTCAAAAACATGTTCATCCGCCCAAGCGACGAAGAGCTGGTTGATTTCAAACCTGATTTCATCGTGATGAACGGCGCTAAATGCACCAACCCACAGTGGAAAGAGCAGGGTCTGAACTCAGAAAACTTCGTGGCTTTCAACCTGACTGAGCGTATCCAGTTGATTGGTGGTACCTGGTACGGCGGCGAAATGAAGAAAGGTATGTTCTCCGTAATGAACTACCTGCTGCCGCTGAAAGGCATTGCCTCCATGCACTGCTCAGCAAACGTTGGGGAAAAAGGCGATGTGGCAGTCTTCTTTGGCCTGTCCGGCACCGGTAAAACCACGCTGTCCACCGACCCGAAACGTCGCCTGATTGGCGATGACGAACACGGCTGGGATGACGACGGCGTGTTTAACTTCGAAGGCGGTTGCTACGCGAAGACCATCAAATTGTCTAAAGATGCCGAGCCGGAAATCTACAACGCGATCCGTCGTGACGCGCTGCTGGAAAACGTCACCGTGCGCGAAGATGGTTCCATCGATTTCGATGATGGTTCAAAAACTGAGAACACCCGCGTTTCCTACCCGATTTATCACATCGATAATATCGTTAAGCCGGTGTCAAAAGCGGGTCATGCTACCAAAGTGATCTTCCTGACCGCCGACGCATTTGGCGTGCTGCCGCCGGTTTCTCGCCTGACGGCAGACCAAACGCAGTACCACTTCCTGTCTGGCTTCACCGCCAAACTGGCCGGTACCGAACGCGGCGTCACCGAACCGACCCCAACCTTCTCTGCCTGCTTCGGCGCAGCATTCCTGACTCTGCACCCAACGCAGTACGCAGAAGTGCTGGTGAAACGTATGCAGGCGGCAGGTGCACAGGCGTATCTGGTTAACACAGGCTGGAACGGTACCGGCAAGCGTATCTCTATCAAAGATACCCGTGCGATTATCGACGCCATCCTGAACGGTTCGCTGGATGACGCGGAAACGTTCCGTCTGCCGATGTTTGACCTGGCTATCCCGACCGAGCTGCCGGGCGTGGACACCCGCATTCTCGATCCGCGTAATACCTACGCATCTCCGGAGCAGTGGCAGGAAAAAGCCAATGCACTGGCGAAACTGTTTATCGAGAACTTCGAGAAATATACCGATACCCCTGCGGGTGAAGCGCTGGTTAGCGCCGGACCGAAGCTGTAATTTTTGATTCGTTATATAGCCCCTTATCCGAGAGGATAAGGGGTTTTTTATTGTGTCTATCTTTTAAAATGTACTCCGTACACCTATAATCTGTACTATCAACCCCATGCGCAGGACGCGCTATGTTCACATTTATTGAGCTACAAGGATTTAGTAAACGCCGTCCGTTACTTTTGCCTGACGATGAGTTTCGCGCCTTTCAAGAGACGCTTATAGAGAACCCTGAGGCTGGAGATACTATCGCTGGTACAGGTGGATTCAGAAAAATTCGCTGGAGCCGCTCTGGTATGGGCAAACGCAGCGGTATTAGGGTTATCTATTACAACGTGACGCGCAAAGGTCGAATCTATCTCGCTTTGCTCTATCCTAAAAATGAACAGGATGATTTAACCGAAGAGCAAAAAAGAGTTTTAATGCACTTATCCAATATGCTGATTTAATCATGGGAATTTTAATCATCAGGACACCGCTATCCGGTGTGGTGAGGCCAAAATGAAAGACGAATTATTTGCCGATTTGCTGGCCAGTGCAGAAGAAATGGTGCGTATAGAGAAGGGTGAAGAAACACCTAAGCCTGAACATGTACATACCTTTAGCGAAATTGATGTTAAAGCCATCCGCGAAGCAACAGGGTTACGCCAACAGGATTTTGCCATCGCCGTTGGCGTGAGTTATGACCTGGTTAAAAGCTGGGAAACGAAACGACGCCAGCCCACAGGAGCACCCAGAAAACTGCTTTTATTAATTCAAAGAAATCCTTTTATAATTAATCAATTAAAAGCAATTTAAGTCCGTTATTTTACGGCCTATCCCGCAAACAAAAAGGGAGGCATTTCGCCTTAATGCCAGTCAGTTAGCGCCTCAGTTTCAGTAAACTGGCGGAGGTAAAGAACATGCTATCCCGGAGATAGAGTTCCGTTCACCTCATGCTCATTGTTTCTCTGAAACACGGATTCCCGTGAACGTGTAAAGGGCGTTTTCCGCCACGCCCTTTACAATCCCGGCTCCCGGCGGGAAAATTGTTGCTACGCAATACCCTCCGCTTATTCCTCCAGGCTTCCGGGCCGGGCGCGAGGAAGCGTCCCTGCAAAGCGCGCCCTGAGCCAGCATCCATGCTGGCTCTCCCGGCCTTACGGAAA
>NZ_JAOWHY010000050.1:70030-490525 GCF_030332375.1 Citrobacter sp. Cpo148
GCAGGGATGCGGGCAGAGGGGATGGCCTGCATGGATGCAGGCTCGGCCCCGACCCGACAGGCAGACGGCATAAGACGAATAACTCGCGCAGCGACGATTTTCCCGCCGGGAGCCTGGGTTGCAAGGGAGGCGGCGGTGAGCCTTCCTTGCACGTTCACGGGCATCAGCGCTTCAGAGAAATGACATCGCTGAGGTGAACGGAACCCTGAGCAAGAATCACATGTTCACCATACATGCTTAACTGACGAGCATTAAGGCATTTCGCCTCTCTTTGTTATGCGTCTTTCGTGTTGCCCGGCGCGCGAGTGAAGGGAACCGGAAGCCATGCACGAATCGACAGCCCACCGCGTTCACTGGTACCAATCTCCAGCATACCGTTATGGTTATCAATAATACGCTGCACAATCGCCAGCCCCAGGCCCGTGCCGCTGGTACTGCGCGCGCTGTCGCCGCGGACAAACGGCTGGAACAGGTGCTTACGCTGCTCCGGCTTGATGCCCGGACCATCATCTTCTACCTGGAACCAGGCGCGATGCTGCTCCATTCCGCTACTGACCTTAATCCAGCCGTTGCCGTAGCGGGCGGCGTTGACCACCATATTGGCAACCGCACGCTTGATCGACAGCGGGTGCATCTTCACCTGAATGCTGCCCGGCAGCAGCGCAGTTTCGATTTCACGTTCGTAGCCGCTTTCTGCCGCAACCACTTCACCCAGCACCGAGTTCAGATCAGCCATCTCCATTGGCATCTCCTGACCGGTACGCAGGTAATCGATGAACTGCTCGATGATGGCGTTACACTCTTCGATGTCCTTATTGATGGACTCCGCAAGATAACCGTCCTCTTCGCCCATCATTTCCGTCGCCAGACGAATACGCGTCAGCGGGGTACGTAAATCGTGGCTCACGCCTGCCATTAACAGCGTACGGTCATCGGCCAGCTGCTTCACGCCCGCGGCCATATGGTTAAAGGCTCGGGTTACGGAGCGCACCTCTGAAGCGCCATACTCACGCAACGGCGGCGGAATGATACCTTTCCCCACCTGCAGCGCCGCATGTTCAAGATCCACCAATGGCCGGTTCTGGATACGGATAAACAGCCACGCCCCACCGATAGCCAGCAGCATAATCGCTAGCGTATAGCGGAACAGCGGCGAGAAGTCACCCTGATGAATTTCTGTAAGCGGCACGCGTACCCAGATATTGGGCGACAGCCAGGTTTTCAGCCACACGACCGGCGAGCTTTTGTTGACCTCAACGCGGACTTCCGTTGGGCCACCCAGCTGCTGCGCCATCTGATGGCTTAAGAATTCATAGTGTTGCGCCCAACGCAGTCCGGCCTCTTCAGCGGCCTCGTTGGAATAGAGAGAAATACCCAGCTCACGATAAATTTCCCGGCGGAATGCGGGCGGCACCACCAGTTGCGTACCGTCCTCCAGCTGCAGTTTATCGGTCATCAGCATACGAACTTCGTACGCCAGGACCTTATTAAACTGCTGGAGGCTCGGCAGAATCGCGAAGTTCAGCACTACCAGGTATGTCGTCACCAGGCTGGCAAACAGCAAGGTGACGATGAGCAATAACGTGCGGGCAAACGAACTTCGTGGTGAGAAGCGCATTCGCCTCATGCTTTAGAACCGTCCGGAACAAAGACGTAGCCCAAACCCCATACGGTCTGAATGTAGCGTGGATGAGCCGGATCTTCTTCCACCATGCGGCGCAGACGGGAGATCTGGACGTCGATAGAACGTTCCATCGCGGAATATTCACGACCACGGGCGAGGTTCATCAGCTTGTCGCGGGACAGCGGCTCGCGCGGGTGGCTTACCAGCGCTTTCAGTACCGCAAATTCCCCGCTGGTGAGCGGCATCGGCTCATCTTCGCGGAACATTTCACGCGTACCAAGGTTCAGCTTGAACTTACCAAAAGCGATAACCGCTTCTTCCTGAGAAGGTGCGCCCGGCAGTTCATTCGCCTGACGACGCAGAACTGCACGAATACGTGCCAGCAGCTCACGCGGGTTAAACGGTTTCGGGATGTAATCGTCGGCGCCGATTTCCAGCCCTACGATACGGTCAACTTCTTCACCCTTCGCTGTGACCATAATGATCGGCATCGGGTTGCTCTGGCTGCGCAGGCGACGGCAAATAGACAGGCCATCTTCTCCCGGCAGCATTAAATCCAGCACCATCAGGTGAAAGGACTCACGGGTCAGCAGACGATCCATCTGCTCAGCGTTTGCGACGCTTCGAACCTGGAAGCCCTGCTCGGTCAGATAACGCTCCAGAAGCGCACGCAAGCGCATGTCGTCATCGACCACCAGAATCTTATAGTTCTCTTGCATTGTTATTACTCCCAAAGGTTCGCAACAATTAAGTGTATATTCTTAAGAAAGCTAACGTGAGTCACCAGCGAATTCTGGTATGAATTCCAGGCTAAATTGTTACAAAGCATATTAAACAGCAGCTTAAGTATACAATGTTTCTCGCAATACATTATTTATTCTGTTGATATGCTCACGTAATACTAATTGTGCGCATCATCACAGAGTCGAAGGTAAAACAATAAGATGAAAACGCCCCTGATAACCCGTGAAGGGTATGAAAAACTTAAACAAGAGCTGAATTATCTCTGGCGTGAAGAGCGCCCGGAAGTCACCAAAAAAGTTACCTGGGCCGCAAGTCTGGGTGACCGCAGCGAAAATGCCGACTACCAGTATAATAAAAAGCGCCTGCGTGAGATCGACCGCCGCGTCCGTTATTTGACCAAGTGCATGGAGAATCTAAAAATCGTCGATTACTCCCCACAGCAGGAAGGCAAAGTCTTCTTTGGCGCATGGGTTGAGATTGAAAATGACGATGGCGACATCCGCAAATTCCGTATTGTTGGCTACGATGAGATCTTCGGTCGTAAGGATTACATCTCAATCGACTCACCAATGGCGCGGGCGCTATTGAAAAAAGAGGTCGGCGATCTCGCAGTAGTAAACACCCCAGGTGGCGAAGCCAGCTGGTACGTGAATGAGATTGAATACGTGAAGTGAGACCGGAACAATCCGAAGCCCCGGCAGATGGCTGGCATTTTTGCCAGTCAATCCGTATAACTATCCCCTGATTTTTTATCCTATAGACGAAGCTATCCATGATGAATGATTCTTTCTGCCGCATTATCGCAGGTGAAATTCAGGCTCGTGCTGAACAGGTAGAAGCTGCCGTTCGCCTGCTTGACGAAGGGAACACCGTGCCGTTTATCGCACGATATCGTAAGGAAATCACCGGCGGTCTGGACGATACGCAACTGCGTAATCTGGAAACCCGTCTGGGATATCTGCGTGAACTGGAAGACCGCCGTCAGGCAATCCTGAAATCTATCGGCGAGCAAGGCAAACTGACCGACGATCTGGCGAAAGCGATCAACGGCACGTTAAGTAAGACCGAACTCGAAGACCTCTATCTGCCGTACAAACCTAAGCGCCGCACCCGTGGGCAGATCGCCATTGAGGCCGGACTGGAGCCGCTGGCAGACCTGCTGTGGAACGAACCGTCTCACGACCCGGAAACGGAAGCCGCAAAATATCTCAACGCCGAAAACGGCGTGGCGGATACCAAAGCCGCCCTCGACGGCGCGCGCTACATTCTAATGGAGCGCTTCGCTGAAGACGCTGCTCTGCTGGCGAAAGTACGTGATTATTTGTGGAAAAACGCCCACCTGGTCGCCACCGTGGTAAGCGGTAAAGAAGAGGAAGGCGCTAAGTTCCGCGACTACTTTGATCACCACGAACCGATTTCTACCGTGCCATCCCACCGTGCGCTGGCCATGTTCCGTGGCCGTAACGAAGGCGTGTTGCAACTTTCACTGAATGCCGATCCGCAATTCGATGAGCCACCAAAAGAGAGCCATGGCGAGCAGATTATCCGGGATCACCTGGGACTACGCCTGAACAATGCCCCAGCAGACAGCTGGCGTAAAGGCGTGGTTAGCTGGACCTGGCGCATCAAGGTGCTGATGCACCTCGAAACGGAGCTGATGGGTACCGTGCGCGAACGTGCGGAAGATGAAGCTATCAACGTCTTTGCCCGTAACCTGCATGACCTGCTGATGGCCGCTCCGGCCGGGCTGCGCGCCACCATGGGCCTCGATCCAGGTCTGCGTACCGGTGTAAAAGTGGCAGTGGTTGACGGTACCGGCAAGCTGGTCGCGACCGACACCATTTATCCGCATACCGGTCAGGCCGCCAAAGCCGCCGTTGCCGTTGCGGCGCTGTGTGAAAAACACAACGTTGAACTGGTGGCGATTGGTAACGGTACGGCGTCGCGCGAAACCGAGCGTTTCTTCCTCGACGTGCAAAAGCAGTTCCCGCAAGTGACCGCGCAGAAAGTGATCGTCAGTGAAGCCGGCGCGTCGGTTTACTCCGCATCCGAACTGGCGGCGCTGGAGTTCCCGGACCTCGACGTATCTCTGCGCGGTGCGGTGTCTATCGCCCGTCGTCTGCAGGATCCGCTGGCTGAGCTGGTGAAAATCGATCCGAAATCTATCGGCGTGGGCCAGTATCAGCACGACGTAAGCCAGACTCAGTTGGCGCGTAAGCTGGATGCGGTGGTGGAAGACTGCGTGAACGCCGTCGGCGTCGATCTGAATACCGCCTCCGTACCGCTGCTGACCCGTGTTGCTGGTCTGACGCGCATGATGGCGCAGAATATCGTTGCCTGGCGTGATGAGAACGGTCAATTCCAGAACCGTCAGCAACTGTTAAAAGTCAGCCGTCTTGGGCCTAAAGCCTTTGAACAGTGCGCGGGCTTCCTGCGTATCAACCACGGCGATAACCCGCTGGATGCCTCAACCGTTCACCCGGAAGCTTATCCGGTTGTGGAACGCATTCTGGCCGCCACCGAGCAATCGTTGCGTGACCTGATGGGTAACAGCAGCGAACTGCGTAATCTGAAAGCCGCTGATTTTACCGACGAACGCTTCGGGGTGCCGACCGTCACCGACATCATCAAAGAGCTGGAAAAGCCGGGCCGCGATCCGCGTCCTGAATTTAAAACCGCGCAGTTTGCCGATGGTGTAGAAACCATGAACGATCTGCTGCCGGGAATGATTCTGGAAGGGGCAGTCACCAACGTCACCAACTTCGGCGCGTTTGTTGATATCGGCGTTCATCAGGATGGTCTGGTGCATATCTCTTCGCTGTCGAATAAGTTCGTCGAAGATCCGCACACCGTGGTGAAAGCAGGCGACATTGTGAAGGTGAAAGTGCTGGAAGTGGACCTGCAGCGTAAGCGTATCGCGCTGACCATGCGTCTGGACGAGCAGCCGGGTGAAACCAATGCGCGTCGCGGCGGCGGGAATAACGATCGCACTCAGGGCAATCGCCCGGCACCAAAAGCGGCGAAACCGCGTGGCCGTGACGCACAGCCTGCGGGCAACAGCGCGATGATGGATGCGCTGGCTGCGGCAATGGGTAAAAAACGCTAAGTTTAAACCGTGTGCCGGATGGTGGTGTAAACGCCCTGTCCGGCCAGGTTATCACAATTAATTTGTAGGCCGGATAAGGCGCATGAGTGTCGTCATCCGGCATATTTAATCTATGCCCCGCGTTGCACCACAATATATTTATCACTTCATTAACAGATGAAACCTTAATTAAACATTAAGATCCCCAATAATTACTTCCGCGAATCACTCGTTTCCAACCAGAATAAATATTGAGGAATATCAAAATTGGCTCAAATTATTATCTAATTGTACATTCCGTCACACTTATTCTATTGATGATAGAAACCATTCTCATTATCATTGATTTGTTGATTATTTACTCTTTCCTTACGTTGGCTAATCATCTGGTCTCATGCCGCCCTGTCGCCCCATGAGGTTATCATCCAGTTAGCGAGATATAAGTAGGTCCCTATGCAATTCACTCCTGACAGTGCGTGGAAAATTACCGGTTTTGCCCGTGAAATCAGCCCGGCTTATCGTCAGAAACTGTTGTCACTTGGCATGCTACCCGGCTCATCCTTCAACGTGGTACGCGTCGCCCCGCTCGGCGATCCTATTCATATCGAAACGCGTCGCGTAAGTCTGGTATTGCGTAAGAAGGATCTGGCGTTATTAGAAGTGGAAGCGGTTTCCTGTTAATACAGTGAGTCTATAAAAATGAAAAAACTAACCATTGGTTTAATTGGTAATCCTAATTCCGGCAAGACAACCTTATTCAACCAGCTCACCGGCGCGCGCCAGCGTGTAGGCAACTGGGCTGGCGTTACCGTTGAGCGTAAAGAAGGCCATTTCGCCACGACGGACCACCAGGTCACGCTGGTCGATTTACCCGGCACCTATTCTCTGACGACAATCTCATCCCAAACCTCTCTCGATGAGCAGATTGCCTGTCACTATATTTTAAGCGGCGACGCGGATCTCTTGATCAACGTGGTCGATGCTTCAAACCTTGAACGCAACCTCTACCTGACGTTGCAACTGCTTGAGCTGGGTATTCCCTGCATCGTCGCACTGAACATGCTGGATATTGCTGAGAAACAGCAAATCCGTATC
Source organism: Citrobacter sp. Cpo148 (assembly GCF_030332375.1). Taxonomy (NCBI): domain Bacteria; kingdom Pseudomonadati; phylum Pseudomonadota; class Gammaproteobacteria; order Enterobacterales; family Enterobacteriaceae; genus Citrobacter; species Citrobacter sp. Cpo148. Next base: position 76,579 of record NZ_JAOWHY010000050.1, read on the forward strand.
GATATCGACGCCCTCTCCGCTCGTCTTGGCTGTCCGGTGGTTCCACTGGTTTCCACCCGCGCCCGCGGCATTGAAGCACTGAAGCTGGCGATCGATCGCTACAAAGAAAACGACACCGTTGAGCTGGTCCATTATGCCCAGCCGCTGCTGCAAGAAGCTGATTCCCTCGCCGACGCAATGGCCAAAGATATGCCGCTTAAACAGCGCCGCTGGCTAGGCCTGCAGATGCTCGAAGGCGATATCTACAGCCGTGCTTACGCCGGTGATGCAGCACAAAACCTTGATGCCGCTGTTGCTCGCCTGAGCGAGACAATGGACGACCCGGCGCTACATATTGCCGATGCACGTTACCAGTGCATTGCCGCTATCTGCGATACCGTCAGTAATACCCTGACGGCAGAGCCGAGCCGTTTCACCACCGCGGTAGATAAAATTATCCTCAACCGCTTCCTCGGTCTGCCGATTTTCCTGTTCGTGATGTACCTGATGTTCCTGCTTGCCATCAACATTGGCGGCGCGCTGCAGCCGTTGTTTGATGTTGGCTCCGTGGCACTCTTTATCCATGGTATTCAGTGGATTGGCTATACGCTGCATTTCCCGGACTGGCTGACCATCTTCCTGGCCCAGGGCCTTGGCGGCGGGATTAACACCGTGCTGCCGCTGGTGCCGCAAATCGGCATGATGTATCTGTTCCTCTCCTTCCTTGAAGACTCCGGCTACATGGCGCGCGCTGCGTTTGTGATGGACCGTCTGATGCAGGCGCTGGGACTGCCGGGCAAATCGTTCGTCCCGCTGATCGTCGGCTTTGGCTGTAACGTACCGTCAGTGATGGGCGCACGTACGCTGGACGCCCCGCGTGAGCGTCTGATGACCATCATGATGGCGCCGTTTATGTCCTGTGGCGCACGTCTGGCGATTTTCGCCGTCTTTGCCGCCGCGTTCTTTGGTCAGAACGGCGCGCTGGCGGTCTTCTCGCTGTACGTACTGGGTATCGTCATGGCGGTGTTGACCGGCCTGATGCTCAAACACACCATCATGCGTGGCGAAGCAACGCCGTTTGTGATGGAACTGCCGGTATATCACGTACCGCACATTAAGAGTCTGATCATTCAAACCTGGCAACGTCTGAAAGGCTTCGTTCTGCGTGCAGGTAAAGTCATCATCATCGTCAGTATTTTCCTCAGCGCGTTTAACAGCTTCTCACTGAGCGGGAAAATCGTCGACAATATCAACGACTCTGCTCTGGCTTCCGTTAGCCGCGTCATTACCCCAGTCTTTAAACCGATTGGTGTTCACGAAGATAACTGGCAGGCAACCGTAGGTCTGTTCACCGGCGCGATGGCGAAAGAAGTGGTTGTCGGTACGCTGAACACGCTCTATACCGCAGAAAACATTCAGGAAGAAGAGTTCAACCCGGCAGATTTCCACCTCGGTGACGAGCTGCTCGGCGCGGTAGATGAAACCTGGCAAAGCCTGAAAGACACTTTCAGCCTGAGCGTGCTGGCTAACCCTATCGAAGCCAGCAAGGGCGACGGTGAAATGGCTACCGGTGCAATGGGCGTGATGGGCGAGAAATTTGGCAGCGCCGCCGCCGCGTACAGCTATCTGATCTTTGTTCTGCTGTATGTACCGTGCATTTCAGTGATGGGCGCTATCGCACGTGAATCCAGCCGTGGCTGGATGAGCTTCTCGATTCTGTGGGGCCTGAATATCGCCTACTCTCTGTCGACGCTGTTTTATCAGACGGTCAGCTACAAAGAGCACCCGACCTACAGCCTGGTGTGCATTTTAGCGGTCATCCTGTTTAACATCGTGTTGCTGGGCCTGCTGCGTCGAGCTCGCAGCCGCGTGGACCTCGCACTGCTGGCAACCAACAGAACGGCGAGTTCCTGCTGTTCCAGCACGACTGGCGATTGCCACTAAGGTTATCGACAATGGCATCGCTTATTCAGGTTCGTGATTTACTGGCTTTGCGGGGGCGCATGGAGGCGACACAAATTAGCCACACGCTGCATACCCCGCAGCCCATGATTGACGCCATGCTGAATCAGTTAGAAAAAATGGGCAAAGCGGTGCGGATTCAGGAAGATGCCGACGGGTGTCTTTCCGGAAGCTGCAAAAGTTGCCCGGAAGGTAAAGCCTGCCTGCGCGAGTGGTGGGCTTTACGCTAATCAGATGCTCTTTGCCGGATGGCGCTACGCTTATCCGGCCTACAAATGATGCAAACGTCCAGGCCGGATAGCGCGTTTACGCTGATATCCGGCTTTTTTGCGTAATGGATTCCACACAGATTTCATTATTTCAGCAAAAAAGATCTATCTTCCAGCCAGCCACGCATCATTATTAATCCGTGGATGATTACTGGTAACCTGGGAAGTAGAGTCTCGTCATCTTTTTTCTCAGGTATAGCACCGCGTTTCCACTGATCGATATCACTGTTGTGCCCGATGACGAGATTATGCAGCATCGCCGGATGGCGCTGTTGGAGCTCATCCAAAAGCATATTCGTAAACGCGATTTGATGGGGCTGGTAGAAAAACTGGCCATCCTGCTTGTTAAAGGACACGCTAATGACAACCAGTTGAAAGCCTTGTTTAATTATTTAATGCAGGCCGGTAACACCACACATTTTGGCGAGTTTCTTCATGAAGTCGCCGAACGTTTACCCCAACATAAGGACAAGTTGATGACTATCGCCGAAAGATTACGACAGGAAGGGCACCTTAATGGTCTTCAGGAAGGCCATAGGAAAGGGTTGCAAGAAGGGTTACAGGAGGGGTTACAAACGGGTCTGCAACAAGGCAAACGAGAGGAAGCATTACGTATTGCATCAACTATGCTGGCTGATGGTATAGACCCACTAACCATCTTCAGAATCACTGGCCTGACCGCTGAGGATCTGGCTACGCGCAGCCATTAATCTCAGGCCCGGCGAGCATGGCACCACCGGGCAACACATCAAATTTATAGTTTCTGTTTTAACGCCACAAGCGCTGCACAGAATTCGGCGGGATGCGAGATAAACGGCGCATGCGCCGCTTTGGCAAACACCAAAGACTCGCTCTGCGGCCACAGTGCATCCAGCATTGGGACGACTTTGCGCGGCACCAGCCCGTCAAGATAGCCGTACAACCGCAGGAAAGGCATTTCCACCGCGCACAGCGGTTCTCGCAGATCGACCGTTTTCAGGATCTCCAGTCCACCATTGAGCACCTCGACGTCCGGCATGGGTAAAGCCAGTACCGTTTTCTTCAGCGCTCGCGCATCCTGACGCGCAGTTTCTGTGCCCATCGTTTGCAATGCCAGAAAACGCTCCACCGTACGCTGGAAATCTTCGCTCAGCTGCTGCTGGAAGCCTGCCAACACCTCTGGCTTGATTCCCGGCCACTCATCCTGCGCGCTAAAGCAAGGAGAAGACGCGACGGTCACCAGCGCCTGAACACGCTCAGGATGCGTTAACGCCACCTGACTCGCGACCAGCCCGCCCAGACTCCAGCCGAGCCAGATAGCTTTCTCCGGTGCCTGTTTCAATACCCGCTCAGCCATCTCTTCCAGCGACATTGCACCGAAACCCTGGCTACGACCAAATCCCGGTAAGTCGACAAGATGCAGCGTAAAATGCGAGCTCAGTTCCTCGCTTATGCAATGCCACACTTGCGCATTCAGTCCCCATCCGTGCAGCAGCACAAGATGGCAATTTCCCGAACCCTGGGTCTGCCACCAGATGTCATTCATCAGTTATTGTTCTCTTTTAGCCTGAAAGGATGCATCTATGCTAACAGTACCGGGATTGTGCTGGCTATGCCGAATGCCCCTGACATTAGGGCATTGGGGGATCTGCTCAGTCTGTACGCGGGCAACGCGTCAACACGCCAGCCTGTGCCCTCAATGTGGACTCCCTGCCGCTCATACCGTCATTCCCTGTGGGCGCTGCCTGCAAAAACCGCCGCCGTGGCAGAGACTGGTTACCGTCAGCGACTATGTTCCGCCGTTGAGCGGGCTTATCCACCAGCTCAAGTTTTCACGACGCAGCGAAACAGCCTCAGCTCTTTCACGTTTGTTGTTGCTGGAGGTACTACAGGCCCGGCGCACCAGCGGCCTTCCTCTACCGGACAGGCTGGTCAGCGTCCCGCTCTGGCAACGCCGACACTGGCGCAGAGGGTTTAATCAGAGCGATTTACTGTGCCGTCCGCTGGCACGCTGGCTGGGTTGCGACTGGGACAGCCGGACCATCTCGCGGGTTCGGGCAACCGCCACACAACACCATCTCAGCGCCCGATTACGTAAACGTAACCTGAAAAATGCCTTTCGCCTTGAATTGCCGGTGCAGGGACTCCATATGGTTATTGTGGATGATGTCGTCACTACCGGAAGTACCGTCGCGGAAATCGCGCAGCTGCTTTTACGCAACGGCGCGGCGACTGTCCAGGTATGGTGCCTGTGTCGAACCTTGTAGAGCCTCGATGATGGGCGTATTATAACCAAGTAAAATAGTCAACTATTAGGCCATTACTATGATCCATATTTCCGATGCTGCACAAGCGCACTTTGCCAAACTGCTGGCAAATCAGGAAGAAGGGACACAAATCCGCGTATTTGTGATTAATCCCGGCACGCCTAACGCTGAATGCGGCGTTTCTTATTGTCCGCCGGACGCCGTGGAAGCAACCGACACCGCCATTAAATTTGACCTGCTGACCGCATATGTTGATGAACTGAGCGCACCGTATCTGGAAGATGCAGAAATCGATTTCGTTACCGACCAGTTAGGCTCCCAGCTGACCCTGAAAGCACCAAACGCCAAAATGCGTAAAGTTGCCGATGATGCGCCGCTGATGGAACGCGTGGAGTACATGCTGCAATCGCAGATCAACCCACAGCTGGCTGGCCACGGTGGTCGTGTCTCTCTGATGGAAATCACCGATGAAGGCTACGCCATTCTGCAGTTTGGCGGCGGCTGTAACGGCTGTTCAATGGTAGATGTAACGCTGAAAGAAGGTATAGAGAAGCAGCTGCTGGCTGAATTCCCTGAACTGAAAGGCGTTCGCGATTTAACCGAACACCAGCGCGGCGAGCACTCTTACTACTAACGCCCGAACCTGTAGAGTATCCGTAGGCCCGATAAGACGCACCCGCGTCGCTATCGGGCATTAATGCCGGGTGGTAGCGTAATCGCGGTCTCCGGCTTACACCCCAACATTTCTTCGCATTTATCCTGCAACAATCCCCCGCATAATTTGACCAGCTTCTCATATTTTAAATTTTGCCTGTCCAGGTGATTTTCAAGCGTAGCATGTTACCCGTATCATTCGTGTCAGCACCTAACACACACATAATAGCCAGTTAAACTGATTAGTTTTGAAGGCAACCAGCATTGGTGCTGAGAATACTCTGTTCCCGGTCGGGACAATCGGAATTTGTCATCTAAACACTGACGTTACCCATAACAAAGTAAAGGCCAGGTAAATCATGCCATTAGTCATCGTTGCTATCGGTGTAATCTTGTTACTCCTCCTGATGATCCGTTTCAAAATGAACGGCTTCATCGCTCTCGTCCTGGTGGCGCTTGCTGTCGGATTGATGCAAGGGATGCCACTGGATAAAGTCATCGGTTCGATTAAAGCCGGCGTCGGCGGAACCCTTGGCAGCCTCGCCCTGATTATGGGTTTTGGCGCCATGCTGGGCAAAATGCTGGCGGACTGCGGCGGCGCACAGCGCATCGCAACCACGCTGATTGCTAAATTCGGCAAAAAACACATTCAGTGGGCAGTGGTATTAACCGGATTCACCGTCGGTTTTGCCCTGTTCTACGAAGTCGGCTTCGTGCTGATGCTGCCGCTGGTATTCACCATTGCTGCCGCTGCTAACATCCCGCTGCTGTACGTTGGTGTGCCGATGGCGGCTGCGCTGTCCGTTACTCACGGCTTCCTGCCACCGCACCCGGGTCCAACCGCTATTGCCACCATTTTCCACGCAGATATGGGTAAAACTCTGCTGTTTGGTACGATTCTGGCAATCCCGACCGTTATTCTCGCCGGTCCGGTATACGCGCGTTTCCTGAAAGGCATCGATAAGCCAATCCCGGAAGGTCTGTACAGCGCAAAAACCTTCACTGAAGAAGAGATGCCAGGCTTTGGCGTCAGCGTCTGGACCTCTCTGGTCCCGGTTATCCTGATGGCAATGCGCGCTGTGGCGGAGATGATTCTGCCGAAAGGTCATGCTTTCCTGACGGTTGCAGAATTCCTCGGTGACCCGGTCATGGCAACGCTGATTGCGGTGCTGATTGCGATGTTCACTTTTGGTCTGAACCGCGGACGTTCGATGGATCAGATTAACGACACGCTGGTGTCCTCAATCAAAATCATCGCGATGATGCTGTTGATCATCGGTGGTGGCGGTGCCTTCAAACAGGTTCTGGTTGATAGCGGCGTGGACAAATACATCGCTTCAATGATGCACGGCTCTAACGTTTCTCCGCTGCTGATGGCATGGTCTATCGCTGCAGTACTGCGTATCGCACTGGGTTCCGCGACCGTTGCAGCGATTACTGCAGGTGGGATTGTGGCACCGCTGATTGCAACGACCGGCGTAAGCCCTGAGCTGATGGTTATTGCGGTTGGTTCCGGTTCCGTCATCTTCTCCCACGTGAACGATCCTGGGTTCTGGCTGTTCAAGGAGTACTTCAACCTGACCATCGGTGAAACCATCAAGTCATGGTCAATGTTGGAAACCATTATCTCCGTCTGCGGTCTGGTAGGGTGTCTGCTGCTGGGTATGGTGGTCTGATAAAACTGAGCCTGATGGCGCTACGCTTATCAGGCCTACGTGCTACGAGCCATCACCATAAAAAAGCCGGGGAAATCCCCGGCTTTCTTACTTCTTCTTCGCGGCCGCTTTTCGCCGCTTATCCAAATCCTTAATCAGCTTATTCACGCCCTCATCGGCAAACATCTGCTCCAGCGTGGCGGTGAGCTTACGCCGCCAGTTTTTGTACTGGTCGCTGGTCCCCGGAATGTTGACCGGCTCAGCCATATCCAGCCAGTCTTCCGGTTGCAGGCCCAGCAGCGCACTGTTGCTGTCAGCGATGTAGCGTTGCATGCCGCGATTCAGAATCGGCGTCATCGACATCAGGGACGCCTTGTGACCGGCACGTTTTGGCAGGCAGCCGTATTTGTGCAGCGCGTCCAGCAGCCCTTGTTTCGCCAGTTCCCGGTCCTGATACAACCCGCGCAGCACGACTTCATCCGGATACAGGCCCAGTGCTTTACCTAGCGTCAGATCGCCGCTATCCCAATAACCTTTAAGCGTAGGAAGGTCATGCGTCGCCGCGACTGCCATTGATTGTTCCGGGTACGCTTTCGGCGCACGGAAGTTTTTCTCATGGTCATTCTCAAAATAAAGCACTTTGTAGGAGTAGACGCCACTGTCACGCAGCTTGCTGACGATCTCCACCGGCACGGTACCCAGATCTTCACCAATCACCATGCAGTGGTGACGTTTACTTTCCAGCGCCAGAATTGAAAGCAAATCATCGACCGGATAATGCACGTAGGCACCGTGATCGGCAGTTTCACCGTAAGGGATCCACCACAGACGCAGCATCGACATGACATGGTCGATACGCAACGCGCCGCAGTTCTGCATATTGGCGCGCAGCAGTTCGATAAACGGTTCGTAGGCGCGTGCCGTGATGATGTGCGGATCCATCGGCGGCAGTCCCCAGTTTTGCCCAAGCGGACCGAGAATATCCGGCGGTGCGCCAACGGAAGCTTTCAGGCAATACAACTCGCGGTCGCACCAGGTTTCCGCCCCGCCTTCGGCCACGCCAACGGCCAGGTCGCGATACAGCCCTATTGGCATTGCAAAGCCCTGGCTGGTTTTCCAGCAGTCAGCAAACTGGGTATACGCCAGCCACTGTAACCACAGGTAGAAATCTACGTCATCACGATGTTCTTCGCAGAAGCGTTTTACCTCTGGCGAGTCCACTGACTGAAAAGCTTCTGGCCACACCGGCCAGCCCCAGCGCAATGCGTCCTCTTTCACCTGATGCGCATGCAGCGCATCAAAGGCCGCCTGCCAGTAGAGGCTATCCCCTTCCTGAGCCACAAACTGGCGAAATGCCGCCATCTGCTCATCATCACGCGCAGAGAAGCTTTTCCACGCCATACGTAGCGCCGTCATCTTCAGTGCGGTAACGGCAGAATAATCAACCCACTCGGCATCGCGCGCGCGTTGCAGAGCTTGCTGAGTCGCGGGTTTCTTCCACCACGCCTGCGCCTCTTTACTCAGACGGAAATCATCTACGGCGTTTACATCAATATAAATAACGTTCAACCTGCGACGCGACGACGGGCTGTACGGGCTGGCACTCTCCGGATTCGCCGGATACAGCGCGTGAATCGGATTAAGCCCGATAAACGCGCCGCCGCGTTGCGCCACATCCACCAGCATGGTGCGGAGATCGCCGAAGTCGCCAATCCCCCAGTTCTTTTCCGATCGCAGGGTGTAGAGCTGAACACATGCGCCCCACAGCTTCTTCCCGGCTAACAACGCCTGCGGTTCATAGCAGCGCTTTGGTGCCACGATGATACGACAATGGGAACGCAGCTCGCCCTGGGTCAGGGTCAACGTGTGATACCCCTCCGGCAGCTTCGCCGGAAGGTTAAAAGATTTACCGCCGACGGCATGCCCTTTGTGCTGCACGCCCTCTTCGGTGGTCAGCAGCCAGTTAAACTCTCCGCTTCCCTCAACCGCCAGCGGCATTTTCTTGCCAGCGGTATAGACCATGACATTCGGCACCGGGGTTACCGCCACCTGAGTGGCAGCGGTGGTGCGATGCATGGCGTCAAGCAAACGCCGTTTGGTTTCGGCGCCAATAGACTGCGGTTTACCGTGGGCATTAATGTAATTGGGGCTGATCCCCGCCGCCAGCGCGGCATTATCCAGACGTTTGCTTTCCATCGCGATTCCTTAACGTTTCGCCTGCCAGATACGAGCCTGATAATCGCGGATGGAGCGATCCGAGCTGAACATGCCGCAACGCGCGGTATTCAGAATCGCCGCCCGGGTCCAGGCATCCTGGTCACGATACAACACGTCAACCTGCTTCTGAGCTTCAACGTAGGCCGCGAAGTCCGCCATCACCAGATACGGGTCGCCGCCCTGCTTGCCGATACTGTGCAGCATCTGGTCAAAGGCATGCTTGTCGCCATCGCTGTATTTCCCGCTTTCCAGCTCTTTCAGGACAGCATCCAGCACTTTGTCTTTTTTACGCCATTTCACCGGGTCGTAGCCTTTGGCTTTGAGCGCCTTCACCTCTTCCACAGTATGACCAAAGATAAAGATATTCTCGTCACCCACCTTCTCGGCGATTTCGACGTTTGCGCCATCCAGCGTACCTACGGTTAACGCACCGTTCAGCGCCAGCTTCATGTTACCGGTGCCGGAAGCCTCTTTCCCTGCGGTTGAAATCTGCTCAGAGATATCCGCCGCCGGGATCAGCATTTCCGCCGCCGAGACACAATAATCCGGCAGGAAGACGACCTTCAGCTTGTCACCGACTTTCGGGTCGTTATTGATGGTTTGTGCAACCTGGTTGATGGCGAAGATGATATTTTTCGCCAGGTAGTAACCCGGAGCAGCTTTTGCGCCAAACAGGAATACGCGCGGCACGCGATCTACCTGCGGGTTCTCACGGATTTCTTTGTACAACGCCAGAATATGCAGCAGATTCAGGTGCTGGCGCTTGTACTCATGAAGACGTTTAATCTGAATATCAAAGATAGCGTTAGTCGTTATTTCAATACCGGTACGCGCTTTAATAAACTTTACCAGACGCTCTTTGTTCGCCAGCTTGATGTCACGATACTGCTGACGGAACTTCGCATCGTCCGCGTATTTTTCCAGGTTAATCAGCTGGTCGAGGTCGTTAGCCCACTCTTTTTTCAGCGATTTATCCAGCAGTGCGGCAAGCGCCGGGTTGCATTGCTTAATCCAGCGACGCGGAGTAATCCCGTTAGTGACGTTATGGAATTTGTTCGGCCAGAGCTGGTGATATTCCGGGAACAGATCTTTCACCACCAGATCGGAGTGCAGCGCCGCCACGCCGTTGACCGCAAAACCGCTGACCACGCACATATTGGCCATACGCACCTGTTTATTGTGCACCACTGCCAGCTTCGCCCATACTTCAGCATCACCCGGCCAGGTTTTATCAACCAACGTCTTAAAGCGGTCGTTAATTTCTTTGATGATTTGCATGTGGCGCGGCAGGAGTGCTTTCACCAGTTTCTCATCCCAGCACTCTAACGCTTCCGGCATCAGGGTGTGGTTGGTGTAAGCGAAGGTCTTGCTGGTAATCGCCCACGCATCGTCCCAGCTCATCTGGTGCTCATCAATCAGCACGCGCAGCAGTTCAGGGATCGCGATAGTCGGGTGAGTATCGTTAAGTTGAATGACTTCGTAATCAGCCAGTTCGTGCAGCTTACGCCCTGCCAGATGATGGCGGCGCAGAATGTCGGCTACGGAGCAGGCGCACTGGAAGTACTGCTGCATCAGGCGCAGCTTTTTACCCGCGGTGTGGTTATCGTTCGGGTACAGCACTTTCGTCAGTTTTTCAGCGTCGATGCCCTGCTGCTCTGCGCGCAGGAAATCGCCGTCATTAAATTTGGTCAGGTTAAACGGGTGCGCATGGCTGGCCTGCCACAGACGCAGCGGTTGCGCTACGCCGTTACGGTAACCGAGAACCGGCAGATCCCAGGCCTGGCCGGTGATAGTAAACCCTGGCTCCCAGTGCCCTTCTTTGGTGACCTTGCCGCCAATCCCAACCTGCACATCCAGCGCCTCGTTGTGACGGAACCACGGGTAGCTGCCACGATGCCAGTCATCCGGGGCTTCCATTTGTTGGCCATCGGCAAACGACTGACGGAACAGGCCGTACTGGTAGTTGAGGCCATAGCCCGTCGCCGACTGGCCGACTGTCGCCATCGAATCAAGGAAGCAGGCCGCCAGGCGTCCCAATCCACCGTTACCCAACGCCGGATCGATCTCTTCTTCCAGCAGATCAGTCAGGTTGACGTCATGCGCTTTCAGCTCATCGCTCACCGCCTGATACCAGCCGAGGTTGAGTAAATTGTTGCCGGTCAGGCGACCAATCAAAAACTCCATCGAGATGTAGTTAACGTGACGCTGATTTTTTGCCGGTTTCGCCGCAGGCTGGGCGCTGAGTAACTCAGCCAACGCCCCACTCACTGCCTGCCACCACTGGCGCGACGTCATTTCTTGAGCCGACAGTAAACCGAAGCGCTGCCACTGACGCGTCAGGGCAGCCTGAAATTGATCTTTGTTGAAAGTAGGCTGTGACATAGGGGTTCCAGATCCTTAGGTAATAAAACAACGTTATCGCTAGTTTGCCTGGCTCGTTGTTGACATTCCTCATCCTGGCACGGATTAGGGAGGGAGGAGGAGCGGGGATGAGCATAAAAGTGTGATCGTCACCACTTAAAGGGGAGGTAATTGCCCGTAAATTCGCGCAAACCCCGCATAACGCTCTTCGGATGACGCATTAGTAACAAAGGATTAATCGACAATATCAAATAGCGATATGACGATGAGAAACAATGTGTAAATAGGGAAATAGTTTCTAACCTGAAATATCTGTGCCGGATAAGATAGTTCACATAAAACTTTTAAGTCGGCCACAAAATTCGGTGATATTCATTAGCTATTTGAGTAACCATATAAAAAGAGAGGGATTTTTCAACACTGTTAAAATAACGACGGATCCAGTCGCCACGCCTGTTGCGACTCTTTAAAGCATTTATTGCAATAGATGTATAGATTTGTGACATAGTGCAAAATCAGACACACAAAAAGTCCGCTTAGCTTGCATAAAACACCAATCTGGCCGACCTTATATCTATTAATTACGAAGCGCAAAAAAAATCATTCTTCCCTATTTTCACACAGTGAAGTGACTAACTTATGTTGATTCCGTCTAAATTAAGTCGTCCGGTTCGACTCGACCATACGGTGGTTCGTGAGCGCCTGTTGGCTAAACTTTCCGGCGCGAACAATTTCAGGCTTGCCCTGATAACAAGTCCTGCTGGTTATGGAAAAACGACGCTGGTTTCACAATGGGCGGCAGGGAAAAATGATTTAGGCTGGTATTCTCTGGATGAGGGCGATAATCAGCAAGAGCGCTTTGCCAGTTATCTGATCGCCGCTATCCAACAGGCAACCGGTGGACACTGCACCACCAGCGAAGCGATGGTGCAAAAACGTCAGTACGCCAGCCTGACGTCACTGTTTGCCCAGCTATTTATCGAACTGGCCGAGTGGCACCGCCCGCTCTACCTGGTAGTAGATGATTATCATCTGATCTCTAATCCGGCCATTCACGAAGCGATGCGTTTCTTCCTGCGTCATCAGCCTGAGAACCTCACGCTGGTCGTGCTGTCGCGCAACCTGCCGCAGTTGGGTATTGCCAACCTGCGGGTACGCGACCAGCTGCTGGAGATAGGCAGCCAACAGTTAGCCTTTAACCATCAGGAAGCCAAACAATTTTTCGACCGACGTTTGTCCTCCCCCATCGAAGCGGCTGAAAGCAGCCGGATGTGCGATGACGTTGCTGGCTGGGCCACGGCATTACAACTGATCGCCCTTTCCGCCCGCCAGAACAATCACTCCGCGCACCAGTCGGCACGACGCCTCGCGGGGATCAACGCCAGCCATTTGTCCGATTATCTGGTTGATGAAGTGCTGGACAGCGTCGACCTCGGCACCCGTCACTTCCTGCTGAAAAGCGCCATTCTGCGTTCCATGAACGATGCGCTAATCGTCCGCGTTACCGGGGAAGAAAACGGCCAGATGCGGCTGGAAGAAATTGAGCGCCAGGGGTTATTCCTGCAGCGAATGGATGACGTTGGCGAGTGGTTCAGCTATCACCCGCTGTTTGGCAGCTTTTTACGCCAGCGCTGCCAATGGGAGCTGGCGAACGAACTGCCCGAAATACACCGCGCCGCAGCTGAAAGCTGGATGGCGCAAGGCTTCCCCAGCGAAGCTATCCACCACGCGCTGGCGGCCGGCGACGCCCATATGCTGCGCGATATCCTGCTTAATCATGCGTGGGGACTGTTTAACCATAGCGAGCTGACGTTACTGGAAGAGTCGCTGAAAGCCCTGCCGTGGGAAAGCCTGCTGGAAAATCCGCGTCTGGTTCTGTTGCAAGCCTGGCTGATGCAAAGCCAGCACCGCTACGGAGAGGTTAACACCTTGCTGGCGCGCGCAGAGCAGGAAATGAAAGGCGACATGGAGCCAACACTGCACGCCGAATTCAACGCTTTACGGGCGCAGGTAGCGATTAACGACGGCAACCCTGACGAAGCCGAACGCCTGGCGAAACTGGCGCTGGATGAGTTACCCATCGCCTGGTTCTATAGCCGGATCGTCGCTACCTCGGTGCACGGCGAAGTCCTGCACTGTAAGGGCGATCTCACGCGCTCTCTGGCGTTAATGCAGCAAACCGAGCAAATGGCGCGTCATCATGACGTCTGGCATTACGCGCTGTGGAGCCTTATCCAGCAAAGCGAAATTTTGTTTGCCCAGGGCTTTTTACAGGCCGCCTGGGAAACTCAGGAAAAAGCGTTCCAGCTGATCAAAGAACAGCACCTGGAACAGCTGCCGATGCACGAATTCCTGGTACGTATTCGCGCGCAGCTACTGTGGGCATGGGCGCGTCTGGATGAATCAGAAGCTTCTGCCCGTAGCGGTATTGAACTGCTTTCCACTTTCCAGCCGCAGCAACAGCTACAGTGTCTGGCGTTGCTGGTTCAGTGTTCACTGGCACGGGGCGATCTCGATAACGCTCGCAGCCTGCTCAACCGTCTGGAAAACCTGTTGGGCAACGGTCACTATCACAGCGACTGGATCTCCAACGCCGATAAGGTGCGGGTGATTTACTGGCAAATGGTGGGCGACAAAAACTCGGCCGCCAACTGGCTGCGCCACACGCCGAAACCAGAATTCGCCAATAACCACTTCCTGCAAAGCCAGTGGCGCAACATCGCTCGTGCACAAATCCTGCTCGGCGAGTTTGAACCGGCTGAGATTGTGCTGGAAGAGTTGAATGAAAATGCGCGCAACCTGCGCCTGATGAGCGATCTGAACCGCAACCTGTTGCTGCTTAATCAGCTCTACTGGCAGGCAGGGCGCAAAAATGACGCCCAGCGTGTGTTACTCGACGCCCTACAGCTGGCGAACCGTACCGGGTTTATCAGCCACTTTGTTATCGAAGGCGAGGCCATGGCGCAACAACTGCGTCAGCTGATTCAGCTCAATACCTTACCGGAACTCGATCAGCACCGCGCCCAGCGCATTTTGCGTGAGATTAACCAGCACCACCGCCATAAATTTGCCCACTTCGATGAAGGATTCGTTGAGCGTCTGCTTACTCACCCGGAAGTGCCAGAGCTTATCCGCACCAGCCCGCTGACCCAGCGCGAATGGCAGGTTCTGGGACTGATTTATTCAGGCTACAGCAACGAGCAGATCGCCGGTGAGCTCGCCGTCGCGGCAACGACCATCAAGACGCACATCCGCAATTTGTACCAAAAGCTCGGCGTCGCACATCGCCAGGATGCGGTGCAACATGCGCAGAAGCTGCTGAAGATGATGGGGTACGGCGTTTAGTTAATGCCTGATACGCAACGCTTATCAGGCCTGGAATTACCTTAGCACAGCTCTAACTGGATATGATGGTCAGCAATCACCTGCATCACACCAGCAGGCGGCAGCGTGTCGGTATACACCGCATCCACCATGCTGATGCTGCCCATATTCACCATCGCGTTACGCCCAAACTTCGAGTGGTCCACCACCAGCATCACATGCCGTGAATTCTCAATGATCGCGCGTTTGGTACGAACTTCGTGATAATCAAACTCCAGCAGAGAACCATCGCTGTCGATGCCGCTGATCCCTAAGATACCGAAGTCCAGACGGAACTGAGAAATAAAGTCGAGGGTCGCTTCGCCCATAATACCGCCGTCGCGGCTACGCAGTTCACCACCGGCGAGGATTATGCGGAAATCCTCTTTCGCCATCAGCGTGTTCGCCACATTGAGGTTGTTGGTCACAATGCGTAAATTGCTGTGATTAAGCAGCGCGTGAGCCACCGCTTCCGGCGTGGTTCCGATATCAATAAACAGCGTTGAGCCGTTCGGGATTTGCGTGGCAACTTTGCGGGCAATGCGCTCTTTTTCCGCCGTCTGCGTCGCTTTACGGTCATGCCACGGGGTGTTGACCGAGCTGGATGGCAGCGCCGCGCCGCCGTGATGGCGCAAAATCATGTTCTGATCGGCCAGATCGTTAAGATCGCGGCGAATCGTCTGCGGGCTGACGGAGAAATGCTCCACCAGCTCTTCAGTACTGACGTATCCCTGTTTTTTTACCAGCTCGATGATCGCGTCATGTCGTTGTGTTTGCTTCATTAGTGTTCCCTGAAATTTTGCCGGATGCGCTAACGCTTATCCGGCCTACAAAGTTCGTTTCCGCACATTCATCGTATCGGCAAACGCCATTGCCAGACCCACTGCCAATCCGGCGATATGAGCGCCATTCGCCATCGACATGCCGAATAGATCAAACCAGCCGGCAACAATCCAGATCAAAGCAAAGATAATCAAACCACGCTGCAGGAAAATACCGCTTTGCGGATCGCGCTCGCCGCGCAACCACACGTAGCCCATCAGCGCATATACCACGCCAGACAGTCCACCAAACCACGGGCCGCTAAATTTCTGCTGAACATAGCCGCTCAATAGTGCGCTGATCACGGTAATAACAATCAGTTTTCCACTGCCCAGACGCTTTTCAACCGCACCGCCGAGATACCACCACCACAACAGGTTGAACAGAATATGCATCAGCGAGAAGTGCATAAAAGCGTGGGTGAAATAACGCCAGAATTCAAATTTCAGCGAAGGGTCAAACGGCCATGCCAGCCAGAGCATCACCGCCTGGTCGCCCAGCACGTTCATCGCGATAAACACCAGCACACACGCGGCCATTACCAACCAGGTTACCGGGCCTGCGCGTTCGCGCAATGTGGCCAGGAACGGATAACGCTGGTAGTGCAGACCGCTGTCGGTCTGACCCGACTGCCAGCTTGCCGCTAGGTAGCGCGGATCGCCCGGATTCTCCAGAAATCGCGCCAGTTCAGCATGCACGCGCTCGGCTTGGGACTCATCCGCCAGCCAGACATCCGTTTGCTGATGTTGTTGAATCGTCAGGATAACGCCCTGTGTCGCCATATAATCAACAAATGCCTGCGCCACGCGGGGGTTAGCAAAAGAGGTAATCATCAACATGGTTGCTGTCGCTTATTCCACACAAAAGAGGACAGTATATATATCCTGCCCGTTTCAGGCTGCATCTTTGTTAGCTTACGAACCGTATGCCACTTCTGCCGGAAAATGTCGATGCCAGGCGTCGAAGCCGCCATCAACGCTGTAAACCGCGTCATAGCCTTGCTGAAGAAGATATTGCGCCGCGCCTTTACTGCTGTTGCCGTGATAACACATCACCAACACGGCGGTGTCGAAATCATGCTCGCGCATAAATGACCCCAGCGTGTCGTTCGTCAGATGAAACGCCTGCGGGGCATGACCCATGGCATAGCTTTGCGGATCACGGATATCCACTAACACCGCGCTCCCCTGATGCAGCTTCTGATGCGCTTCTTCGACATTAATACATTCAAACTGATCCATTGCTCTCTCTTCTTTATATGGCAGGTGATGCTTTTCGGACATGTTACTGCTTAGTGTACGTCCCGACGGCAGTTAAACGCCATAATGTTATATGTATCACTGTAAATTGTTTATCCGATGTTACCAATGGCGCGATTCTTTGCTATTATGCTCGATAACGAACATTAATGAGCTATAACGAAAGTGCGA
Organism: Citrobacter sp. Cpo148; assembly: GCF_030332375.1. Classification (NCBI taxonomy): domain Bacteria; kingdom Pseudomonadati; phylum Pseudomonadota; class Gammaproteobacteria; order Enterobacterales; family Enterobacteriaceae; genus Citrobacter; species Citrobacter sp. Cpo148. Next base: position 93,537 of record NZ_JAOWHY010000050.1, read on the forward strand.
GAGGCCAGCATGGAAACCAAAGATCTGATTGTGATAGGTGGAGGCATCAACGGTGCCGGTATCGCGGCAGATGCCGCTGGACGCGGTTTATCCGTGCTGATGCTGGAAGCGCAGGATTTAGCCTGCGCCACCTCTTCCGCTAGCTCCAAACTCATCCACGGTGGCCTGCGCTACCTGGAACACTACGAATTTCGTCTGGTAAGCGAAGCGCTGGCCGAACGTGAAGTGCTGTTGAAAATGGCACCGCATATCGCCTTCCCGATGCGTTTTCGTCTGCCCCACCGCCCGCATCTGCGTCCGGCGTGGATGATCCGCATTGGTTTGTTTATGTACGATCATCTGGGCAAACGCACTAGTTTGCCAAGTTCTACCGGTTTGCGTTTTGGCGCAGATTCCGTAATGAAACCTGAGATTGTGCGCGGTTTCGAATATTCTGACTGCTGGGTAGACGATGCGCGACTGGTTTTGGCAAACGCCCAAATGGTTGTACGTAAAGGCGGAGAAGTATTAACCCGCACTCGCGCCACTTCTGCTCGCCGTGAAAATGGTTTGTGGATTGTTGAAGCTGAAGATATCGATACCGGCAAAAAATACACCTGGCAGGCGCGTGGCCTGGTCAACGCCACCGGTCCGTGGGTGAAAGAGTTCTTCGACGACGGTATGCACCTGCCATCACCGTACGGCATTCGCCTGATTAAAGGCAGCCACATCGTAGTGCCGCGCGTACATACCCAGAAGCAAGCTTATATTCTGCAGAACGAAGATAAGCGTATCGTGTTTGTTATCCCATGGATGGACGAATTCTCGATCATCGGGACGACAGACGTTGAATACAAAGGCGATCCGAAAGCAGTGAAAATTGATGAAAGCGAAATCAATTACCTGCTGAAGGTCTACAACGCACACTTTAAGAAACAACTGGGTCGTGATGATATCGTCTGGACTTACTCGGGCGTGCGTCCGCTGTGCGATGACGAGTCTGACTCACCGCAGGCGATCACCCGTGATTACACGCTGGATATCCACGACGAAAACGGCAAAGCGCCGTTGCTGTCGGTCTTTGGCGGTAAGCTGACCACCTATCGTAAGCTGGCTGAGCACGCGATGGAAAAACTGGCATCGTACTACCAAGGAATTGGTCCGGCATGGACGAAAGAGTGCATTCTGCCAGGCGGTGACATTGGCGGCGATCGCGAAGATTACGCGGCCAAACTGCGCCGTCGCTACCCGTTCCTGACCGAGTCGCTGGCACGCCATTATTCTCGCACCTACGGCAGCAACACCGAATGGGTTATCGGCGAAGCCACCTCGCTTGCCGAGTTAGGTGAAGACTTTGGCCATGAGTTTTATGAGGCCGAACTGAAATATCTGGTCGATCATGAATGGGTTCGTCGTGCGGAAGATGCGTTGTGGCGTCGCACGAAAGAAGGTATGTGGCTGAATGCTGAGCAGCAGTCGCGTATGACCCAGTGGCTGGCGGAGTACATTGAGAAGCACCAGCTGTCGCTGGCGTCCTGATAAAAATGCCGGATGCGGCTAGCGCCTTATCCGGCCTACAAGAGTGCATAAACGTAGGCCGGGCAAGCGAAGCGCCCCCGGCATCGTGTGTTACAACCGCACCGAATCAATATGCCAGATGTTTTCGGCGTACTCTTTGATCGTCCTGTCCGACGAGAAGTACCCCATGTTGGCAATATTAATCATCGACTTGGTGGTCCACTCTTCCGGGTGACGATACAGTTCATCAACCTTATCCTGGCAATCCACGTAGCTGCGATAATCCGCCAGAACCTGATAGTGGTCGCCAAAGTTAATCAGCGAATCCACCAGGTCGCGATAGCGTCCCGGCTCCTCAGGGCTGAATACGCCGCTGCCGATCTGCGTCAGCACCTGGTGCAGCTCTTCGTCTTTCTCGTAATACTCACGCGGCTTGTAGCCCTGGCTGCGTAAAGCCTCGACTTCTTCCGCCGTATTACCAAAGATAAAGATATTTTCTGCGCCCACATGCTCCAGCATCTCAACGTTGGCACCGTCCAGCGTCCCGATGGTCAGCGCACCGTTAAGAGCAAATTTCATATTACTGGTACCGGAGGCTTCGGTCCCGGCCAGAGAAATCTGTTCAGAAAGGTCGGCAGCTGGAATAATCACCTGCGCCAGGCTGACGCTGTAGTTGGGGATAAACACCACTTTCAGCTTGTCGCCAATTTGCGGATCGTTGTTGATCACTTTCGCGACGTCGTTGATCAGGTGAATGATGTGTTTCGCCATGTAATAAGCAGAAGCCGCTTTACCGGCGAAGATATTCACACGCGGCACCCACTCAGCGTCAGGATCGGCCTTAATGCGGTTGTAGCGGGTGATCACATGCAGCACGTTCATCAACTGGCGTTTGTATTCGTGAATACGCTTTATCTGCACATCAAACAGCGATTTCGGGTTCACCACCACGTTCAGTTGCTGGGCGATGAGCGTGGCCAGACGCTTTTTATTCTCCAGCTTCGCGCGGCGCACCGCCTGATTTACCAGTGGGTAATCGCAGTGCTGCTCAAGCTCGCTGAGCTGGCTGAGATCGGTTCGCCAGGTGCGACCAATGTTCTCATCCAGCACTTCAGAGAGCGACGGGTTAGCCAGCGCCAGCCAGCGGCGCGGCGTCACGCCATTGGTGACGTTGCAGAAGCGAGTCGGGAAAATCTTCGCAAAATCAGCAAACAGCGACTGCACCATCAGGTTGGAGTGCAGCTCGGAAACGCCGTTAACCTTGTGGCTCACCACCACCGCCAGCCATGCCATACGCACACGACGGCCGTTAGATTCATCGATAATCGACGTCCGCCCCAGCAGAGCAGTATCGTTTGGATACTGTTCCTGTAACGTCTTCAGGAAGTAGTCGTTGATTTCAAAGATGATTTGCAGATGGCGCGGCAAAATTTTGCCCAGCATATCGACGGGCCAGGTCTCCAGCGCTTCGCTCATCAAAGTGTGGTTGGTATACGAGAAGACCTGACAGCAGACCTCAAACGCATCATCCCAGCTGAACTTATGCTCATCGATTAGCAGTCGCATTAGCTCAGGGATCGACAGCACCGGATGGGTGTCGTTGAGGTGAATGGCGATTTTATCCGCCAGGTTGTCGTAGGTTTTGTGCAGCTGGTAATGACGGCTCAGAATGTCCTGCACCGTGGAGGAGACCAGGAAATACTCCTGGCGCAACCGCAGCTCGCGTCCCGAATAGGTGGAGTCATCTGGGTAAAGTACGCGGGAAACGTTCTCGGAGTGGTTTTTATCTTCCACCGCCGCAAAGTAGTCGCCCTGGTTAAATTTACCGAGATTGATCTCACTACTGGCCTGGGCATTCCACAGGCGCAGCGTGTTGGTGGCGTCGGTGTCGTAACCGGGAATAATCTGGTCGTAGGCGACCGCGAGGATCTCTTCGGTTTCTATCCAGCGCGTTTTCTTACCTTCCTGCTGAATGCGCCCGCCAAAACGCACTTTGTAGCGCGTGTTGTGGCGTTTGAATTCCCACGGGTTACCGTATTCCAGCCAGTAGTCAGGCGACTCTTTCTGGCGGCCATCAACAATGTTCTGCTTGAACATACCGTAGTCATAACGAATACCGTAACCGCGTCCCGGCAGGCCCAGCGTTGCCAGTGAGTCCAGAAAGCAGGCCGCCAGGCGCCCGAGACCGCCATTGCCAAGACCTGGGTCGTTTTCTTCGTCGATCAGATCTTCAAGATCCAACCCCATACCTTCCAGCGCATTTTTGACATCGTCATAAATACCCAGCGATAACAGTGCATTGGAAAGCGTGCGGCCAATCAGAAACTCCATAGACAGGTAATAGACCTGACGAGTTTCCTGAGATAATTGCGCACGGTTAGAACGCAGCCAGCGCTCCACGAGACGGTCGCGCACCGCGAACAACGTGGCGTTCAGCCACTCATGTTTATTGGCAATGACCGGGTCCTTACCAATCGTGAACATCAGCTTATAGGCAATAGAATGCTTAAGTGCCTCTACGCTGAGTGTGGGCGATGCATAAGTAAATGGAGCATTCATATAGGTGATTCCTGGATATCTATTTCAAGCGATAGTAAAGCTCACGGTATGACTTCGCCGCGACTTGCCAGCTAAAATCCATGGTCATGGCCTGACGTTGTACAAACCGCCAAAGCGAAGGCCGGGACCACAATACGAAAGCACGCCGGATCGCGCGTAACAGCGACCAGGCATTACTATCTTCAAATACAAACCCACTGGCGATACCGTCCGCCAGGTTTTCCAGCGAACTGTCAGAGACTGTATCAGCCAGCCCACCGGTGCGCCGCACCAGCGGCAGCGTGCCGTACTTCAGTCCATACAACTGCGTTAAGCCACACGGCTCAAAACGGCTGGGAACCAATATCACATCGGCCCCACCCATGATGCGGTGCGAGAAGGCTTCGTGATAGCCGATCTGCACACCCACCTGTCCTGGATGTTCCGCCGCTGCGGCGAGGAATCCTTCCTGTAATACCGGATCACCCGCGCCTAACAATGCCAGCTGTCCACCCTGCTCTAACAACCCCGGCAGCGCTTCCAGCACCAGATCCAGCCCTTTTTGACTGGTCAGACGGCTCACCACGGCAAACAGCGGTACTTTATCGTTGACCTTAAGTCCCATCGCTATCTGAAGCTGACGTTTGTTTTCTGCCTTCTCCTCCAGCGTGTCGCGCGTATATCGCGATGCCAGCAGGAGATCGGTTTCCGGGCTCCAGATTTTTTCATCAACGCCGTTCAGCACGCCGGAAAGACGGCCTTCACGATGACGCTGCTGCAACAGACCTTCCATCCCGTAGGCAAACTGCGGCTCGGTAATTTCCCGCGCGTAGGTCGGACTGACCGCCGTAATGTGGTCGGCGTAGTACAACCCTGCCTTCAGAAACGAAATCTGCCCGTTAAACTCCAGTCCGTGCACATTAAAGAACGACCATGGCAATTGGATGTCATCCATATGCTTTGCATAAAACATGCCTTGATACGCCAGGTTGTGGACGGTGAATACCGATTTCGCCGGATGGCCGCGCGCCGCCAGATACGCCGGAGCCAGACCCGCATGCCAGTCGTGCGCATGCACCACATCCGGGCGCCAGAATGGGTCAAGGCCACAGGCCATTTCACAGCCAACCCAGCCCAGCAATGCAAAACGCTGCACGTTATCGGTATACGCAAACAGGTTAGTGTCGTGATACGGGCTACCGGGGCGGTCATAGAGATGCGGCGCGTCAATCAGGTAAATACCCACGCCGTTGAAATGCCCGAACAGCAGCGTGATACGTCCGGCGAAGGTATCCCGACGCGTTACAACCTGCGCATCGGGAATGCCGCGACGAATATCAGGAAACGCCGGGAGCAGCACGCGGGCATCCACGCCGTCCGCTATTTGCGCTGCGGGTAACGCCCCAATAACATCCGCCAGTCCCCCGGTTTTTAACAGGGGGAACATCTCTGAACAAACGTGTAAAACCTGCATTATCGCTCCTGTTTGATCTGCAGTTTGCGTAGCATTTCACGCGTGACCAGCACAATACCTTCCTCTGAACGGTAGAAACGACGCGCATCTTCTTCCGCGTTTTCACCAATCACCATGCCTTCGGGAATAACGCAGGCGCGGTCGATAATGCAACGACGTAAGCGGCACGAACGTCCCACCCACACTTCAGGTAACAACACTGCCGAATCAATGTTACAGAATGAATTCACCCGCACTCGCGGGAACAGAACGGACTGCACCACCACCGAACCTGAAATTATGCATCCGCCAGAAACCAGCGAGTTCAGCGTCATTCCGTGGCTGCCGGAACGGTCCTGAACAAATTTCGCCGGTGGCAGCGATTCCATGTGCGTACGGATTGGCCAGTCCTGGTCGTACATGTCCAGTTCAGGCGTCACCGAAGCCAGATCGAGGTTCGCCTTCCAGTAGGCTTCCAGCGTACCCACGTCACGCCAGTACGGCTCGGATTCCGGGTCAGACTGCACGCAGGACAACGGGAATGGATGTGCATACGCCATGCCAGCTTCGGTGATTTTCGGGATAATGTCTTTACCGAAATCGTGACTGGAGTTTTCATCGAGGTCATCTTCCGCCAGCAATTCATACAGATAATCGGCGTTGAAAACGTAGATCCCCATACTGGCAAGAGATTTGGTCGGGTCGCCTGGCATGGCTGGCGGGTTAGCGGGTTTTTCAACAAACTCGATAATTTTGTCGCTGTCGTCCACGTCCATTACGCCAAACGCGCTGGCCTCTTCAATAGGCACTGGCATACAGGCCACGGTGCAACGCGCGCCTTTCTCGACGTGGTCGATCAGCATGCGTGAGTAGTCCTGCTTGTAGATATGATCGCCCGCGAGGATCACCACATATTCCGCTTTATAGCGTCGAATGATGTCCAGGTTTTGGGTCACCGCATCCGCCGTACCGCGATACCAGTTTTCACCCTGCATTCTCTGCTGGGCAGGCAGCAGATCGACAAACTCGTTCATCTCTTCGCTAAAGAACGACCAGCCGCGCTGAATATGCTGCACCAGCGTGTGGGACTGGTACTGGGTGATCACGCCAATACGGCGGATCCCGGAGTTAATACAGTTGGATAAGGCAAAATCGATAATGCGGAACTTACCGCCAAAGTGCACAGCAGGTTTGGCACGTTTGTTGGTTAAATCTTTTAAGCGGGTACCGCGGCCACCGGCCAGGATCAGGGCAACAGATTTTAATGGCAGCTGGCGCGCCAACATTACACGATCGTTCTTCTCTAAACTCACCATGACTAACTCCTTTTTTATCTTCTCTGGAACACACACAGTCCGTGCGCAGGTCCCTGCCAGACAGCCGTAAGCACCGGATTATCCTCTCCGGCAAATGGGGGAACGGCGCACCATTCCCCTTCAGGTAAAACGATATCTGTCACCTCAAGCGTGGCATTTATTGCAATCAGAAAACGGTCTGATAGCAGGATTTGCATCTGCCTCGGGCCGTTTTGCCACTCATCCGCACTTAAGGGTTGTGCGTACTTATTCAGCCAACGAACATTGCCATCGCCCTCTTCCCACCAGCGATCGTCCGTTAATGCAGGAATTTGCTGGCGAAGATGGATCAGGGCAGCGGTAAAAGTGGTTAGTCCGCTGTTTGCCTGCTGCCAGTCCAGCCAGGTCAGGGCGTTATCCTGGCAGTAAGCGTTATTGTTGCCGTGCTGGCTATGACCATGCTCATCGCCCGCCAGCAACATCGGCGTCCCCTGGGAGAGCAACAGCGTGGATAACAGCGCATGAATGCTGTCGCGCCGCCGCTCAATCAGGTCCAGCGTGCCGCCTAATCCTTCTTTACCATGATTGTCGCTGTAGTTATTGCTAGTGCCGTCGCGATTTTCCTCACCATTCGCTTCATTGTGCTTATTTGTGAAGCACACACAGTCGCGTAGCGTAAAACCGTCGTGCGCAGTCACCAGATTGACCGTCGCGCTGGGTTTGCGACCATCGCGTTTAAACACGTCGCTTGATGCGGCAAAACGCCCGGCAAACTCACCCAACGAGAGATTACGCTGGAGCCAGAAGCGTCGGGTCGCATCGCGGAAATGGTCATTCCACTCGGCAAACGGCGGGGGGAAATTCCCCACCTGATACCCGCCTTCACCAATATCCCACGGTTCCGCAATCAGCTTAACGCGTGAGAGCAGCGGACAGTTTTGGATCGCGGTAAACAGTGGCGCATCCTGACGAAACGCAGGTGTACGCCCCATGACGGAAGCCAAATCAAAACGAAAACCATCCACATGGCAGGTTTCAACCCAGTAGCGCAGGCATTCACATGCGTATTCCACAACGCCCGGATGGCTCAGATTGAGGGTGTTCCCACAACCGGTCCAGTTGTAGTAATCACCATCGTCCCTGATCCAATAATAGCTACGGTTATCAATTCCGCGCAGCGAGAAGACGGGGCCTTCGAGATCCAGCTCAGCGCTGTGGTTCAAAACGATATCGAGAATGACCTCAATCCCCGCTTTGTGCAGCGCTTTTACCGCGTCGCGAAACTCATCAAGCGCACTCTCCGGCGAACAGGCATAGGCCGGATGCAACGCAAACATCGCTACCGGGTTGTAGCCCCAATAGTTCGACAGCCCCAGCCGCTGAAGCCGTGGTTCGCTGGCAAAATGCGCCACCGGCAGCAGCTCCAGCGCAGTAATTCCAAGGCGCTTGAAATAGTCGATCATTACCGGATGGCCCAGCGCTTTGTAGGTTCCGCGAATCTCTTCCGGCAGCTCAGGATGCAAATACGTCAACCCTTTGACATGCGCTTCGTAAATCACGGTATTGCCCCACGGCGTGCGCGGCGGGGTATCATCCTCCCAGTCATAATGATCGGACACCACCACGCCCTTCAGCGCGATGGTGGCATTATCATGATGATCCGGTTCATTTAGCCCACCGTGCAGCAGCGGGTTATCTTTTAACTCGCCATCCACCCGACGGGCGCAAGGGTCAAGCAGCAGCTTGGCCGGATTAAACCGGTGGCCCTGCTGCGGTTGCCATGGGCCATGAACACGATAGCCATAGCGCAGACCGGGCCGGGCGTTGGCCAGATAGCCGTGCCAGACATCACCGCTACGCCCCGGCAGGTCATAGCGAAGTTCGCACCCTTGCTCATCGAATACGCATAATTCAACGCGTTCAGCGTGGGCCGAGAAGAGTGTGAAATTGACACCATGGCCGTCATACGTTGCACCATGGGGGGTGGCGTTGCCGGTTGCCAGTTGCGTCATTACCCCTCCCGAACCAGCCAGATCGTTGCCAACGGCGGTAACGTGAGGCTCAGTGAGTGCTGACGACCATGGCTGGCGATTTCATCGCTGTGCACCGCACCGCCGTTGCCGGTATTGCTACCGTGGTAATGCATCGAGTCGGTATTGAGGATCTCACGCCATTTGCCTGGTTGATTGATACCGAAGCGATAGCCGTGGCGGGGCACAGGCGTAAAGTTGCTGACCACGATGATTTCATTGCCGACCTTGTCACGACGCACGAAAGCCAGCACCGAACGTTCGTTGTCATCTACCACCAGCCACTCAAAGCCATAGGCGTCAAAGTCGAGCTCGTGCAGCGCTTTGTGATGACGGTAGGTGTGGTTCAGATCGCGCACCAGACGCTGTACGCCGTGGTGCCAGTTATCGCCACCTTCCAGCAGGTGCCAGTCGAGGCTGGCGTCATGGTTCCATTCACGTCCCTGCGCAAACTCGTTGCCCATAAACAGCAGTTTCTTGCCTGGGAAGGCCCACATCCAGCCGTAGTAGGCGCGCAGGTTGGCAAACTTCTGCCATGCGTCTCCCGGCATGCGATCGAGAATGGATTTTTTACCGTGTACCACTTCATCATGCGACAGCGGCAGGACAAAGTTTTCGGTGTAGTTGTACAGCATGCCGAAGGTCAGCTTGTCGTGATGGTACTGACGATGAATCGGGTCCAGCTTCATGTAGTCCAGCGTGTCGTGCATCCAGCCGAGGTTCCACTTATACCAGAACCCTAAACCGCCCATATCCTGTGGTCTTGAAACGCCGGCAAAGTCGGTGGACTCTTCCGCCATACTCACCGCACCAGGCACCTGCTCGCCAAGAATGCGGTTGGTATTGCGCAAAAATTCAATGGCTTCGAGGTTTTCACGACCACCAAATTCGTTTGGGATCCATTCCCCTTCTTTGCGGCTGTAGTCGCGATAAATCATCGACGCCACGGCATCCACGCGCAACGCGTCAATACCAAAGCGTTCAATCCAGTACAGGGCGTTGCCCACCAGGTAGTTGCTGACTTCACGGCGACCATAGTTGTAGATCAGCGTGTTCCAGTCCTGGTGATACCCTTCGCGCGGGTCGCTGTGCTCATACAGGTTGGTGCCATCAAACTCAGCCAAACCAAAGTCGTCCGATGGGAAGTGGCCCGGCACCCAGTCGAGAATGACGTTCAGCCCCGCCTGATGCGCGGCATTCACGAAATAGCGGAAATCATCGCGCGTCCCGAAGCGACGGGTCGGCGCATACATACCGGTAGGCTGGTAGCCCCAGCTACCGTCGAACGGATGCTCGTTAATCGGCAACAGTTCGAGATGAGTAAAGCCCATCCACTTGGCGTAAGGCACCAGTTGATCCGCCAGCTCACGGTAGCTTAGCCAGAAGTTGTTATCGGTATGACGACGCCATGAGCCCAGGTGCACTTCATAGATAGAGATCGGTGCATCAAACTGGTTGGCTTTTTTGCGCGCCTCGCTTTGCACTACTTTTTCCGGCAGACCACAGATAAGCGACGCGGTTTCCGGACGCATTTGCGCTTCGAAGGCGTAAGGGTCCGCTTTGATTCGCAGCTTACCGTTGGCATCAATCATCTCGTATTTATACAGCTGCCCCTGTTGCGCACCGGGGATAAACAGCTCCCAGATACCGCTTTCTTTGCGCAGGCGCATCGGGTGGCGACGGCCATCCCAGTAGTTGAACTGCCCAACCACTGACACGCGTTGAGCGTTAGGCGCCCAGACTGAGAAGCGCGTACCGGTTACGCCATCCATGGTATCCGCATGCGCACCCAGCGTTTCGTAAGGTCGCAGATGCGTACCTTCAGATAACAGCCAGGCATCCATATCCTGGATCAGCGGGCCAAAACGATAAGGGTCATCAATCAGATTCTGCTGTCCATGCCAGACAACGGCCAACTGATAGCGAAAGAAATTTTTACGGCGGGGAAGTACTGCACAGAAAAAACCGCGAGAGTCGAGGCAATCCAGCTTGCCGACTTTGCGTCCGGTTTTGGGTTCGATTACCCACACTTCGGTGGCGTCAGGTAATAGGGCGCGGACTTCAAGTCCAGCATCAGTTTGGTGCATACCGAGTACGGAAAAAGGATCCGCAAAATGGCCTGCAATTAGCGCATTAATCACGTCTCTATCGATACGAACGGACATGGTTGTCATCCTGTTTTATGGCGTCACCCCTTCCAACTGATTTTCGACATCAGGTAGTGACACTTTTTTGACCTGAACGGCGCAGCACAATTGTGCATCCTCTCTGCGTCGTCCCACCTTCAGGCAACAACTTAATACCTCCGGTACTAAGTCACCCTTAAAGAATAGCCAATGCTTTATCTTACTCCTGGTAAAAAATGAAACATCTGCGCTTACTCCTGTATTACGCAAAAAAAGGGGTGATTCCTCACCCCTTGATCGTTAACAAACTATTACGCCAATTGACGCAGCATACGGCGCAATGGCTCCGCAGCACCCCACAGCAACTGGTCGCCCACAGTAAAGGCTGACAGGAACTCCGGTCCCATGTTCAGCTTACGCAGACGGCCTACTGGCGTGGTCAGCGTGCCGGTAACGGCCGCCGGGGTTAACTCACGCATGGTGATATCCCGATCGTTTGGTACAACTTTGGCCCACGGATTGTGCGCCGCCAGCAGTTCTTCCACGGTCGGAATAGACACATCTTTTTTCAGTTTAATGGTGAACGCCTGGCTGTGGCAGCGCAGCGCGCCGACGCGCACGCACAGACCATCAACCGGGATCACGGAAGACGTGTTGAGAATTTTGTTGGTTTCCGCCTGTCCCTTCCACTCTTCGCGGCTCTGACCGTTATCGAGCTGTTTGTCGATCCACGGAATCAGGCTACCGGCCAGCGGTACGCCAAAGTTATCAACCGGCAGTTCGCCGCTGCGGGACAGGGTCGTCACTTTACGTTCGATGTCGAGAATAGCAGAGGAAGGGGTCGCCAGTTCCTCGGCCACATGGCCATACAGATGACCCATCTGAGACAGCAGTTCACGCATATGGCGCGCGCCGCCGCCGGATGCCGCCTGATAGGTCGCCACGGAAACCCAGTCAACCAGGTCATTGGCAAACAGGCCACCGAGGGACATCAGCATCAGGCTAACGGTACAGTTGCCGCCAACAAAGGTCTTAATGCCTTTGTTCAGGCCGTCGGTGATGACATCCTGGTTAACCGGATCGAGAATAATGATGGCATCGTCTTTCATACGCAGCGAAGAGGCTGCGTCAATCCAGTACCCCTGCCAACCGCTTTCACGAAGCTTTGGATAGATTTCGTTGGTATAATCGCCGCCCTGACAGGTCACGATGATATCGAGCGCCTTCAGCGCATCCAGATCAAAAGCGTCCTGAAGTGTGCCGGTCGCGGTGCCACCGAACGTCGGTGCCGCCTGCCCAAGCTGGGAAGTAGAAAAGAAAACAGGGCGAATGGCGTCGAAGTCACGCTCCTCAACCATGCGTTGCATGAGAACAGAGCCGACCATACCGCGCCAGCCGATAAAACCAACATTTTTCATAGCGTTTTTTCCTGCAGAGATGTGTGCTGTGTATGCTAACCAGTATCCTACTGGCCTATCCTTCACCATACAAAAAGCAGCCAAAGTCGCAAGTGAAATTAATCAATGATAGCGAAGCCATCAGTAATGCGACTTATCCCGCTGCGCAAGCAAGCAGAAAGTCCGCGGTAATTATCAGGGAATTTGAGTTATGAATGAAATCATTTCAGCGGCAGTTTTATTGATCCTGATTATGGATCCGCTCGGAAATCTGCCCATTTTCATGTCCGTATTGAAACATACCGAACCAAAACGTCGCCGCGCGATTATGATTCGCGAGCTGTTCATTGCGCTGTTGGTGATGCTGATATTCCTGTTTGCGGGCGAGAAAATTCTGGCATTTCTTAACCTGCGTGCAGAAACCGTATCGATCTCCGGGGGCATCATTCTGTTCCTGATCGCCATTAAGATGATTTTCCCCAGCGCCACCGGGAATAGCACCGGGCTTCCGGCTGGTGAAGAGCCATTTATCGTACCGCTGGCGATTCCGCTGGTAGCCGGGCCGACAATCCTGGCCTCATTAATGCTGTTGTCGCATCAGTATCCAAACCAGATGGGGCATCTGGTGATTGCGCTGCTGATCGCCTGGGGCGGTACATTCGTGATTTTGCTGCAGTCTTCGCTGTTTTTACGTCTGCTGGGAGAGAAAGGGGTTAACGCGCTGGAGCGCCTGATGGGGCTGATTCTGGTGATGATGGCAACCCAGATGTTCCTCGACGGCGTGCGGATGTGGATGAAGGGGTAACCGTATTTTCTTTGATTTTGTAGGCCCGGTAAGCGTAAGCGCCACCGGGCAACCGTTTTGAAGCTGGAGAACATGGCATTTCAGAGAACGATTCCGTTCACGTTATGCTCATTGCTTCTCTGAGATCTCGTCACCAGTGAACGTGCTAAGGGGGCTACGCAGCCCCCTTAGCAATCCCGGCTCCCGGCAGGAAAATTGCCACTTCGTGGTTCCCTCCACTTATTCCTCCAGGCTACCGGGCCGGGCGCGAGGCAGCGTCCATGCAAAACGCGCCCTGAACCCGCATCCCTGCGGGTTCTCCCGGCCTTACGGAAACGTGTCGGCAATTTTCAGCCGGACCAGCTCACACCTGACCACCTGAGCTTTTACTTGAATACCTGTGAACAGCAAAACGGATATAGCTGAAAGCCAGAGCGCTGAAGCGACACCCTGGTCCGGCTGAAAATCGATGAGGTGTTGACGGCTGACCGGGTCTGCCCGCAGGGATGCGGGCAGAGGGGACGGCCTGCATGGATGCAGGCTCGGCCCCGACCCGACAGGCAGACGGAATAAGACGAATAACTCACGCAGCGACGATTTTCCCGCCGGGAGCCTGGGTTGCAAGGGAGGCGGCGGTGAGCCTCCCTTGCACGTTCACGGGCATCAGCGCTTCAGAGAAATGACACCACTGAGGTGAACGGAACCCTGAGCAATAATCACATGTTCACCCTACATGCTTAACTGAACGGCATTGCACTGTAATACCAGGTATTCCTTATGCTTTTAAACCGCTGAAAAAGCGTATTTTCATTTCTGCGAAGCGCCTTCCGGAATGCCCTCTTGTCAGCATCACGGATAAGCATTATCTTCTCGCTGCACCTGCAAAATCAGGTGCCAGAATTAGCCTTCTGAACTCCTTCATCGGTGACGCAAGTATTTTTGTGTCGCACGCTTAGGTACACTCCAATGGTGGACCGGGCGGGGGCGTCGCAAGACGCGCCGGTATCCGATGAGGCCGGTAAGGCTAACCCTGTTCGGTTCCACCACCAGTGAGATTAGCCTCTCCAGTGGTGGATGAAATCACTCATTGGAGGCTGCCCTATGGCGACTACCCCTCTCTTTTCACACTCTTTATTTACCCTGCCCTTTAGCCATGCAACGGATTTCACCGAGCTGGCAGATAACTGTGAGCGTTTTGTCGAAGGGCTTGTTGAATGTCATGACCCTGTTGAAAAACTGGCGATTTGTGCGCGCCTGTCGGCCTGTCTGGCACTACTACAACCAACCTTAACGGAACCTGTACCGCAGCATCTACAGGCCAGCCTGACGGTAGAAACCTTACCGACCCGCTCTCCCCTCTTTGAACCCGAACCAGATCAGATGGGGCGTTACTGCCAGCTTTTGACGCATTTACTGATGAGCAAAACGCTGTCTGACGAGATGGAACGCGTGGCGGGCGATTTACTGCAGGATTTGGTAGGTTATTTCGCCAATACGTTAAAAGCGCCGCGTTGGTTGAAAACCGAGGTTGGTGTGATGGTGCTGTAAAAAAGCCGGGTGGCGGCTTCGCCTTACCCGGCCTACGGTGTCGATATGTGGTCTTTTGTAGGCCCGGTAAGCGCAAGCGCCACCGGGCAATGCCATCAGCTCAACAACTGGAAAGCAATCATACCGACAATCGCGCCGACCGTACCGAGGATGGTTTCCATCATCGTCCAGGTCTTCAGCGTTTGCGCTTCAGTCGCACCGGTAAATTTACCGAACAACCAGAAACCAGCGTCGTTAACGTGGCTGACCACGATAGAGCCGCCCGCGATACAGATAGACAGCGCCGCCATCTGGGCACCGGAGTAGTTCAGTTGCTCAATCACCGGCATCACCAGACCGACCGCCGTTAAGCAGGCCACTGTCGCGGACCCCTGAATGATACGCACCGCCGCCGCCAGCACGAAGCAGGTGATAGCGATCGGCAAGCCCATACCGGTTAACGCTTCGCCCAGTGCAGGGCCAACGCCGGAATCTACCAGTACCTGTTTGAACACGCCGCCCGCACCAATCACCAGCAGAATAATCCCCGCTGGCTGCAGCGCATGGCCGCAGATTTCCATCACGCGGTCTTTTGGCATGCCCTGGCGCACCGCCAGACCATAAATCGCCACCAGACAGGCAACCAGAATCGCGGTAAACGGATGACCGATAAACTCGAACCATTCGTAGGTTGAAGAACCGACCGGAACAAAGCGTGCGGCGATGGTTTTCAGACCAACCAGCACCAGCGGCAGCAGGATAAGCGATAAGCTGAAGCCAAAGGAGGGCATTTTGCCTTCGCCCAGATGCGGCTCGGAAATGTCTTCCGGTACGTGCAGCTCAACGTAACGGCTGATGAAGTTACCCCACAGCGGCCCGGCGATAATCATGCCCGGGATCGCGGCGCACAGGCCAATCAGGATCATCCAGCCAAAGTCGGCGTGCATCTGAGAGGCCAGCAGCATCGGCGCAGGCCCCGGCAGCAGGAACGCTGCGGCAGCCGCCACGCCCGCAAACAGCGGAATGACCAACTTAACCAGGTTAGTACCGGTATGGCGCGCCATTGAGAACGCTACGCTAATCAGCAGCACAATCGCCACCTCAAAGAACAGCGGCAGCGCGCAAATCAGACCGGCCAGGCCAATCGCGTAATGTGCGCGGCTATGACCGAAGGATTTCAGCATTTTGACGGCAATCTGATCGACCGCGCCGGTCTCATGCAAAATCTTGCCGAACATCGCCCCCAGCGCCACCACAATCGCCAGGAAACCGAGCGTGCCTCCCATCCCTTTTTCCATGGTCGCCGCGATTTTATCGAGCGGCATACCGGAAAAGAGACCTGCACCAATGGATACCACCATCAAAGCAACGAAGGCGTGCATACGCGCCTTCATCACTAAAAACAGCAGTAATAAAACGGACCCTACTGCTGTTAAAACAAGCGTTAATGTGCTCACTACTTACTGCCTTGGTTAATAACCTCAATGGTGCTGGCGACCACACCGTCCAGTGGTTGATCGATATCGACCACCAGTACATCGTTTTCATTCGCACCCGGTTCTTCCAGCGCTTCAAACTGGGTAACCAGCATCTGCGTTTTGAAGAAGTGGCCTTTACGCGCCTTCAGACGGCTTTCGATAACGTCAAAATCCCCTTTCAGATAAATGAAAGAGAGGTTCGGGTTACCGTCGCGCAACTGGTCGCGGTAGACTTTTTTCAAGGCAGAACAGACGATCAGCGAAACCTTGTTGGTACGCTGCATCGCAAAAGCGGCGTCATTCAGCGCCTGTAGCCACGGTTTACGGTCGTCATCGTTGAGTGGCTCACCGGAAGCCATTTTCATGATGTTGCTGCGCGGATGGAGAAAATCGCCATCAAGAAACGCGGCCTGCAGTTGATGCGCCACTTCGCTGGCGACAGCAGATTTACCGCTGCCCGATACGCCCATCAGAACGTAAACGTGGTGATCATGATTAGTCGTGCTCAAAGCGTTGCCCCCACTGGTACAAGAATCAGGAAATTGTTACGGGTAACTGTTATCGGTAACATTGTCCAGCCGGATAAATAGAGAAGCAATATCCATTCGTGCTCGAAGTGTATAAGTGTGAGCTACTTCAAACTTGTTGGCTTAAATAGATCCGCCCGGTGACAAGGTGAAACCTAAATCTAACATTTTAGGCGTGACTGCTTCACCACGAATGCGCGCCAGCAGACGTTCTGCGCCAATGCTGCCCATCCGTTCACGTGGCGTGAGCACACTCGCCAGACGCGGCTCCATCACCTGCCCGATGTCGTGACCGTGGAATCCGGCAATCGCCATGTCATCCGGGATTTTCAGCCCTAAACGCTGGCATTCGAAAGCCGCCCCTACCGCCAGGTCATCGTTGGTACAGAAAACGCCGTCGAGCTGCGGGTATTCACGCCGCGCCTGACGGATGAGTTCAATACCGGAGGAGTAGGAAGAAGACTGTTCCACCATCACGCTGTACGGCACCAGGTTGGCATCGCGCATTGCCTGCTCGTAGCCTCTCTGTTTGATGATAGTACGTTCATCAAGACGAGCGCCAAGATAGGCTACATGACGGTGCCCGCGGGCGATAATAGCGGCAGTCATCTGACGCGCGGCTTCGAAGTTGTCGAAACCGACGGCGATATCCAGACACGGAGACTGACTGTCCATCAGCTCAACCACCGGGATACCGGCAACTTCAATCATTTTCAGCGTACGGGGCGTATGGCTACGTTCGGTGAGGATCAGGCCATCGATATTCCACGACAGCATCGATTCCAGGCGCTCTTGTTCCATCTCAGGCTTATAGCCGTAGTGCGCGAGCATCGTTTGATAACCATGGGCGTCGGTGACAGCCTCAATGCCGCGTAGCACTTCAGCAAAAACCTGGTTAGTGAGAGACGGTAACAGCACGCCGATAGCGCGGCTGGTAGCGTTAGAAAGGATATCAGGAGCGCGATTGGGAATATAACCCAGCTCATCAAGTGCAGCGGCAATTTTGCCCCGCAGCGCCACGGAGACCTGCTCCGGGTTACGCAAAAAGCGACTGACCGTCATTTTGGTCACGCCCACGCGGTCGGCTACATCCTGAAGTACGGGTCTTTTCTTTTTCATCGTCCTGAAGCGTTAAAAAGGGATAGATTCTCCCAGTTTACCACGGACGTGCGTGAACCTTTGCAGAGAAAAAAAGGAGTTTTTATTGTGATAAATACACAAAATCATTCGAGTTGCATCAAGGCGGCGACGCAGTGAATCCCCGGGAGCGTACATTAAGTACGCGACCGGGGTGAGCGAGGAAAGCCAACACAGATGCGGCTTGAAGGATGACGTGTATTTTTATACTGGCGGCAGGTCAAACAGCAACACTTCACTGTCGCTGTCGGCATGAATAGAAATTGCCTGTTCATCCCAGATTGCCAGACCGTCGCTGGTGGTCGCTTTGGTGCCGTTAATCGTCACGTTGCCTTTTACCACCTGGATCCAAACGCGGCGTTCCGCGGCAATCTGATGCACCGACTGCTCATCTTTGACCAGCGCCCAACGGTACAGCTCCATATCCTGGTACACTTTCAGTGAACCATCACGGGCATCCGGCGACAGCACCAGTTGTTTACCCTGAGCGGCATCGAAACGACGCTGTTCATAGCGCGGTGTAATACCGTTCTCCTGCGGCATGATCCAGATCTGATACAGATGCAGCTTCTCAGTATTGCTCGGGTTGTACTCCGAGTGACGGATCCCCGTCCCGGCGCTCATAATCTGAAACTCACCGGCCGGAACCTGCTCTTTGTTGCCCATGCTGTCCTGATGCTCCACCGCGCCTTCCAGCACGTAGGTCAGGATTTCCATGTCTTTATGGGGGTGAGTACCAAATCCCTGACCTGCATCGATCACGTCATCGTTAATCACGCGCAGTGCCGAGAAGCCCATAAAGTTCGGGTCATAGTAGTTGGCAAAAGAGAAGGTATGCCATGAATCAAGCCAGCCATGATTAGCGTGGCCACGGTCGTTAGCTTTGCGTAAGTAGATCATTGTGTTCACCCCCAGATGTTTTCGATGGAGTAAGTGTGGACTCAATCCGTCTGGGATCATAGAGGGTGAAAATTGACTCCTCTGTTCAAAAAATATGAACAAGCCCAGAGGAGTCTGTGCAGGCTATTTGGCGAGGGTTATCGTGGCAGGCGTTGCCTGTTCAAAGGCGCGTTCGAGGATCTCCAGGTTGGTAAGAACTTCAGATTCCTTGACGTAATTAGGCGTACCGGTGGTCAGCGTCTGGTACAGCGCGTCATACACGCGACCGTAATCCCCCACTTCCGGCTTTACCTCTTCTTTTACCGTGATGCCGTCATCGTTGACGTACTCTAGCATCCCAATGGAATCATCAGCAGCGAAATCTGGCTCACCCGGCATGATATTGGCCTTCAGGCTGGTTTCCTGCTGGTCGATGCCGTACTTCACAAACGAGCCTTTGGTGCCATGGACGATAAACTTCGGATAGTCGATTTTCACCAGATGACTGGTTTTAACAATGGCTTTCAGGTCGCCGTAAAACAGCTGCGCTTCAAAGGTATCGTCCGGGTTCGCTTTGTTGCGCAGGCTGCGGATGTCATAGGCCACATGATCGGGACGTCCGAACAGCGAGATAATCTGATCCATGGTGTGTACGCCCAGACCATAAAACGCGCCGTCCTGCGGCAGTCCCGGCTTGGTTTCTGCTTCAGGACGGTAGTAATCGAAATGGCTTTCAACCTCAACAATCTTGCCGAGCTTGCCGCTCTCAATGGCTTTTTTCGCGGTGAGGAAGCAGGAGTCAAAACGGCGATTCTGATACGGCGTAACGGTCAGTCCTTTGCTTCGCGCCAGTTCGAACAGCTCTTTTGCTTGCGCAAGCGTCGGCGTGAAGGGTTTCTCAACCAGCACATTTTTACCCGCTTCCAGCGCGCGTTTAGCATATTCAAAATGGCTGTCAGCATGGGTACAGACGATCACCAGTTTCACCTGCGGATCGTTTAAGATCTCGTCGAGGTCGCTGGTGAAGTGAATATGCGAATACTGCGGCGCCTGCTCTTCCGGCCTGGCGTTGCGGCGGAAAATGTGCGCAACGTGCCAGCTATTTTTGCGATTGAGGACGTACGGCAAATGGTAGCGAGTGGTGCTTTTACCAAAACCAATAAATGCGCAGTGTAAGGTCATGAGACGATCCTTTTGAAAGTGATTGTCTACACCATAGCGCAAAGCGGCTGGAGACTGAATCCATCCTGTCATCGTGCCGGATGCGGCGTTGCCTTATCCGGCCTACCGCATTATACAGCCAAAAGATCGGGCGTAAGTGGCGTAGGCAGATTATTCACGGCCTGCGCGCAGCAACCGGAGCGTACACAGAGTACGTGAGGATTGCGAGCACAGCCCGGGATTAAGCTGGCAAGCAAACTAGCCCGAAACCCAGCCCAAAAAAAAGCCAGCAAAAGCTGGCTAAAGTAATACTGGAAGCAATGTGAGCAATGTCGTGCTTTCAGGTTCTCCGTAGGGGTTCCCCTGAACGCAGAGCAATAATAATCATTCTCATTCGCACTTGTCTACTTCTTTTTGCAAAAAAATGCAGTTGACGGATTTTTCTTTCTCAGCGAGTGTA
Source organism: Citrobacter sp. Cpo148 (assembly GCF_030332375.1). Classification (NCBI taxonomy): domain Bacteria; kingdom Pseudomonadati; phylum Pseudomonadota; class Gammaproteobacteria; order Enterobacterales; family Enterobacteriaceae; genus Citrobacter; species Citrobacter sp. Cpo148. Next base: position 113,826 of record NZ_JAOWHY010000050.1, read on the forward strand.
AATGCACAATTAACCCTGCAGGAGATAAGGAATGAGTGAGATAGTGATACGCCACGCTGAACCGAAAGATTACGACGCAATTCGTCAGATCCACGCCCAGCCGGAGGTGTACCACAACACGCTACAGGTTCCTCATCCTTCTCTCGAAATGTGGCAAGCGCGGCTAACCGAGCAAGCCGGTGTCAAACAGCTGGTTGCCTGCATTGATGATATCGTCGTGGGGCATCTCTGTATTGAGGTCGCGCAGCGCCCGCGCCGCAGCCACGTGGCCGATTTTGGTATCTGCGTGGATGGCAGGTGGCACAATCGTGGCGTTGCCAGCGCGCTGATTCGTACGATGATCGACATGTGCGACAACTGGCTGCGCGTCGAGCGCATTGAGCTGACAGTATTTGTTGATAATGAGCCTGCTGTAGCAGTCTATAAGAAGTACGGCTTTGAAATCGAAGGCACCGGTAAGAAATACGGCCTGCGCAACGGTGAGTATGTTGATGCCTACTTTATGGCGCGCGTGAAATAAATTTAAGGGCGAGCCTTATCGCCCTGCTTATTGAAAGGACGCAATAGTGAAAAAGTTTCTTCCCCTGGTTTTGCTGGCCTCGCTCTCCCCTGCTTTTGCCACTACCGTACAAAATCTCGATTCCGTAGCCAGTGCCATCCAACATCCTGAAGGTAAACAGATTTTTGCTGAGCAAATGGCAGGAGCAACCCCTGCGAAAGGATTTGGTGAGCTTCCTCAGGGCTTATCTGAAAAGCAGTGGATTGCCTGGGTTGCACCGAATGAAGATCCTGACAACCTGATCCTGACCGGTGCTAAATCTTGGGGAAAAGACGGTAAATATATTGGCATTGCTTGTTTTGCCGATAATAAGGCTGACGCCGAGCAAGCAAAAAAATACGCGGATAACACCTGCCCGGAAAACTACAGCAACGGGCGCGCTAATAAATTATATCTCGGCGTTTTTTCCTGGCAGAATCCACAGCTAACGCCGATTGCACGCTCGGAAAAACCGTTAAACCAGCTCTCAGAGTGGAATAAAGCCGCTGAAAAAGAGAGCGATGATGAGTCCGTCAGACCGCTGGCTTATTATACAAAGCTGGATCTGGCACCGTACCGGATAGCACCCGATACCCTGGCATTCGGGGTGCGGGGTGGATACTCTGATGCGTATTCCGGCGGCGGCGCATTTTATGAAGTGCTGGAACTCTACACCATCAAAGACAGCAAGATAATCAACGTGTTTTCTGACCTTGTTTATTACTATTCGGACATTGCTGGAGACTGGAATAAAGACGGCACAAGGCAGCACGACATCAGCGAAAGTAAGTACATTCTCAAAATGCGCTCGGCAAAGACGCACGGATTTTATGACTTAGAGCGCGTTAGCCTACAGGATAAAAGCAGCCAAATATTCCGCTGGTCCGAATCACTGCAGCGATATGCGCCATAACCTACCGGTCAGGCCTACATCGTTCAGAACGCTGTAGGCCAATCTATTTTATATCCCACCGAAAAATTCAAGAACGGAAGCGCCATCCAGTCCTGGCATAGAGTTGTTGATTACAGCCTATCGCCTTCCCCCACCGCCATGTTCCGGCTTAAAAACCACCTGAATTATATGGTTATTAAACTATCTATCTTCATCGCTATTTTTCGTAACTTTAATAATATTAATATTACATTTTTGTTTTTTTTTGGTTTCTGCCATCACTTTATGGTGACAATCACAACAATATACTTCCCCTGGGACTAACTTAACCACGGTGAGGTAAAAAATGAAATTTGAACGCCATCATAGAATATTGAAAGAAATCAGTATTTCGGGAGTTGTAAAAGTTTCAAATCTGGCGAAAAGTCTCAAGGTAACAAAGGAAACTATTCGCTCAGATCTCAATGAACTTGCCGGGCAGGGATATCTCACTCGCTGTCATGGTGGTGCATTTATTACCCTTGACTCTCTTGATAACGTTGCAAAAAACGAAATTGCTTATGTGCTGGAAAAATATGAATCAGCGCAGAAAATAAAAAAAGGTCTCTCTGCCATGAAGAATAATGTATGTGTTATTGGCTCGTTCAATGTTGATATTATCAGTTACCTACCGAGGCTACCCTCGACAGGCGAATCATTACTTGCCGATAAATTTATTTTTTCGCCCGGAGGTAAAGGATGCAATCAGGCATTAGCGGCAAGCTATGCCGATTCTGATGTGCATTTTATTACTAAAGTAGGATCAGACCATTTCAGTGATTACGCCATTAATTTTATAAACTCATCAAAGATCCATAACAGCGTTATCTATCAGACTAAAGAAACACAAACAGGTACAGCGACTATTATGGTGAATGGAGATACCGGGGATAACGTCATCGCTATCTATCCAGGTGCTAACATGACAATTTCACCTGATGAAATAACCATACAAAAAGAAGCCATCGTTCATTCAGATATTGTTCTCGTACAACTGGAGACAAATTACGAGGCACTTCAACAAACCATTCGCCTCGCGCAGAAAAATGATATCCCGGTCATTATCAATCCAGCGCCATATAATGAAATGGTTAATACCATCATTGATGATATCGATTATATCACGCCAAATGAAACCGAAGCTGGCCTGCTGGCAAACATGTCCGTCAACGATATTGAATCAGCCAAATGTGCAGCAAAGATTATTCATCAGAAAGGCGTCAAAAATACCATTATCACATTGGGTAGCAAAGGTTCTCTCGCTTATGACGGAACGCAATTCATCTATTCTCCGGCATTTCCGGCTGTTGTAAAAAATACGGCTGGCGCTGGCGATGCCTTCAATGGCGCACTCGCGTCTGGCCTTGCTAAAGGAAAATCACTGGCATCTGCATTGTGCTACGCCAGCGCATTCGCCTCGCTTGCTGTTGAAACACCGAATGCCTCTGACATGCCAGAAAACGAATCCGTTCTTCATCGCATTCAGGGCTCACATTACAAACAAACTATCTCTACTCACTAAATCAAGGAGCAGACTATGAACAATACGCAGAAAAAACTAAAGGTGCTCTTTATTGGAGAATCCTGGCATATTCACATGATTCATTCAAAAGGCTATGACAGTTTTACCTCCAGTAAATATGAAGAAGGTGCTACATGGTTGCTTGAATGCTTAAAGAAAGGTGGTGTAGAAATTGATTATATGCCGGCTCACACCGTGCAAATTGCATTTCCAGAAAGCATTGATGAACTAAACCGTTATGATGTCATTGTCATTAGCGATATCGGCAGCAATACGTTCCTGTTGCAAAACGAGACGTTCTATCAGCTAAAAATAAAGCCAAATGCTCTGAAATCAATTAAAGAGTATGTCAGAAATGGTGGTGGTCTGCTCATGATTGGCGGCTATCTGTCATTTATGGGTATTGAGGCAAAAGCCAATTATAAGAATACCGTTCTTGCTGAGGTTCTGCCAGTTATTATGCTTGATGGCGATGACCGGGTAGAAAAACCAGAGGGTATCTACGCTGAGGCTATCTCCCCTGAACATCCTGTCGTTAACGGATTCTCAGACTACCCGGTATTTCTTGGATATAACCAGGTTGTCGCCAGAGAAGATACCGATGTCGTTTTAACAATAAATAATGACCCATTGTTAGTGTTCGGTGAATACCAACAGGGTAAAACCGCCTGCTTTATGAGTGATTGCTCCCCACACTGGGGAACCCAGCAGTTTATGTCATGGCCATTTTATACCGACCTGTGGGTCAACACGCTTCAATTCATCGCCAGAAAATAAAAAACAATGGAGTAACGAAAGTTACTCCTTTAATAAAATATAAGGATTGATGTATGAACAAGAATAAGTACTCAACCCCCTTACTGATGCTTGCCACCATCTTAGCCGGTATGCTCTCCCCGATGCAGTCTGCCGTTAATGGGCAGTTAGGACACTGGTTACAAGACGGTAATGCTTGCGCAGTAATCTCGTTTGCCAGCGGTCTGGTCGTCATGTTTTTCATTATTGTTGCGCGCAAAGAAACACGCCAGCAATTCGCCTCGATCCCTACACTGATTAAAAAGAGAAAAATCCCGCTATGGAATTGGTTTGCAGGATTATGCGGTGCGATGGTCGTATTTTCTGAAGGCGCATCTGCCAGCGCGTTGGGCGTGGCCACCTTTCAAACTGCATTAATTTCCGCCCTGCTCCTTTCCGGCCTGCTGTGCGACCGTTTTGGTGTCGGTGTCGATGAGAAGAAATATTTTACGCCATGGCGCGTTGCTGGCGCATTGTTCGCGGTTATTGCCACGATTTTTGTCGTGTCGCCACAATGGCATTCAACCTCCTTTATCCTGCTCGCTATCCTTCCATTTTTGGCAGGATTACTCGCTGGCTGGCAGCCTGCTGGAAATGCCAAAGTTGCCGAGGCCACGGGTTCTATGCTGGTTTCCATTACCTGGAACTTCATTGTCGGCTTTTGTGTGCTGGGCGCTGCACTGGCGATACGTGTCGCATTAGGCCATGTCACCGTCCAGTTACCCGATACGTGGTGGATGTATCTCGGTGGCCCGCTGGGTCTGCTGTCCATCGGGCTAATGGCGATTCTGGTCAGAGGCTTAGGTCTGTTGATGCTGGGTGTAGCGTCTACCGCAGGCCAGTTGCTTGGGTCGGTATTGATTGATGAATTGATCCCATCCTTAGGCAATACGGTCTATCTGGTCACCATCATCGGCACGTTGTTCGCGTTAGTGGGCGCAATTGTTACCACCATTCCTGAATACAGAGCATCCAAAATGGCGCAAAAAATGGAGGTGTCAGGATGAAAGGTTTCCTGCAAACCGTGACAGGCCCAGTGGCGCACACTGATATGGGGCTAACGCTCCCGCATGAGCATCTGTTTAACGATCTGTCATCCGTTGTTGATGAACCACATTATGCTTTTTCACAGCAACTGGTAGGAAAAAAAGTCAGTGCTGACCTACAGTGGGGACTGAAACACGACCCATACTGCTGCGCCGATAACATGGACAGAAAAGAGATTGATGATGTCATCTTTGAAATCAATAATTTTATGTCACTAGGAGGCAGGACGATTGTCGACGCGACGGGTTCTGAGTCTATCGGTCGGGACGCTTCATCGTTACGGGAAGTGGCAATAAAAACCGGTTTGAATATCGTTGCTTCATCAGGACCTTATCTGGAGAAGTTTGAAAGCACCAGGATCCATAAACCTGTCGATTCATTAGCCGCACTGATTGATAAGGAACTGAATCAAGGGATTGGCGAGACAGATATTCGCGCCGGTATGATCGGTGAAATTGGCGTGTCACCCGCATTTACCCAAGCGGAGCGTAACAGTCTGCGGGCAGCGTCTCTGGCACAACGTAATAATCCCCATACGGCGATGAATATCCATATGCCAGGGTGGCTGCGACTGGGTGATGAGGTGCTGGATATTGTCCTTGAAGAGATGAACGTCTCTCCGGCAAAAGTTTCGCTGGCACACTCGGACCCGTCAGGAAAAGATGTTGCCTATCAACGTAAAATGCTCGATCGTGGCGTATGGCTTGAATTTGACATGATTGGCCTGGACATCACTTTCCCTAAAGAAGGTATCGCCCCAGGCGTTCAGGAGACCGCAGATGCGGTAGCTCATCTGATTGAACTGGGTTACGCCGATCAGATAGTTTTAAGCCATGATGTTTTTCTCAAACAGATGTGGGCAAAAAATGGAGGGAACGGTTGGGGGTTTGTCCCGAATGTTTTCCTCGCCTATCTGGCTGCCCGTGGAGTAGACAACGATACTCTTCGCAAGCTCTGTATTGATAATCCAGCGCGGTTACTCACGGCATAGCCAACAAAACGCCCGGTGCCTGACACCGGGCTATTAATCAAAAATCAGTACCCCGCCGTTAAGTCATCCACGGAACGCGGGTCAGAAGCACCATACAGTGCGCCATCCGGTCCAACCATAATGCTCTGCGTGCTGCCCATCGCCTCTTTCAGCGCGACTTTCTGTCCTTTTTGCTCCAGCAGCTTGATGGTATCCGGGCTGAAGCCCTTCTCGATGCGCAGTTCATCTGGTAACCACTGATGATGGAAACGCGGCGCGTTGGTCGCTTCGGCGATGTTCATTCCGAAATCAATGCTGTTCACTACCATTTGCAGCACGGTAGTGATGATTCGACTCCCGCCAGGGCTGCCGGTAACCAGCCAGGTTTTCCCGTCTTTTACCACGATAGTCGGCGACATCGATGACAGCGGACGCTTCTTCGGCCCAACCGCGTTAGCATCACCGCCCACCAGTCCATAAACGTTCGGCACGCCTGGCTTAGCGGAGAAATCATCCATTTCGTTATTTAGCAGAATACCGGTGTTACCCGCCACGATGCCGGTCCCGAAGGTGGTATTCAGGGTATACGTTACCGCCACGGCATTGCCGTCTTTATCCACGACCGAGAAGTGCGTAGTCTGGTTGCTTTCATACGGGGCGAGCTTGCCAGGTTTGATCTGGCTGGAGGGCTTAGCCTTGTTGATATCAATCTGATCGGCAAGCGTTTTAGCATAGGCTTTGTTGGTCAGCGCTTGCCACGGCACTTTCACAAAATCCGGGTCGCCCAGATATTCTGAACGGTCGGCGTAAGCATATTTCTCCGCTTCAGCCATGACCTGCATGGCATCGGCGCTGCCAAACCCGTACTTCTTCATATCGAAGTTTTCGAGAATATTGAGGATCTGCACGATGTGAATACCGCCAGAGGACGGCGGCGGCATGGAGAAGACCTGATATCCGCGATAGTCACCGCCGATCGGCGTGCGCTCCACAGCTTTATAGCTGGCTAAATCCTCTTTGGTCATCAGCCCGCCGTTCTTCTGCATTTCCCCGGCTATCTGATCGGCAATCGCCCCTTTATAAAATGCATCCGGGCCATTCTCGGCAATCATTTCCAGGCTTTTCGCCAGGTTCTTTTGCACCAGCTTATCGCCCTTTTTCAGCGGCTCGCCGTCCTTCCAGAAAATGGCTTTGCTGTTCTCGTGATTAGGGAGCACTTCGCTGCCATAGGTTTTCAGATCGTCGGCCAGCGCGTCATTAACCACAAAGCCCTCTTCCGCCAGCTTCATCGCCGGGCGCACTACTTTGTTCAGCGGCATCGTGCCGTATTTCTCCAGCGCCAGCGAGAAACCCGCCACGGTACCCGGCGTACCGGATGCCAGATGCGACGTCAGCGACTTTTTCGCATCGGCGTTGCCCTGCTCATCGAGGAACATGTCACGGGTCGCGCCAGCAGGCGCCATTTCACGAAAATCGATCGCTGTGGTGTTACCGTCTTTGGTACGCAGCAGCATAAAACCACCGCCGCCCAGATTGCCCGCCTGGGGATGCGTCACCGCCAGCGCATAGCCAACGGCCACGGCGGCATCAACAGCATTCCCGCCCTGTTTAAGAATGTCCACACCAACCTGGGTAGCTAAAGCATCCACAGAGGCCACCATTCCGTGCTTAGCGCGTACGGGATGGAACACATCTTCCTCGACTCCGTAAGATACCGGCGGTGGCGCAGCCGGCGCGGCAGCAACGCTAAAACAACTTCCTGAGAGCAGAGCAGCAATGGCTACCCGGCGTAAAAACGTCGGTTTTATCATCGTTATTCTCCAGATGTATGGGGGTCTGCCCCCACTAAGCCTGGTGCATAACTCTGAAATAATCATCGTAACGGCGAGAAAGGAGTAAACTTAAGAGATCCCCGAGAGGAGAAAAGCGATGAAACGACTCTTACTTTTAGCCATGCTGTTGCCGTTTGCAGGCTTTGCACAGCCCATCAACACCATGAATAACCCGAACCAACCCGGTTATCAGATCCCGAGTCAGCAGCGTATGCAAACCCAAATGCAAACGCAGCAAATTCAGCAGAAAGGGATGCTCAACCAACAGTTGCAAACGCAGACGCGTATGCAGCAACAGCATCTGGAAAACCAAATTAACACCAACTCCCAGCGGGTCCTTCAGTCTCAGCCAGGCGAGTTGAATCCCAGCCAGCAGCAAATGCTGCCCAACAGCAACGGTGGGATGTTGAGTGGAACCCGTAACCCGGACAGCTCTCTGAATAAGCAACATATGCTGTCAGAGAAAAAGAACGGCGACATGCTGAAGCCCTCCAGCACGCCGCAGCCTAACGTTCCGTTAAAAACGATTGGGCCTTAAAAAGGTTGGAAATCCGGACCAATCGTATCAATGGCATCGGTACAGATGCAGTCCACGCCCCAGCGCAGCAGTTCCGCCGCGCGCTGGGGTCGGTTGACGGTATATACCAGAATACGTAGCCCCGCATCACGCAGCGCATCCACACGCGCTTCATCCAGCAGTTTGTGATTAAGATGAATAGAGACGCAGCCAAGCCGCGTGGTCAGCTCGCGCCAGTCCTCGCGCCATTCATCAAGCAGCAAGCCTCTCGGCAGTTCAGGTACCGCCTGCTGCGCCGCTTCAAGTGCATCAATTTCAAAGGATGACAATAGTGGCGGCGTCATTCCCGCCCACAGTTCCCGCGCGGCCAGCGCCACGACTTTGCCGGTTAACGTTCCGGTACCGGTTGTGGGTTTAATTTCAATATTCGCCATCATACCGTGCTGACGGCAGCGCTCGGCCACTTGCGAGAGCAGCGGCAGCGGTTCACCTTTAAACTCACCGCTAAACCAGCCGCCGGCGTCCACGCGCAATAAATCCTGCCAGTTCAGCTCGCCTGCCACGCCCCAGCCGTTGCTGGTTCGCTCCAGGTTGTCATCATGCAGTAAGAAGATCTCACCGTCTTTCGACAATTTAGCGTCAAACTCGATCATGGTATGCCCGTATCGCGCCCCCACGTCGATCGCCGCCAGGGTGTTTTCCGGGGCCAGCTTACCGCCGCCACGATGGGCGACAATATGGGGGTAAGGCCAGTTACTCATACGCGTTGTCCTGTTTCGCCATCAAAAAGATGCAGATGATTTTCCGGCAGATGCAGCCACAGCGTGCTGCCTGCCGTCGGGCGATGCTGATGCGCCAGTCGCACCACCAGTTTTTGCTCACCCCAGCGTCCGTGTGCCAGGTTATCTGCGCCCAGCATTTCCAGTGTATCAACAACCAACGGCACGCCGCCTTCGGCCTGCGAGCTTAGCGCAATGTGCTCTGGGCGGATACCCAACGTCATTTTACGCCCAATAGACTCTCTCGCGCTTCTGCCGATGGGTAGCGTCATGCCGCCCTCCAGTTCAAAATGGGTGCCCGAGGTACTGATGCCCCCGTCCAGCAGGTTCATCGCCGGGCTGCCGATAAAACTCGCCACAAAGCGGCTGGCAGGCTTTTCATACACCTCAACCGGTGTACCTATCTGCTCGGCAATGCCTTTGTTCATCACCATCACCCGTTGGGCGAGGGTCATCGCTTCAACCTGGTCGTGCGTCACGTATAGCGAAGTGGTTTTCAGGCGGCGATGCAGATGTTGTAACTCCAGACGCATCTGTACGCGCAGCTTGGCATCGAGGTTAGAAAGCGGCTCATCGAACAGGAATACCGCTGGGTCGCGCACAATAGCGCGCCCCATCGCTACGCGCTGGCGCTGACCGCCAGAAAGTTCGCGCGGACGACGTTTAAGCAGCTCACCCAGCTCGAGAATACGCGCCGCCTCATTTACCCGCTCAGCAATGTGCTCCTTGCCCATCCCGCGGATTTTCAGCCCCCAGGCCATGTTTTCTTCCACGCTCATATGCGGGTAGAGCGCGTAGTTTTGAAAGACCATCGCAATGCCGCGATCCTTCGGCTCCATCTCGGTGACGCGTTTATTATCAATCCAGATATCGCCACCGCTCACCCGCTCCAGCCCGGCCACCATCCGCAGCAGCGTAGACTTTCCGCAGCCGGATGGGCCAACCATCACGATAAATTCCCCGTCCGCGACGTCCAGCGTCAGCGGTTTAATCACCTGGGTTTTGCCGTCCCAGCTTTTGGTTACTGCCTGTAGTTTTAAACCAGCCATTTTTATTTCTCACTATCGACCAGACCGCGTACGAAGGCACGCTGCATGGCTAACACGATGATTACCGGAGGGATGAGCGTCAGCAGCATGGCAGCCATTACCTGGTTCCACTGCGTGGTGCCTTCACCGGTGGCGATCATGCCTTTGATACCCGCCACCGCAGTGCCCAAATTGACGTCGGTAATAATTAACAACGGCCATAAATACTGGTTCCAGCCGTAGATAAAGGTGATAACGAACAGCGCCGCCAGATTGGTTTTTGACAGTGGTAGTACGATATCGCGGAAAAAACGCATCGGTGACGCACCGTCAATTCGCGCGGCCTCAACCAGCTCATCCGGCAGGGTCATAAAGAACTGTCGGAACAGGAAGGTCGCAGTAGCCGATGCCATCAACGGCAGCGTCAGACCCGCATAGCTGTCGAGCATTTTCAGGTTGGCGATAACCTCCACGGTGGGGAAGATTCGCACCTCAACCGGCAGCATCAGGGTGATAAAAATCATCCAGAAGAACAGGTTGCGCAGCGGAAAACGGAACCAGACGATGGCGAATGCGGAGAGCATGGAGACGGTGATTTTCCCTACCGTAATACTGAACGCCATGATGAAGCTGTTAAGCATCATCAACCAGAACGGCGCGCTGTTGACGCCCACACCGTTGACCCAGATGTATTTCATGTTCTCCAGCAACTGCGTGCCGGGAACCAGCGTCATCGGCGTTTCAAACACCGCTTTGTTGTCCAGCGTCGCCGCGACAAACGCGACGTACAGCGGAAACAGGATCACCATGATCCCCATAATCAACATGGCATGGCTGAATATTGTCAGCCCACGACGGTTCTCAATCATTGGTAACGCACCTTACTTTCCACATAGCGGAACTGCACCACCGTCAAAATAATGACCAGGAACATCAGCACCACCGATTGTGCGGCGGAAGAAGCCAGATCCAACCCGACAAACCCTTCACGGTAGATCTTATAAATCAGCGTGGTCGTCGCCTGCACCGGCCCACCCGCCGTGGCGGCATCAATAACCGGGAAGGTATCAAAGAAGGCATAAACCAGATTCACCACCAGCAGAAAGAAGCTGACCGGGGCTATCAACGGCAGCGCCAGCTTAAAGAAGCGGCGAACCGGCCCTGCGCCATCAATCGCAGCAGCTTCGATCAGCGATCGCGGGATAGACTGCAGTGCGGCAAAGAAGAACAGGAAGTTGTAACTAATCTGCTTCCAGACCGATGCAAACACCACCAGGAACATCGCCTGACCGCTGTTTTGCGCATGGTTCCAGTCATAGCCAAACTCACCGAGAAAATGGGTAATCAGCCCACGTCCTGGGTTAAACAGGAAGATCCACAATACGGCGGCGACGGCGGGCGCGACGGCGTATGGCAACAGCATCAGCGTCTGGTAAAAACGGCTGCCGCGCACCACGTAATTCACCAGCGCCGCAAAAAATAACGAAACCAGCAGACCACTTACCGTGACTAACGTACTGAACTTAATGGTGGTCCAAAATGAGTCGAGGTAGTACGGGTCATGAAACAGCGCGACAAAGTTTTCCAGTCCGACAAACTGGCTGGAAAGACCAAACGGATCAACGGATTGTAGCGAGTACCACAACGCTTCACCGGCGGGCCAGATAAAGAAAATAACGGTGATAACCAGCTGCGGAGCCACCAATAAATAGGGAAGCCAACGCGAGCGGAATACCGGACGGGATGAAGACATGTAGGTTCTTTTCCTGGAAGGTGCCGGATGGCGGTGCAAGCACCTTATCCGGCCTACAAACTACAAACTTGTAGGCCTGATAAGCACAGCGCCATCAGACACTTATACACTTAAGACTTGGTCGATTGCTCAAAGCGGCGCAGTAACTGATTGCCACGCTCAACGGCGGCATCCAGTGCCTGCTGCGGGGTTTTCTTCCCGGTCCAGACGCTTTCCAGCTCTTCATCCACAATAGTGCGGATCTGCGGCATATTGCCCAAACGCAGCCCTTTGGTGAACGGCAACGGCGGCTTGTTCAGCATCTGGCGGGTGGCGATATCAGCCCCAGGGTTCTTCTCATAGAAGCCCTGCTCACGGGTCAGGTCGTAGGCAGCGGTGGTGATCGGCAGATAGCCGGTCTTCTGGTGCCATTCGGCAGCAATTTCAGGCTTCGCCAGGAAGTTGAGGAACTGCGCCACGCCTTCGTAGGTTGCTTTGTCTTTACCCTGCATCACCCACAGGCTGGCCCCACCAATAATCGCATTCTGCGGCGCGCCCTTCACGTCGGCATCGTACGGCATCATTCCGACGCCATAGTTGAATTTAGCGTAGTGACGGATGTCAGCCAGAGAACCAGAAGAGGCGGTGGTAATGGCACAATCCCCGTTGTAGAACTTCTCGGTGGACTCATCTTTACGCCCAAAGTAGCTGAAATCCCCTTTTTTGTTCAACTCTTCCAGCAGAGCGATGTGTTTCACCTGCTCCGGTTTATTGAATTCCAGCACCGCGTCAGTACCGTCAAAACCGTTGTTTTTGGTTGCTACCGGCAGACCGTTCCAGGCGCTGAAGTTTTCAATCTGAATCCATCCCTGCCAGCCGCTGGCGTAACCGCACTTCATGCCTGCAGCTTTCAGCTTCGCGGTATATTCCGCCAGATCCTGCCAGGTTTTAGGCGGCTGCTCAGGGTCTAAACCGGCTTTTTTGAAGGCATCTTTGTTGTAGTACAGCACCGGAGTGGAGCTGTTAAACGGCTGGGAGAGCAAGTGTCCGCTTTTAGAGTCGGTGTAGTAACCGGAAACGGTCGGTACGAACTGAGACTCATCGAAGTTAATGCCAGCCTCTTTGAATACTTCATAGACCGGTTTAATGGCTTTTGAGGCCATCATGGTTGCCGTACCCACTTCATAAACCTGCAGCAGCGCAGGCGCGTTTCCGGTACGGAAAGCAGCAATTCCTGCACTCAGGCTCTGCTCGTAGTTGCCTTTGTACTGCGGAACAATTTTGTAGTCGGGATTGGCGGCATTAAAACGTTGCGCCAGTGAGTCAACTTCTTTTCCCAGTTCGCCTTCCATTGAGTGCCAGAACGGGATAGTGGTGACCGCCAGTGCCTGACCTGCAAATGCCAGGCTAAGTGCCAGTCCTAAAGCTGTATGTCGTAACGATATCATCGGTTATCTCTCTTGTTGTGCCGGATGCGCGATATCACGCGTTTTATGCTCGCGGGGGTAACATGACATGCTCGAATGACAGAAAAATAACTTTTTTATTACAAAAAAAAGATAGTAAGGCGACAAACAGATGGCAAGGCGGTGAAAGCGTAGTGACAGGAAAATGCGGGGTGGTGCACAACAAAGCCGGATATCGCTATACCTTCTCCGGCCTGGATGGCGTTATCTGCTGCTCCAGCAAGGAAGATTAATTCCGACGCCAGCGTCTCTCATATTCATTCTGTAAACGCTGCTGCTCTCGCCGCTCACGTTCACGTTGGATATCCGATTTATCATCATCCCAGCCTGGGCATACCGAGCTGGTAAACACTTCGCAGGGCGAGTCGGATTGCGCTAACGGGTTGTCCGGTTTCTCTTCCCAGATAGCGGGATCGCGCGGGTCAAACGCTGGCGGTGTTGAGGCCTGGGTGGTTAGTGAAAGCGTCAAAAACAAACTGCCAATCATCATGCAGGTACCTGAACGAATCATCCTTTCTCCATGTTCATTTTTATTATTGATAACTATTCTCAATAATAACATAGAGCAATAAAAAGGGGCCACAGCGGGCCCCTTGTCTATTCAGATAATGATTAACCGCCCAGATACGCACTACGCACCGCTTCGTTAGCCAGTAACGCATCACCGGTGTCTTCCAGCACCACATGACCGTTTTCCAGCACGTAGCCGCGATCGGCGAGCTTCAGCGCCTGGTTAGCGTTCTGTTCGACGAGGAAGATGGTCATCCCCTGTTCGCGCAGCTGTTCGATGGTGTTAAAAATCTGCTGGATGATAATCGGCGCCAGACCCAGCGACGGTTCATCAAGCAGCAGCAGCCTCGGCTGGCTCATCAGTGCACGGCCTATCGCCAGCATCTGCTGTTCACCGCCGGACATCGTTCCCGCACGCTGAATACGACGCTCATGCAGACGGGGAAACAGGTCATACACCCATTTGATGCGTTCCTGAAACTGGTCTTTTTCGGCAAAGAAGCCGCCCATCGCCAGGTTCTCTTCCACCGTCATGCGGGAAAACACGCGACGCCCTTCCGGCACAATCGCTACCGCTTCGCGCATGATTTTCGCCGTCTGCCAGTCGGTAATGTCTTTACCATCAAAGACGATTCGCCCGCTAGTCGCTCGCGGGTCGCCACACAATGTGCCGAGCAGCGTGGTTTTTCCCGCGCCGTTAGCACCAATCAGAGTAACGATTTCACCCTGGTTGATATACAAGCTGACGTCGTGCAGCGCCTGTATCTTGCCGTAGTGGGCGTTGACTTTGTCGAACGATAACATCGCCTTATCCATATTAATCCTCGCCCCCATTATGCTTCACCTAAATAGGCGCGGATAACATCCGGGTTATTACGAATCTGTTCCGGCGTCCCATTCGCCAGCGGCGTGCCCTGATTCACCACGTAAATACGGTCGGAAATCCCCATCACCAGCTTCATGTCGTGCTCAATCAACAAAATGGTGGTGTTGTGATGGTTACGCAGTTCAGCAATCAGCTCGTCCAGCTCTTTGGTCTCTTTCGGGTTGAGTCCAGCAGCGGGTTCGTCGAGCATCAGGATTTCCGGCTGGGTCACCATGCAGCGGGCAATTTCCAGACGACGCTGGTCGCCATAGGCCAGGTTACTGGCCTGACGGTTGGCATGCTCCAGCAAGCCAATACGCTCCAGCCAGGTGGCCGCGCGATCCAACGCTTCACTCTGCGCGCGACGGAACGACGGGGTTTTCAACAGGCCGGAGAAGACGCCGGTTTTCAGTTGCTGATGTTGCGCCACCAGCAGGTTTTCAATCACCGTCATTTCGCGAAACAGACGCACGTGCTGGAAAGTACGTACCACGCCCATACGCGCGATTTGCTGACCCGGCAGCCCTTCCAGGTGCTGGTCGCGCAGCTTAATCGTCCCGCCGGTCGGCTTATAAAAACCGGTCAGACAGTTAAAGACCGTGGTTTTCCCCGCACCGTTCGGGCCGATTAACGAAACGATCTCCTGCGGTCGCAGTTCCAGTTCAACGTTGTTTACCGCCAGCAGACCGCCGAAGCGCATCATCAGGCCGTTAACGGATAATAATGGCTGACTCATGCCTGCTCTCCTTTTGCTTCCCCGTTTTTCAGCTTCAACTGTGGACGGGTCATCGGCAACAAGCCCTGCGGACGCCAGATCATCATCAGTACCATCAAACCACCCAGCATTAACATGCTGTATTCGTTGAAATCACGCATCAGTTCGCGTGACACCACCAGCAGGATGGCAGCGAGGATCACCGCAAACTGCGAGCCCATTCCGCCCAGTACCACAATCGCCAGCACAAAGGCCGACTCGGCAAAGGTGAAGGATTCCGGGCTGACGAAGCCCTGGCGCGCGGCAAACAGCGTACCGGCAAAACCGGCAAACGCGGCGCTGATGGTAAAGGCTGTCAGCTTAATGCGCGTAGGGTTTAAGCCCAGCGAGCGACAGGCAATTTCATCTTCACGCAGCGCTTCCCACGCACGACCCAGCGGCATACGCAGCAAACGGTTAATAACAAACAGCGAGAAGACCACCAGCAGCAGCGCCACCAGATAGAGGAAAATGACGCGGTCAGACGGATCGTACTTGACGTTAAAGAAGTTGCTGAAGGTATCCCAGCCGCCTTCACGGGCGGTACGGCTGAACTCCAGACCGAAAAAGGTCGGTTTCGGGATCTGGCTAATACCGTTTGGACCGCCGGTTATTTCGGTGTTGTTGAGCAGCAGGATGCGGACGATTTCGCCGAAGCCTAAGGTCACAATCGCCAGATAATCACCGCGCAGGCGCAGTACCGGGAAGCCGAGCAGGAAGCCCGCAGCAGCGGAAACCAGTCCCGCCAGCGGCAGACAAGTCCAGAAGCCGAGTCCGTAATAGTGGTTCAGCAGCGCGAAGGTGTAAGCGCCGATGGCATAGAAGCCGCCGTAGCCCAGCACCAGCAGGCCCGAAAGCCCTACCACCACGTTTAAGCCGAGGCCGAGGATGATATAAATCATCGTCAGCGTGGCGATATCCACCGTACCGCGTGACACCATAAACGGCCACGCCACGGCAATCACCAGCAGCGCCACCAGGAACAGCTTCTGTTTAACGGTGGAGCCGTCAATCGCCGGCAGAATAAACTTTGGTCCGGAGACGCTCTTCAGGCCTTTCTGGAAGGCTGGACGCAGCAGTTGGAAGAGAAAGACCACGCCAGTGCCGATAAACACCCACTGCCAGCGGATATCCGCGGCGGTATCGACCACCAGCTTGGTACCGTCCAGCTCTAACTGAACGCCCATAAAGACGCCCGCCAGGACGAAGAACATAGCGGCAGAGAGCAGCGCCATTGCAAAATGCATCGGTTTCATACTTTCTCTACCTCCGGGCGACCCAGAATACCGGTCGGCATCACCAGCAGCACCAGAATTAGCAGCGCGAATGAAACAACGTCTTTGTATTCAGTACTCAGATAAGCAGAGGAGAGCGCTTCCGCAACGCCCAGAATCAGGCCGCCGATCATCGCCCCTGGAATGCTGCCGATGCCGCCCAGTACCGCCGCGGTAAAGGCCTTCATCCCGGCCATAAAGCCGATGTAAGGGTTAATTACGCCATAGAACTGACCGAGCAGCACGCCCGCTACCGCCGCCATTGCTGCGCCAATCACAAAGGTCAGCGCAATCACGCGATCGGTATTGATGCCGAGCAGGCTGGCCATCTTCAGGTCTTCTGCACAGGCACGGCAGGCGCGGCCCATACGGGAGTAACGGATAAACAGCGTCAGCGCCAGCATTGCCAGGAAGGTTACGATCCAGATAACCAACTGCATGGTGGTGATGGAAGCAGAGAAGTTATCGCTACTGCCGACAGTCCACTGGCCATTAAACAGGCTGGGCAGCGCCACGTCGCGCGAACCTTCCGTCAGGCTGACGTAGTTTTGCAAGAAGATAGACATCCCGATAGCGGAAATCAGCGCGATCAGGCGCTTGGAGCTGCGCACGGGCCGATACGCCACACGTTCAATGCTCCAGCCGTAGGCGCTGGCAATGACAATCGCGCCGACGAAGCCCGCCGCGACCAGTAGCCAGCTGGAATCAATGCCCATCATCATTAGCGCTGCGATGATCATAAAGGAGACATAGCTGCCGATCATATACACCTCGCCGTGGGCGAAGTTGATCATGCCGATAATGCCGTACACCATCGTGTAACCGATGGCGATCAGAGCGTAGGTGCTTCCCAGCGTGACGCCGTTAAACATCTGCTGCAAGAAATAGAGGAACTGCTCGGACATAAGGTAACCTTTTTAAACCCGCCCGTTTTGCACGGGCGGTGGGATAACTCGTCTTCAGGTATTACTTCGCGACGGTCGAAGAACCGTCTGCATGCCACTGGAAGACACCAAACTCAAATCCCTTCAAATCGCCTTTTTCATCCCATTTCAGCGGCCCAATCACGGTATCAGCCCCGTGTGCTTTCAGATCTTTCACCAGGTCCAGCGGCTCTTTACTACCGCTGCGATCCATTGCTGTCGCCAATGACTGGACGGCTGCATAAGTGATCCACACGTATGGTCCGGTTGGATCTTTCTTGTCAGCTTTGAGCGCATCGACGATAGCCTTATTCGCCGGATCCTGGTCATAGCGTTTTGGCATGGTTACCAGCATGCCTTCAGCAGCATCACCGGCGATGTTAGACAGCGACGCATTGCCGACGCCCTCAGGTCCCATAAACTGGGTTTTCAGCCCGACGGAACGCGCCTGACGCAACATTTGCCCCATTTCCGGGTAGTAGCCGCCGTAATAAACAAAGTCGATATTTTCTTTTTTCAGGCGGGCGATCAGCGCAGAAAAATCTTTTTCCCCGGCGGTGATACCGTCAAAGAAAACGATGTTGGCTTTGCCCGCTTTCAGGCTGTCCTGCACCGAACGCGCCAGGCCTTCACCGTATTGCTGTTTATCGTGAATGATGGCGATACGCTGTGGCTTCACCTTCTCCAGAATGTATTTCGCGGCGGTCGGCCCCTGAGAGGAGTCCAGGCCCGCTGTACGCATAATGTGAGCGTAACCGCGCTGGGTCAGTTCCGGGTTTGTGGCACCCGGAGAAATCATCAGAATGCCTTCATCTTCATAGATATCTGATGCGGGCTGCGTGGAAGATGAGCACAGATGTCCAATAACGTACTGAATACCGTCATTGACGATTTTGTTCGCTACCGCAACGGCCTGTTTCGGATCGCAGGCGTCGTCATATTCCACAGCGACCAGTTTGTCGCCTTTGACCCCGCCTTTGGCATTGATATCTTTAATGGCCTGACGTGCGCCATTAAATTCCATATCGCCCCACTGCGCGACCGGACCTGACATCGCGCCGACAACAGCGACCTTGATATCTTCCGCCATGACCGCGTGTGACATTGCCAGTGCTATCACCCCTGCGATGATTGTTTTCGCATTCCGTTTCATTACCTGAATCCCCATTCGTGACGTAATTAATATTTTGTATTTATGTGGTTAAAAAGCAGTCTGTGCTTTTTTTGAACTACACTATTTTTACCAGTCTCATTAATGGTTTAGCGCAGTTTTTTAAGCAAAATCAGGCTAAAATCTCTATTTTTCAGTCGATTAAGAAAAGATAATATTCTGCTTTTTACTATAGATAAACAAAAAAAAGCACGTTTGTCAGCATAAAATAACGGTACAAAGAGCCGAATAAAATGCTGCATTCCAGGGTATTATTCTGCCTGTTTTTCAATCTCTACGGTTTCAAACTGTCATTACCGTTGTTACAAAATTATTAATCTGGTTATTCACATAAAAAAGAGAAAGCATCCGGGCGAATTATTTCGGTACACTCATTCCATCTTTTGTGATTTGGACATGCTGTTAATGAAGCTGACCATCGTTCGTTTAGATAACTTTAGCGACCAGGACCAGATTGATCTGGGCAAAATCTGGCCGGAATATTCCGCCTCATCGTTAAGCGTAGATGAAACGCACCGGATCTACGCCGCACGCTTTAACGAGCGTCTGTTAGGCGCAGTTCGCGTAACCCTGAGCGGCACGCAAGGTGCATTAGATTCATTGCGCGTACGCGATATCACCCGCCGTCGCGGCGTCGGGCAGTATTTGATCGAAGAAGTCATCCGGGAAAACCCTGACGTGAGTTCATGGTGGATGGCCGACGTCGGCGTTGAAAACCGCAGCGTGATGGCCGCGTTTATGCAGGCGTTAGGGTTTACAGCCCAGGAGAATGGCTGGGAAAAAAGATAAAAAAGCCGGATGGCGCTGACGCTTATCCGGCCTACATGCTGGGAGCAAAAAATAAAAAACCACCTCGCAATTTTCCAAGAATTTCACGTTGCAGGAAGGCGGCAAGTTATGAAGTCCCCGGGAGCTTACATAAGTAAGTGACCGGGGTTGAATAACGTAGCCAACGCATTTGCAGCGCGAAAGGCACCTGGAAAATTATTTGGCGTCGGTCGCCGTCCCGTTTGCATGCCAGTCAAACACGCCGAATTCGAAGCCTTTCAGATCGCCCTTCGCATCCCATGACAGCGGCCCCATTACGGTTTCCACTGAGTTTGCTTTCAGGTATTTGGCAATTTCAGCCGGATCGTCAGACTGGTTCAGACCGGCCTGCAAGGATTGCAGCGCGGCGTAGGTGGTCCATACGAATGCACCGCTCGGATCCTGTTTCTTGGCTTTGATCGCGTCCACAATCGGTTTGTTCGCCGGAACCTGATCGTAGTTCTTCGGTTTCGTTACCAGTAAGCCTTCTGCAGACTCACCCGCGATGTTAGACAGCGACACGTTCGCTACCCCTTCTGGTCCCATAAACTGGGTTTTCAGACCTGCGGCACGAGACTGACGCAGGATCTGTCCCATTTCCGGGTGGTAACCACCGTAGTAAACGAAATCGATATTCTCTTTCTTCAGACGCGCCACCAGCGTAGAGAAATCTTTCTCGCCAGCGGTGATCCCGTCGAAGAACACCACGTCAGCGTTGGCTTTCTTGAGGTTGTCCTGCACGGAACGCGCCAGGCCTTCGCCGTACTGTTGTTTGTCGTGAACGATCGCAATGCGCTTCGGCTTCACTTTTTCAACGATATATTTGGCAGCGGTTGGTCCCTGATCGGAATCCAGACCGGTGGTACGCATCACCAGGTTATAACCGCGCGCGGTCAGCTCAGGCGCCGTTGCCGCTGGGGTGATCATCAGAATGCCTTCGTCTTCATAGATATCTGACGCAGGCTGAGTGGAAGACGAGCACAAGTGGCCGATAACATATTTAATCCCGTCGTTGACCACTTTGTTAGCTACCGCTACCGCTTGTTTCGGGTCACAGGCATCGTCATATTTCACCATGACCAGTTTGTCGCCTTTCACGCCGCCTTTGGCGTTGATATCTGCAATAGCCTGCTCTGCGCCAGTAAATTCCTGATCGCCATACTGCGCTACCGGACCGGACATCGCGCCGACGACGGCAACTTTAATATCCTTAGCAAACGCCATATTGCTCAAAGACAGGGCGATACATCCTGCCAATAACGCTTTACCCTTCATATTCATCCTGACAATCCCCATTATTGTGGTTATTACGTGTGTTGTGATGTTGTTGTTCAGCACTTTATTTCGATTATTGGATAGCCACCCGTGCTTTAGCAGCATACTCTGCTAAAACATACCCGATTTTTATTATTTTGGAATAGCTAAATTTACATCCAGATAACAAATTCGTATCTGGGGAGGGGAGGAAAGGTCGTAGGCCCGATAAGCAAAGCGCCATCGGGCAAAGGTGTTGCCGGATGGCAGCGTAAACGCCTTATCCGGCCTACAAAAAACAAAACCCCCGAATTCACATTCGAGGGTTCATTGGCAATGCGCGAAGATTACGCTTCGATCGCCGCGCGCAGTTTTTTCATGGCGTTCTTTTCAAGCTGACGAACACGTTCAGCGGAAACGCCGTAGCGGTTGGCCAGTTCCTGCAACGTCGACTTGTTGTCTTCGTCCAGCCAACGGGCACGAATAATGTCCTGGCTACGCTCGTCCAGACCTTCCATTGCGTGGGTCAGTTTGTTCGCGGCCTGATCTTCCCAGTTATCTTCTTCAATGCCGTCGGCAAAGTTAGAAGATTTATCCTGCAGATACAGCACCGGGGCCATCGGCTGGCTGTCAGACTCATCGTCTGAAGACATGTCAAACGTCATGTCCTGTGCCGCCATACGGGATTCCATTTCGCGCACGTCTTTGCTGGAAACACCCAGCTCGCGAGCAACCATTTCAACTTCGTCCTGGTTAAACCAGCCCAGACGCTGCTTGGTTTTACGCAGGTTAAAGAACAGCTTACGCTGTGCTTTGGTGGTCGCAACTTTAACGATACGCCAGTTACGCAGAACGTATTCGTGGATCTCAGCTTTGATCCAATGCACGGCGAAGGAAACCAGGCGCACACCCACTTCCGGGTTGAAACGGCGCACGGCTTTCATCAGGCCGATATTACCTTCCTGAATCAGATCCGCCTGCGGCAGGCCATAGCCCGCATAATTACGAGCAACATGAACAACAAAGCGCAGGTGAGACAGGATCAGCGTTTTAGCTGCTTCCAGATCGCCCTGGTAATGCAGCTTTTCAGCCAGTGCCCGCTCCTCGTCAGCCGACAACATCGGCCACGCGTTCGCAGCCCGGATGTAAGATTCCAGGTTACCAACAGGGGCTAAAGCTAAATTTTGCATTTCTTTGGTCATTCAAATCCTCTCAATCTTTTCATCTGGCGCATTGGCTAAAAACTAATTAACAAAAACCAGTAGCAACAACCATGCCAGAGCTTATGAGCAACGAGAATATCATTCAATCTTTTATCAGACAGTGATTTTATCCACAAGTTCCATGTCGTAATGTGTATAGATTACGCACAAAATGTGACATCACAATGAATACGCCGGGAAGAGATCACAGGGACTCTTTCCCTGCAGAGCGAACTACTCAGTGCAGGGAAAGATTATACCAGAGATTTTTTAATCGGGGGTAAAGTGGCGTAAATGTTGAACCGTGGCAAGCCAGGCTGCCACCCAGCCAATCATTGAGCACACCAGCAGCAATAACAGGCACTCATCGAATGATAAGCCATTGATATCAAACTTGGTTCCAAATACCTGTGCCACCTCAGTCACCGCTGACGACAGACGCATCACCAAAATTTCTGACAAAATCAGTGAAAGAAATGCACCGGAAAAACCGAGCAGTGCACCGCCGTAGAGGAACGGACGCAGGATAAATCCATCCGTCGCGCCAATCAGTTTTTGCACGTTAATGGTATCGCGACGCGCAAAAATACTCAGCCGCACGCTGTTACCGATGACGAGGAAGACCGCCGCCACCATCAGCACGCCAATCATCGCGGAAACGCGTCCGACAAGGCCCGTCAGCGCCGCCAGGCGAGCGAACCAGCTGTCATCCATTCGCACTTCATCAATACCGTTGATTTGTGCGATGCGGTCACGCAGCGTGTTCAGCGACTCCGTACCCTGGAAGTCCAGTTTCGGGATAACAACCGCCACGGCCGGAAGCGGGTTCTCTTCCAGCATATCCAGCGCGCCGCCAAAGCCAGACCAGTTGCGGAATTCACCCAGCGCGTCGTCACGAGAAAGATAATTCACTTTCTCCACGCCCTGCTCGGCCTGCAACTGACCAACCACCCGCGCCGCCGCATCATCATCCAGCGTTTTTTGCAGGTAAACGGTGATCTGCGGAGACGGATAATACTGGCTTGCCGCATGGTTTACGTTCTTATAAACCATGTAGCACACGCTTGGCAGCGTCAGGGAGATGGCAATGACCATCACCGTCAGAAACGTCGCCAGCGGCTTGCTTTTCAGGTCCTGTAACGCGCCCTGAAACGCATAACGTACCTGCTCGTTAAAGACATTGGTTTTACGCGAATTCGGCTTTGGCGCAGCTTTCGCACGCTTTGGCGTGTTGCGACCGCCGTCACCCGGCGCACCGCCCGATTTACGAAAGCGATCCAGTCGGCCACCGAACTGTTTGATTTGGTTAATAGCGTCACGTCTATTCATGCGCCAGGCCTCCATGCAGATGTCCATCGCTCAGAACCATTTGGCGATAGGAGCGACGGGAGATCAGGCCAATATCGTGCGTGGCCATTAATACCGTGACCCCGACGCGGTTAAACTCTTCGAACAGGCGAAGGATCCCTTCTGACAGCGCGTCATCCAGGTTCCCCGTTGGTTCATCCGCCAGCAGCACCGCAGGTTTGTTCACCACCGCACGGGCGATGCCGACGCGTTGTTGTTCACCGCCGGAGAGCTGAATCGGGAAGTTTTTCGCTTTGTCCAACAGCCCGACCTTATCCAGCGCCGCTGACACGCGACGACGAATATCGTCCCCGCTGGCACCCGCGATGATTAGCGGGATTGCCACGTTGTCAAACACGGTTCTGTCCATCAACAGGTGGTGATCCTGAAAAATCATGCCAATCTGACGACGCAGAAACGGCACTTCACGGTTTTTCAAACGGCTGATGTCATGCCCGCTAAAGTAGATTTTCCCGGCGCTGGGCCGTTCAATTCCACAAATCAGCTTCAGCAGGGTACTTTTCCCCGCGCCGGAGTGGCCGGTCAGAAACGCCATCTCGCCAGGCTGCATATGGAAGGTCACTCCCTGCAGCGCTTGTCTCCCACCGAGATAGGCCTTGCTGACATGTTCAAAGCGAATCATTGTTAATCCTCTCGGGCAAAAAGTGCCTCTATAAAATCGTCCGCTTTAAACGGACGTAAATCCTCGATACGTTCGCCCACACCGATATAGCGGATAGGGATGCCAAATTGATCGGCAACCGAGAAGATAACCCCGCCCTTCGCCGTACCGTCCAGCTTGGTCAGGGTGATACCGGTTAAGCCCACCGCTTCATGGAACAGTTTGGCCTGGCTTATCGCATTCTGCCCGGTGCTGGCGTCGATAGTCAGCATAACTTCATGCGGCGCATCTTCGTCCAGCTTCTTCATGACGCGAACGATTTTTTTCAATTCTTCCATCAGGTGCGATTTATTCTGCAAACGCCCTGCGGTATCAGCGATCAGCACGTCTACGTTACGCGCCTTCGCCGCCTGGATGGCATCAAAGATAACGGACGCGGAATCCGCGCCAGTATGCTGAGCAATCACCGGGATGTTGTTACGCTGACCCCAAACCTGCAGCTGTTCTACCGCCGCCGCACGGAAAGTATCACCTGCCGCCAGCATTACCGATTTACCCTGCTGCTCAAACTGACGCGCCAGCTTACCAATAGTGGTGGTTTTGCCCACGCCGTTGACGCCAACCATTAAGATAACAAATGGTGTTTTGCCATCAACATTCAGCGGTTCGTCAACCTTCGCCAGAATCTCGCCCATCTCTTCTTTCAGCAGGCCGTACAGCGCTTCCGCGTCTTTAAGCTGCTTGCGGCTGGCGCCTTCCGTCAGATTCGCAATGATCTTGCGGGTCGTTTCTACACCCACATCAGCGATCAGCAGCTGCTCTTCCAGCTCTTCAAACAGATCATCGTCGATTTTTTTACCACGGAACAGACTGATAAATCCGGAACCGAGGTTTTCTTTTGTTTTCAGCAGGCTGCGTTTCAGACGCGCAAAGAAACCTTCTTTGGTTGGTTTTTCCTGCTCCTGGACCACCTCTTCTTCTACCGGTTCTTCTACAGCAGGTTCTTCTACCGGCACCACCATAACCGCTTCTTCAGCAGCCTCAGCGGCCAGCGCCTGTGCTTCCAGCTCTTCGTCGGTCAGTTGCGGTTCGTTTTCAGCTTCTTCTTCAGCCGCCTCAACGATTTCCACGGTTTCCGCTTCGGCCTGCCATTCTTCGGCAGAAACTTCTTTAGTTTTCACCTCTTCCGGCAGCGGCAATTCTTCGCGTTCGATAACCACCGCTGCTGGCGTTTCCACTACAGTTTCAGCAACGGGTTCAGCAACCGGCTCAATCTCCGGCTGCGCTTGTTCGGCGACAGGTTCTTCTTCCGGCTGCAGTTTTTCGATTTCCGCAACCTGTTCAGTTACTTCAACGACTTCAGCTGCAAAGGCTTGCGTTTCAGCCTCGCTACGGGTTTCCTCGACGTGCGGCTGTTCGTCAACGACGGTAGTTTCTTCAGCAACCGGTTGTTGTTCTTCATTTTTTACTTCTGTCTCGTTTTCCGGTGCCTGCTCTTTTTGACCAAAGCCCAGCCAGGAAAAAAAGCCACGTTTTTTCTCTTTCGCCATTTGCGACTACACTCCCCCGCTGTTGCTTCATGGCACAGCGTCAACGCTATGTACATAGCAGCTAAAAAAATGATGAAATAGTCTATCACTTAACTTAACTCACATCACCGCCTGGAATGACACGTCAGCAGCGGATTGAGCAATAATTGAAATGAAAAAACCGAATCACTCTGGTAGCGGCCAGATCCGCATTATTGGCGGGCAATGGCGTGGCCGTAAACTCCCGGTTCCGGACAGCCCCGGCTTACGTCCGACCACCGACCGTGTGCGCGAAACGTTGTTTAACTGGCTGGCCCCGGTAATGGTCGATGCTCACTGTCTGGACTGCTTCGCCGGCAGCGGCGCGCTGGGGCTGGAAGCCCTCTCTCGCTATGCGGCAAATGCGACGCTTCTGGAGATGGATCGCGCGGTATCTCAGCAGCTACAAAAGAATCTCGCCACGCTGAAAGCCTCTCACGCCCGCGTCGTCAACACCAATACGCTGACATTTTTGGCTCAGGCAGGTACGCCGCATAACGTGGTATTTGTTGACCCGCCGTTTCGCAAAGGATTACTGGAAGAAACATTAACGCTTCTGGAAACTCATGGTTGGCTGGCAAATGAAGCGTATATTTACGTTGAAAGCGAAGTAGAAAACGGCTTACCGCCGGTTCCGGTGAACTGGTCGCTATACCGTGAGAAAGTCGCCGGACAGGTCGCCTATCGCCTGTACCAACGTGAAGCACAAGGAGAGCACGATGCTAATTAACCTGGGACGCCTGTTGATGCTGTGCGTCTGGGCATTTTTACTACTGAATATTTTCCAACCCTTTCCACGCCCGCTCAACATCTTCGTTAACGTCGCACTGATATTTATGGTGCTGATGCATGGCATGCAGCTGGCGCTGCTAAAAAGCACCATGCCTAAAGATGGCCCGCAGATGACCAACGGAGAGAAAATCCGTATTTTTCTGTTCGGCGTCTTTGAGCTACTGGTGTGGCAGAAGAAGATTAAAGATCAGTTGAAGAAGTAGCTGTGATCTTTTCTCCCGGCGGCACGTTGCGGGCCGGGGCGAAAAATCTGTAGGCCGGATAAGGCGTAAGCCGCCATCCGGCATCAGTCAGATGACACCTTAGCGTTCAAGCGTAAAATCAACAAATCGCGAACCTTTGTAACTCAGCGTGCCTTTATCCCCGACCGTTAATGCGTGGTACTGCTGCGCATCCAGACGAAACTTCTGCTCCATCCCCCCGTTTTGTGGCTTAAAGCTGGCTTCATAGCGCATGCTGGTTCCTGCCGGGCTCACTTCCTGCTGACGGGATCGCCGATCGTTTAGCGGTTTTTCCCGTTTGTTACTTACCACCACCTGCTTTTGCACCAGCGGCGCCGCATCATTATCGGCTTTTTCTCGCCGCTGCTGAACAAAGCGAAACGACGCAGCGATAACGATTAAGACAATGATAACAATGAAAAAAAGTGGTGGTTTGCTCATATTATTAACCCATCAGAAAATGCGGAAATAAGCATACATCGCCTGTTATGGTGTTGTCATCTGGCTGTGTCGACCTCTACACTGGACAGTAGAGCCGTGAGCACCCCGCTTACGAAAAAATAACGAATTCAAGGAACTAAGATGCTTTGGTCGTTTATCGCTGTCTGTCTTTCCGCATGGTTGTTCGTGGATGCTTCCTATCGTGGACCTGCCTGGCAACGCTGGGTCTTTAAGCCCCTGACGTTACTCCTGCTGGCGCTGCTGGCCTGGCAGGCGCCAATGTTTAACGCTATCAGCTATCTGGTGCTGGCTGGCCTGCTTGCCTCGCTGCTGGGCGATGCGCTGACGCTGTTACCGCGCCAACGCCTGCTGTACGCCGTGGGGGCATTCTTCCTGTCGCATCTGCTGTACACCATCTACTTCGCCAGCCAAATGACGCTGTCATTCTTCTGGCCTTTGCCGTTGGTGCTGGTAGTGCTGGGGGCGTTGCTGATCGCCGTGATCTGGACGCGTCTGGAAGAGCTGCGTGTCGCTATCTGCACCTTTATCGGCATCACGCTGATGATGGTCTGGATGGCCGGTGAGCTGTGGTTCTTCCGCCCGACCGCCCCGGCGCTGTCGGCATTTATGGGCGCATCCCTCCTGTTCATCGGCAACATTGTCTGGCTGGGTAGCCATTACCGTCGCCGCTTCCGCGCCGATAACGCCATTGCCGCCGCCTGCTACTTCGCCGGACATTTCCTGATTGTTCGTTCGTTGTATCTTTAAAACGCTTGACTCTGGAGTCGACTCCAGAGTGTATCCTCCGGTTAATACGAAATGATTATCAACCGGAGGATGCCATGTCGACACCCGATACCCGTGGCAAAAAAGTCCCACAATTCTCTTCTTTCAAGCCAGCGCCTGCACCACAAAAGGCGGATGACTGCTGCTGCGAAGGAAGCTGCTCCACTACACCAACCGTATCCGATACCGTAATAGGTACCCGCTATTCCTGGAAAGTGGCGGGCATGGACTGCGCAGCTTGCGCCCGCAAAGTAGAGAATGCGGTCCGCCAGGTCAGCGGCGTCAACCAGGTCCAGGTTCTGTTCGCCACTGAAAAACTGGTGGTCGATGCCGGTTCCGATATCCGCCAGCAAGTTGAAAACGCGGTGCAAAAAGCAGGCTATACCCTGCGCGATGAGCACGCGACGGACTCCGCCCCCGAGTCACGTTTTAAAGAAAACCTGCCGCTGATTTCGCTGATTATCATGATGGCGATTAGCTGGGGGCTGGAGCAGTTCAATCATCCTTTCGGTCAGATAGCGTTTATCGCCACCACGCTGGTCGGTCTGTATCCCATTGCCCGTCAGGCCCTGCGTCTGATGAAAACCGGCAGCTACTTTGCCATTGAAACGCTGATGAGCGTCGCCGCCATTGGTGCACTGTTTATCGGCGCAACGGCGGAAGCCGCCATGGTGCTGCTACTGTTTTTAATTGGCGAGCGTCTGGAAGGATGGGCCGCCAGCCGCGCCCGTAAAGGGGTCAGCGCTCTGATGGCGCTCAAACCGGAAACCGCCACACGCTTGCGTAACGGCGAACGCGAAGAGGTGGCTATCAATACCCTCCGGCCTGGCGATGTTATTGAAGTTGCCGCGGGTGGGCGTTTACCTGCCGACGGCAAACTGGTCTCCGGCTTTGCCAGCTTTGATGAGAGCGCCCTGACCGGCGAATCGATCCCGGTTGAACGCGCCACCGGCGAGAAAGTCCCAGCGGGTGCCACCAGCGTGGATCGTCTGGTAACGCTGGAAGTGCTCTCAGAACCGGGTGCCAGCGCCATTGACCGTATTCTGAAACTGATTGAAGAAGCGGAAGAACGCCGCGCCCCCATTGAGCGCTTCATTGACCGTTTCAGCCGAATTTATACCCCAGCTATTATGGCGGTTGCGCTGCTGGTCACCCTCGTACCGCCACTGCTGTTTGCCGCATCCTGGCAGGAGTGGATTTACAAAGGGCTGACGCTGTTGCTGATTGGCTGTCCTTGCGCTCTGGTGATTTCAACCCCCGCAGCCATTACTTCTGGTCTTGCCGCCGCGGCACGTCGTGGCGCGTTAATCAAAGGCGGGGCCGCGCTGGAACAGTTGGGTAGAGTCACTCAGGTGGCGTTTGATAAAACCGGCACCCTGACCGTCGGTAAACCACGCGTCACGGCGATTCATCCGGCAAGCGGTATTGGTGAGGCTGAACTGCTGGCACTGGCGGCAGCGGTAGAGCAAGGCGCGACGCACCCGCTGGCACAAGCAATTGTTCGGGAAGCACAAACGCGCGAGCTGACTATTCCTGTCGCAAAAGAGCAACGGGCGCTGGTTGGCTCTGGAATTGAAGCGCTGGTCAACGGCGAACGCGTACTGATTTGCGCCGCTGGTAAGCAGCCTGCCGACGCCTTTGCCGGGCAGATTAGCGAGCTGGAAAGCGCGGGCCAAACGGTGGTGTTGGTGCTGCGTAACGATACTGTACTCGGCGTACTGGCCCTACAGGACACGCTGCGCGATGACGCTCGCAGCGCCATCAGCGAGCTTAATCAGATTGGCGTGAAAGGCGTGATCCTGACCGGTGATAACCCGCGTGCGGCAGCCGCCATTGCCGGTGAACTGGGCCTCGAATTCAAAGCGGGACTCTTGCCGGAAGATAAGGTGCAGGCCGTTACCCATCTTAACCAACAGTCGCCGCTGGCGATGGTCGGCGACGGCATCAACGACGCCCCGGCAATGAAAGCGGCTACCATCGGCATTGCGATGGGAAGCGGGACCGACGTCGCGCTGGAAACCGCCGATGCAGCCCTGACCCACAACCGTCTGCGTGGTCTGGTGCAAATGATTCAGCTGGCGCGGGCCACCCATGCCAATATTCGCCAGAACATTGCGATTGCGCTGGGTCTGAAGGGGATTTTCCTCGTCACCACGCTGCTCGGGATAACCGGACTGTGGCTGGCGGTGCTGGCGGATACGGGGGCGACGGTGCTGGTGACCGCGAACGCGCTGCGGTTGTTGCGTAAAGGGTAGTGCCTGTTTCTCGCCTGATGGCGCTTCGCTTATCAGGCCTACAGGTTACTCAGTCTTTATAGGCCGGAGAAGCGTTAGCGCCATCCGGCATAACAAGATTACTGGCCTTTGCGCACCAGATAGCGGTACGGCAGCGAGTCGGTCTCTTTGGCCACCAGCTCATGTTCCATAAAGGTACAGAAGCCAGGAATATCGCGGGTTGTTGCCGGATCGTCGGCGACAATCAGCAGCGTTTCACCGGCCTGCATGCCGCGTACGGTTTTACGTACCATCATTACCGGTTCCGGGCAGCGCAGCCCCTGGGCATCAAGAGTATGGTCGGGGGAAGTAAACAGGTCGCTCATCGTCGTCTCATTCATACAAAAACGGCGTTATTTTACGCTCTGTTGTGGCGTAAGCCAATCAGGTTAACGATTGCGTGAAAAACAACCATTGCAATGTGCTCTTAAAGCAGTATCATGCGACGGTTTTTTATTGGGTTCCCTCACCCCATCCAACAAAAAGGTCACAATATGACTCCGTTTACACAAACTCAGCGCGTAAAAGCGTTGTTCTGGCTATCGCTATTTCATCTGCTGGTGATCACCTCCAGCAACTATCTGGTGCAGCTTCCAATCTCCATTTTTGGTTTCCATACCACATGGGGCGCGTTTAGCTTTCCGTTTATTTTCCTCGCGACCGACCTGACCGTGCGTATTTTTGGCGCGCCGCTGGCTCGACGTATCATCTTTGCGGTTATGATCCCCGCACTGCTGATCTCCTATGTCGTTTCATCGCTGTTCTATATGGGATCGTGGCAAGGATTCGGCGCACTGCTGCACTTTAATCTATTTGTCGCCCGTATCGCCGCCGCCAGCTTTATGGCCTACGCGCTGGGACAAATTCTGGATGTGCATGTCTTTAACCGCCTGCGTCAGAACCGTCGCTGGTGGCTGGCACCGACGGCGTCCACGCTGTTTGGCAATATCAGCGATACGTTGGCCTTCTTCTTTATCGCTTTCTGGCGTAGCCCGGATGCCTTTATGGCCGAGCACTGGATGGAAATCGCACTGGTCGATTACTGCTTCAAAGTGCTGATCAGCATTATTTTCTTCCTGCCAATGTATGGCGTGCTGCTGAATATGTTACTGAAAAGGCTGGCAGATAAATCTGAAATCTCTGCATTGCAGACGAGTTAAAGGTTCATTTTCCGAGTTGTGATAAGATGGACGAATGAGCCGTTATGGCCGTTTATCGAAAGGAAGAAGTCAATGCGCAATCTGGTTAAATATGTCGGTATTGGCCTGCTGGTTATGGGGCTTGCGGCCTGTGATAATAGCGATACAAAAGCGCCAGCCGAGGGTGCTGCCGCAGAAAGTAACGCCACCGGACAACCGGTCAGCCTGCTGGACGGCAAACTCAGTTTTTCCCTGCCAGCGGATATGACCGATCAGAGCGGTAAGCTGGGCACCCAGGCGAACAATATGCACGTATATTCTGACGCAACCGGCCAGAAAGCGGTGATTGTGATTGTTGGCGACAACACCAACGAAGATCTGGCCGTGCTGGCAAAACGTCTGGAAGATCAGCAGCGTAGCCGTGACCCGCAGCTGCAGGTCGTCACCAATAAATCTATTGAGCTGAAAGGCCACACGCTGCAGCAGTTAGACAGCATCATCTCGGCCAAAGGCCAGACCGCATACTCTTCCGTGGTGTTGGGTAAAGTGGACAACCAACTGCTGACGCTGCAAATCACGCTGCCTGCTGACGATCAGCAAAAAGCGCAGACTACCGCAGAAAACATCATTAACACGCTGGTTATCCAGTAACGGTTAAGACGATGACGCGGCCTCCGGTGACACCACCTGAGGCCGTTTTTTTAACCGCCAGGTCAGCAATAACGCCACCGCTACCAGCCCTGCCGCTGCCAGATAGATAACCGGCACACCCGCCCACGTCATGACCAGCCCGGCCAGCGGCCCGGTAACCCCCAGCGATAAATCCATAAACACCGTGTAGGTCGCCAGCGCAGCACCCTGATTTTGCTGAGGAACGGCTTTTACCGCCACCACGCCCAGCGCCGGGAAAACCAGTGAGAACCCAGCCCCGGCCAGCAGAACGCCGATCTTCGCCATCCACGGCATCGAAGCCATCCCGACCAGTAACAGCCCGACAATCTCGACGCTAAAGCAGATCATCGCCACATTCAGCCCGCCTAAACGGTTGATACCATTTGGGAACAACAAACGAGTACCGACAAACGTGCAGCTAAAAAGCGTCAGCGCGAATGCGGCGCCATCCCAGCCTTTGGCATCATAGAACAAGGTAATGAAAGTAGCGATTACCCCAAATCCGGCGGAGGCCAGGGCCAGCGCCATACCATACAACCAGACGCGCCCAAGCACCGCGCGAAATGGCAACGGTTTGCCTTTGCTGGCCTTCACCGCCGGACGAGGGAGCGCCAGCAGGATTGCCAACAGTGCCACGCCCATCACGGTCAACGCCAGCCCCTGTAAGCCACCCCAGGCATAAAACAGAACACCCAGCGGCGCGCCTATCGCCATCGCGCCATAGGTCACGATGCCATTCCAGGAAATCACCCGTCCGATGTGCATTGAGCCAACCACCCCCACGCCCCACAGCGTAGAGCCGGTCCCGGCAAAGCTTTGCCCGATCCCGAGAATCACGCGCCCCAGACATAGCAGCAGCAGACTGGCCAACGGCCAGCCGTTCGTTGATCCCGCCAGTAAATAGCCCAGGCCACTTAAAAAGCAGCCGCACAGCCCAAATACCACAATCTTCTTTGGCCCCAGCAGATCGGCATAGCGACCGGCATGCGGACGGCTCAGCAGCGTAGCGAAGTATTGCAGGCTGATGACCAGCCCAGCCCAGAAAGCGCTAAATCCCATTACATCATGGACGTAGCCAGGCAACACCGCGAGCGGCAGGCCGATGGTCAGGTAGCTGGCGAAGTTAAACATCACCACAGAAACAATACGCAGGTTCAGGCGTAAACCGCTAAGCGTCGGTTCAGCGACGGGTTCGGGCATGGAGGGTCACCACGTTTTCACAACAGTGTTTCATTTCTACCATGTTGCAGAGCAGAAATCAGTAGCCAGTTTAGGAATATCAGTCGCAAGCCAGCCGCTACACTTAATGCAAAAACGCAAACAGGAAGAAGACATGATAACCACCCAGCCCGATAAAACGGGTTTGCACATTTTGCTCAAACTGGCCGCTCTGGTGGTGATCCTCGCAGGTATCCATGCTGCGGCGGATATCATTGTGCAGCTGCTGCTGGCCCTCTTTTTTGCCATTGTATTGAATCCACTTGTCACCTGGTTTATCCGCCGGGGAGTCGGTCGCCCAATCGCTATTACCTTAGTCGTGGTGGTGATGCTGATCGTTCTTACGGCGTTGGTTGGCGTGCTGGCGTCGTCAATCACTGAATTCATGGACCTGCTGCCAAAATACAATAAGGAGCTAACGCGCAAGGTTCTGTATTTGCAAGAGATGGTGCCTTTTCTGAATCTGCATATGTCCCCGGAACGTATACTGCAACGCATGGACTCTGACAAGCTGATGACCTTCACAACCACGCTGATGACGAGTCTTTCTGGTGCCATGGCCAGCGTCTTTCTGCTGGTGATGACGGTAGTTTTTATGCTGTTTGAGGTGCGTCATGTCCCCTATAAGATGCGTTTTGCGTTGAATAATCCGCAAATCCACATTGCGGGGCTACATCGAGCGCTGAAGGGTGTGTCACACTATCTGGCGCTGAAAACGCTGCTCAGCTTATGGACCGGTGCCATAATCTGGCTGGGACTGGCACTGATGGGGATTCAGTTTGCTCTGATGTGGGGCGTACTGGCATTCCTGTTAAACTACGTGCCCAACATTGGCTCGGTCATTTCCGCCGTCCCGCCCATGATCCAGGCACTGCTTTTTAATGGCATTTACGAATGTCTGTTGGTTGGCGCACTGTTTCTGGTGGTGCATATGGTGATTGGCAATATTCTCGAACCCCGAATGATGGGGCATCGGCTGGGATTATCGACGCTAATCGTCTTCCTCTCTCTGTTGGTATGGGGATGGCTGCTCGGTCCGGTCGGCATGTTGCTCTCCGTGCCGTTAACCAGCGTATGTAAAATCTGGATGGAAACCACCACAGGCGGCAGCAAACTGGCGATTTTGCTGGGGCCCGGCAGGCCCAAAAGCCGGCTTCCCTGAAAAACTACCAACCGAGGTAGTTTTTATATTTTTATATGACCGTTAAAATGACGCTAACGCAGTTATATATAGAAGCTTATCTTAAATAAAGAGTGAAAGGGATTTCATTTTTTATAAAGAAAATACATAAGTCAAGATGATGGTTTCTTTACCAAAACGCATAAAAATAATGAATACCCCCCAAAGCATTTAACTTAAGCTATCTACTTAGCTTTAAAGGTTATTTTATTTGATACATTTTCTCTAAAAATCTATACTTCTCGCCAATGATGATGCTGAAAAATTTCCGTTGAAGAAAGTCTTGGGATATTACTATCCGGTCATCTCATTACCTTGCTACCAACTATATGAAATAAAATGCTAATTTAGCTTAAATATAATCATAGGCAATACAAGGTGCCCATGATTTCGGAGTTTATTATTTAACACGTATAAACGGTACTTTGATAGGGAGCTTTAATGAAACAGTATATTAAGTGGTTTGCGGCCATTGCCGTTGTCGGTGCTCTGGCGGGTTGTGCACGTACTGCGCCGATTGATCAAGTTCACACCAGTGTGAGCGCGGGGCATACTCAGGACCAGGTTAAAACCGCAATCCTGAAAGCCGGTATTCAACGCCAATGGGTCATGTCTGAAGTCGGACCAGGTGTTATTAAAGCTCGCCAACAAACCCGCGATCATGTAGCTGAAGTCCGTATCACTTATACCGCCACCAGCTATGACATCAAATACGACAGCAGCCTTAACCTGCAGGCATCTGGTGGAAAAATTCACAAAAACTATAACCGCTGGGTACGCAATCTGGATAAAGACATCCAGCTTAATCTGTCAGCCGGCGCCAATCTGTAATTATGCCTAAAGTCGGGCCGAAAAGGCCCGATACTCTTATTATCTGCCATTTAACAGGTTGTCCCCACATGTACGAACAGGATTCGCTTAGCGCACTGGATGCCATTACTGAAGCACAACGTATCGCCTTTGCCCCTATGCTTTTTCAAACCGCGTTGTGTCTGCGAAATGCGGGAGTACTCACCTGGCTAGACAAGCAAGGTAAACGCGGCGCCACGCTCGACGAAATTACCGAAAACAGCACCATCAACGAATATGCCGCCAGCATCCTGTTGGATATGGGGTTAAGTGGGCGAATCATTACCCACAAAGAAGGATATTATTACCTCGCTAAAGTCGGTCATTTTCTTTTACATGACACCATGACGCGCGTGAATATGGACTTCACTCAGGATGTTTGCTACCAAGGATTGTTCTATCTTGAAAATGCGTTGAAAGATGGAAAACCCGCGGGACTAAAAATTTTTGGCGACTGGCCAACAATCTATCCTGCGCTATCACAATTACCGCTGGCTGCGCGTGAAAGTTGGTTTGCTTTTGATCATTACTATTCAGATGGCGCATTTGATGCCGCATTGCCATATGTATTCGCCAGCGCCCCTGCAACCCTGTACGATGTCGGTGGAAATACCGGGAAATGGGCATTACGTTGTTGTCAGCATGATGACAATATTACAGTCACCCTCTTAGATTTGCCGCAACAAATTGCACTTGCCCGCGAAAATATAGAAAATGCAGGATTATCTCATCGCATAAATTTCCATGCTGTGGATATGCTTAGCGACTCGCCTTTACCTGACGGCGCTGATATCTGGTGGATGAGCCAATTCCTGGACTGTTTTTCCCCGGAACAAATTATCGCTATGCTAAGCAACGTTGCTCGGGTGATGAAACCGGGCGCGAAGCTGTGCATTATGGAGCTGTTTTGGGATGCCCAAAAATTTGAGGCGGCCTCATTTAGCCTGAATGCGTCTTCGCTTTATTTTACCTGTATGGCGAATGGCAACAGCCGTTTCTACAGCGTAGAGAAGTTTTATCACTATCTGAATCAGGCAGGTTTTCAGGTAGATGAACGCCACGACAACTTAGGTGTTGGGCATACTTTATTGATATGTCAGAAGAAAAAATAAGAAACAATCGGAACAACCGATTTACCGCGGATACGCGTTGATGAAATTTGCTTTCAACATTATTGACTGGCAGGCCAAGGCACCAGGGTTAAGCGAAACAGAACAGTGGCATGAATGGTCACGGCTTTCGCACGCCATCGATCCCACCGCGCCGTTGGCTAAGCTCCATGAGTTACCGATGATGACAGCTCGCCGCCTCAGTTCCGGCAGCAAACTGGCCGTCGATTGCGGTCTGGCGATGCTACGCCGTCATGATATCAATGCCGTTTTGTATACCAGCCGCCATGGTGAACTGGAGCGTAACTACAGGATCCTACACGCTCTTGCAACTGAGCAAGCGCTCTCACCGACCGATTTTGCCCTTTCTGTCCATAACTCTGCTGTGGGTAACTTGACCATCGCCGCAAAAAAACCGATTGTCTCCTCCTCGCTTTCTGCTGGCAGGGATACATTCCAGCAGGGGTTATGCGAAGTCATCGGGCTGTTGCAGGCGGGATATCAGCGCGTATTGATGGTCGATTTCGACGGTTTTCTGCCCGAGTTTTATCACCCACAGTTACCACCAGACATGCCAACGTGGCCGTTTGCCGTCGCGCTGGTTATTGAATCCGGTGATAGCTGGCAATGTGAAACCCGTCCACACAGCTCACAGGACGAGACAACGTTGCCGCAAAGCCTGTTGTTTTTACAACATTACTTACAAGATGCCAGGGCGTTTACCCTGCCTGGCGAACGCGTACAGTGGCAGTGGAGTCAGTGATGAACACGATGATCCTGCGGCTTAACCGGGTATGGCGACTGGTGATGACCGGTTTTTGCTTTGCCCTGTTTGGCCTCGGCGGGCTCCTCCTATCTACGATTTGGTTTAACGTCCTGCTGATCGCGGTATGGGATAAAGCCCGACGTCGGCGTATCGCCAGACGCAGTATCGCCGCCAGTTTTCGTCTCTTCTTAACCGTGGCGAAGCGGCTTGGCGTGCTGGATTACCAGATTGAAGGGCGAGACATTTTACGCAACGAACAAGGGTGTCTTGTCGTCGCCAACCACCCGACGCTGATCGACTATGTCCTACTGGCCTCGGTCATGCCAGAAACCGACTGTCTGGTGAAAAGTGCACTACTAAAAAATCCTTTTCTCGGCGGCGTAGTCCGGGCCGCAGATTATCTGATTAACAGCCAGGCTGATGCGCTATTGCCCGCTTGCCAGCAACGTCTGGAGCAAGGCGATACCATTTTAATTTTCCCCGAGGGAACCCGTACACGCCCCGGAGAAGCAATGACGTTACAGCGTGGTGCGGCGAATATCGCCGTGCGCTGCAGCAGTGATTTACGCATAGTGACTATTAACTGCAGCGAACAAATGCTGGATAAAGAAAGCCAATGGTACAACGTCCCATCTGTAAAACCGATGTTTACCATTTCAGTACACGAACGGGTTAAGATCGACCAATTTTACGACGCAAACTCACAAGAACCGGCGCTGGCCGCAAGGCAGTTGAACCGGCATCTTTTGCTTCAATTACAACCAGGTACTTTACCTCTTTCAGGAATTAATGATGCAAGCGCTTTATCTTGAAATCAAAAATCTCATTATAACGACATTGAATCTCGACGAACTGACAGCTGATGATATTGAAACCGAAGCGGCACTCTTTGGCGATGGCTTAGGTCTGGACTCAATCGATGCCCTGGAGCTGGGTCTGGCGGTGAAAAACGAGTATGGCGTGATCCTCTCAGCAGAGAGCGAAGAAATGCGTCAGCACTTCTTCTCCGTCGCCACGCTGGCATCTTTCATTCACGCGCAACGTGCCTGAGGATAGTCCGTTATGACCGAACAAAAAGCCATTTACGCAGAAGTTTCCTCGCTGCTGGTCAAGCTGTTTGAAGTTGACCCGCAAGATATCAAGCCTGAGGCGCGCCTGTACGAAGATTTGGAACTCGATAGCATCGATGCCGTCGACATGATCGTGCATCTGCAAAAGAAAACCGGTAAGAAAATCAAGCCGGAAGAGTTCAAAGCAGTACGCACCGTACAAGATGTCGTCGATGCGGTAGAACGCCTTCTCAAAGAAGCGTAATTCTCCGTGTCGGGCACACGCTCGTTGCCAGTCGTACAACTGCTGACAGGTCTACTGTTGCTGGCCTGGCCGTTTTTGATCTGGTTTGGCCTGGCGCATAACAGTCTGCACTGGTTGCTACCGTTGATGGCGCTACTCCTTTTTTTACGCTTTCGCCAGACCCGGCGACAGGCGGGGCCGCTGCGCGTCGTGACACAGGTAGTGGCGGTCGCGGGTATCACCTTGTGCATTGCCAGTTATCTGCTCAAAACGCACCAGCTGCTGCTGTTTTATCCGGTAGTGGTAAACGCCGTTATGCTGTCGGTTTTTGGTGGATCGTTATGGTCAGCAATGCCCATTGTTGAACGTCTGGCACGACTGCGCGACCCAAATCTGCCCGATGCGGGCGTGCGCTATACGCGCCGTGTGACACAAATCTGGTGCGCCTTTTTCATCATCAATGGCAGCGTTGCGCTCTTTACCGCACTGAATGGCGATATGACCCTGTGGACCACCTGGAACGGCATGGTTTCCTATCTGCTAATGGGAACATTGATGGTAGGCGAGTGGTTAATTCGCCAACTGGTGATAAAACGAGATACCCAATGAAGCAGCCCCTCACACTCGCTCAATGGCTCTGTGCCCCACGTCCGGACGACGTTCCTGTTGCGTGGCAGGAAGAGCATACCTGGACGCTTGGCCATCTGCGCCAAGATGTGGCCCAGTTGATAACATATCTGCGACAGCAGGAAGGTGAACGCTGGGCATTGTGCTTCGAGAACAGCTATTTATTCATCGTCGCGCTGCTGGCAACGCTCCATGCCGGCAAAACACCGGTGATCCCAGGACATTGTCGCGTTTCGTTGTTAAACGAGCAGCACTTGCTGTTTGACGGCGTACTGAGCGATAAAGCGATGGACTGGCAGGGAACGCTGCGGGTGGTCAGCTCCGCCATGACATCCGTGGCTCACGACATCACGTTCCCAGCAATACGCAGTGACGCCTTTGTGGAGCTATTCACTTCCGGTTCGACCGGCCAGCCGAAACGCGTGATCAAACCGATCGCTCGTCTGGATAGCGAAGCGGCATTGCTCGCTACACGCTTTGCCGATCGTCTGGCAGGTTGCCGGGTGGTCGCGTCAGTGGTACCGCAACATCTGTATGGCTTGACGTTCCGTATCTTTTTGCCGATGGCTTTAGGTCTGCCGCTGCACGCGGCGATGCTTTGGTATGCCGAACAACTGGCGGCGCTGAGCGCTGAGCATCGGTATGCGTTTATCAGCAGCCCGGCGTTTCTGAAACGCCTCGACCACAACCTGACACCGCCGCCGGTCGAACTGATTCTGTCTGCGGGCGGCATGCTGCCCTGGCAGGACGTCACGCAGGCTGCTGACTGGCTAAATGTCTGGCCCGATGAGATCTACGGCAGCACTGAGACCGGGATCCTTGCGTGGCGCTATCGCCATCAGGATGATGTGGCATGGCTGCCCTTTCCCGGCGTCAGATTCCAGTCAGAAGACGACGCATTTCGTGTGTTTTCACCGCTAATTAACGCTGATGATGGCCTGTTACTCGATGACGTTCTGCAGTTTATCGAAAATGGACAGTTCCGCCTGATGGGCAGACGCGGGCGGGTGGTCAAAATTGAAGAGAAACGTATTTCACTCAGCGAAGTGGAACAACGTTTACTGGCACTGGATGGTATCTGTGAAGTCGCGGCATTGCCGGTCTCACGTGGAGGACGTCAGGGCGTTGGCGTCCTGCTGGTACTGGATGACGAAGCCCGGCAACGCTGGCTTGAGTGCGGTGGTAAACCGCAAGAACTGACCTGGCGACGTTCGCTGCTGCCCTGGCTGGAGCCTGTCGCGGTTCCCCGCTACTGGCGGGTGATTGATGAGATTCCGGTCAACAGTATGAACAAGCGTGTCTATGCGCAATTACAGGAGTTATTTCATGAAACCCCATGAAATCGAGCGCCATCAGGCACTGCCTCATCAGGCTGAGATTGTTTTACAACTAGACCCTTCTCTGTTTTGGTTCAGCGGGCATTTTAGCGTGCAGCCACTGCTGCCGGGCGTTGCACAGCTGAACTGGGCGATGGATTACGCCACCACGCTGCTGGCCCCTGGCTGGCGTTTTCACAGTATTCAAAACGTGAAGTTCCAGTCGCCGTTATTGCCAGAGGCCACCGTCACCCTGAGTCTGAGCTGGCAGGAAGCGCGTCAGATGCTCTCTTTTAGCTACCAGCGCCACGACGGTGACGTGCGCCATACCGCCAGCAGCGGGAAGATTCGGTTATGCCGCTAACCTTTTCCCCGTGCGTGTTGATCCCCTGCTACAACCACGGCGCGATGATGTCGGACGTGTTGGATCGTCTTCAGCCGTTCAATCTCCCCTGCATTGTGGTGGACGATGGCAGTGACGAGACTACACGAGATGAACTGGCACGCCTAGCGGCAGAATACAGCAATCTGACGTTAATTCGCCTGCCCATCAACGCAGGCAAAGGCGCGGCGGTTATTCGCGGAATGCAGACGGCGGCAGATGCCGGGTTCAGTCATGCCGTGCAAGTCGATGCCGACGGGCAACATGCCATTGAAGATATTCCCAGGCTGCTTGCATTGGCAAAAGAACATCCGACAGCACTGATTTCCGGGCAACCGATTTACGATGATTCGGTTCCTCGCTCGCGCCTGTACGGTCGTTGGGTAACCCATATCTGGGTGTGGATAGAAACGCTCTCGTTGCAGATCAAAGACAGTATGTGCGGCTTCCGGGTGTATCCGGTGGCCCCCACGCTGCAACTGGCACAGCGCGTAACGCTCGGCAAACGGATGGATTTTGATACTGAAGTGATGGTGCGCCTCTACTGGCAAGGCAACACCAGCTATTTTATCCCCACGCGAGTCACCTATCCGCAGGACGGGCTATCCCATTTCGACGCGCTTAAAGACAATTTGCACATTTCATTGATGCACACTCGCCTGTTCTTTGGCATGTTGCCACGCATCCCCTCCCTGCTTTGTCGTCGTTCATCGACACACTGGGCGCAGCAACAGGAAGTCAAAGGGTTGTGGGGAATGCGCCTGATGCTACTGGTCTGGCGTGTACTGGGTCGCAAAGCCTTCTCCCTGCTGCTGTATCCGGTCGTCGGCGTATACTGGCTCAGCGCTTCAACTGCCCGAAAAGCCTCTCAACGCTGGATTAGCCGCGTAAGGGCGCAACTGATCACTCGGCGGATGCCAGTACCGCCAAACCTGACCAGTTATCAGCATTTCCTGCGTTTTGGCGGCGCGATGCTGGATAAGATCGCCAGCTGGCGTGGTGAGCTGCACTTCGGTCGCGATGTGATTTTTGCACCAAGTGCAGAAACGACGCTGAATATCAGCGATCCTCGGGGAAAACTACTACTGGCTTCACATCTTGGCGATGTCGAAGCCTGTCGGGCACTGGCCCAGCTACAGGGCAGTAAAACAATCAATGCGCTGGTATTTAGCGATAACGCCCAACGCTTTAAACAAATCATGCAAGAGATGGCCCCGCAGGCTGGATTAAATCTGCTCCCGGTGAACAGTATTGGTCCAGATACTGCCATTCTGCTCAAAGAGAAATTGGAGCGCGGTGAATGGGTAGCCATCGTAGGCGATCGCATCGCAGTCAATCCCCAACGCGGCGGCGAGTGGCGCGTGTGCTGGAGCCGCTTTATGGGGCAAAAAGCGCCATTCCCTCAGGGCCCGTTTATTCTCGCGTCTATTTTACGCTGCCCTGTAGATCTGATTTTTGCCCTGCGTCAGCAGGAGAAACTCCACATCTACTGCGAACCGTTTGCCGACCCGCTGCTCTTACCGCGCGCCACACGACAACAGGCATTACAAA
Source organism: Citrobacter sp. Cpo148 (assembly GCF_030332375.1). NCBI lineage: Bacteria > Pseudomonadati > Pseudomonadota > Gammaproteobacteria > Enterobacterales > Enterobacteriaceae > Citrobacter > Citrobacter sp. Cpo148. The sequence goes on from NZ_JAOWHY010000050.1 coordinate 155,895, forward strand.
ATACTGTCGATCGCTACGCCGAACGCCTTGAGCACTATGCGCTTCAGTCGCCCCTCGACTGGTTTAACTTTTTCGATTTCTGGCAACTGCCGGATACCAATGACAAGGAGTAAAGGGTGCTTAACGATCCCCGCTTTACGGCTGAAGTCGAGCTAACTATTCCGTTTCACGACGTCGATATGATGGGCGTAGCGTGGCATGGTAACTACTTCCGTTACTTCGAGATTGCCCGTGAGGCACTGCTGAACCAATTCGATTATGGCTATCGGCAGATGAAAGAATCTGGCTATCTGTGGCCCGTGGTCGACACTCGGGTGAAGTATCGCAATGCGCTGACTTTCGAGCAGCGTATCCGTGTACGCGCCCAAATTAAAGAGTACGAAAATCGCCTGCGTATTGGCTACGAAATTTTTGATGCCGAAACAGGTAAACGCGCCACAACAGGCTACACCATCCAGGTCGCCGTCGACGAAAAAAGCCGTGAACTGTGCTTTGTCAGCCCGGATATTCTGTTTGAACGGATGGGAGTGACACCATGAAATTATGGCCATTGCTCGTGCTGCTCGTCAGCCCTTTCGTCAGTGCCCTGACGCTCGACTCCCTACAACAGCGTTTTACCGAACAACCGGTGGTTCGCGCCCACTTCGATCAAACCCGGACGATAAAGGATCTGCCGCAGCCGCTGCGATCTCAGGGCAAGATGTTGATCGCCCGCGACCAGGGGTTGCTGTGGGATCAAACGTCCCCGTTCCCCATGCAACTGCTGCTGGACGACAAACGGATGGTTCAGGCAATTAACGGTCAACCACCGCAGACCATTACCGCTGAGAATAACCCGCAAATGTTCCAGTTTAATCATCTGCTACGGGCGTTATTCCAGGCGGATCGTAACGTGCTGGAACAAAACTTCCGCGTGGAGTTTGCAGACTTAGGAGAAGGTCGCTGGACGCTACGCCTGACGCCAATCACCACACCGCTGGATAAGATTTTTGCGACGATTGATTTAGCCGGAAAGACTTACCTGGAGAGTATTCATCTCAACGATAAGCAGGGGGATCGCACCGATATCGCGCTTTCCCAACACCAACTAACGCCAGCGCAACTGACCGATGACGAACGCCAACGCTTTGCCGCCCAGTAAACGCCCCGCGCTGTTATGGGGAGTCGTCTGCCTGCTCCTGCTGGGCATCTTTCTGACGCTGCTACCTCAGGCCCGCCTTAACAGCAGCGTGCTGGCCATGTTGCCAAAGCAGACGCTGGGCGCTATACCTCCGGGTCTTAACGAGGGATTTATGCAGCGCCTTGACCGTCAGGTGGTCTGGCTAGTGAGCCCCGGTAAGCAACCGGACCCAGCTATAGCCCGGGACTGGCTGGCTTTACTGCAAAAATCGCACGCGCTAGCCCAGGTAAAAGGTCCAATGGATGCCGACAGCCAGCAAGCCTGGGGGGCATTCTTCTGGCAACATCGTAACGGCCTGATAGATAACGAGACCCGCGCCCGGCTGCAAAACGGCGGCGAAGCGCAGGGCCAGTGGATCCTGTCCCAACTTTACTCCGCATTCTCCGGCGTCAGTGGCAAAGAGCTACAAAACGATCCCTTCATGCTGATGCGAGGCTCGCAGCTGGCCATGGCCAAAACCGGGCAGCGTCTGCGCCTGATGGACGGCTGGCTTGTCACCCAGGATGAGCAAGGCAACTATTGGTATCTGTTACATGGCGAGTTGACCGGCTCATCGTTTGATATGCAACAGACGCATCAATTGGTCACCACGCTGAATACGCTGGAGGGTGAGCTCAAAGCCCACTATCCACAGGCTCAACTGCTGTCTCGCGGGACGCTGTTCTATAGCGATTACGCCAGCCAGCAGGCGAAACAAGATATCTCTACCCTCGGCATAGCCACTGTGCTCGGGGTGATCCTGCTCATCGTGGCTGTATTTCGTTCGCTGCGTCCGCTGCTGCTGTGCCTGATTTCGATTGGCATTGGTGCGCTGGCGGGGACCGTCGTCACGCTGCTGATTTTTGGCGAGCTCCATCTGATGACGCTGGTGATGAGCATGAGCATCATCGGTATTTCCGCCGACTATACGCTCTACTATTTGACCGAACGGATGGTGCACGGTGCGGAAACATCGCCATGGCAAAGCCTTGCCAAAGTGCGCAATGCCCTGCTCCTGGCTCTACTCACCACCGTAGCGGCTTATCTGATTATGATGCTGGCCCCCTTCCCCGGTATTCGCCAGATGGCGGTATTCGCGGCGGTAGGTCTGAGCGCCTCCTGCCTGACGGTCATTTTCTGGCACCCGTGGTTGTGTCGTCGGTTGCCGGTACGCCCGGTGCCGGCAATGGTACTCATGCTACGCTGGCTTGCTGCATGGCGGCGGAATAAGAAATTATCCGTTGGCCTGCCGGTGGCGCTGACGTTGTTCTCGTTGGCAGGTATGGCGACGCTACGCGTAGATGATGATATCTCCCAGTTACAGGCGCTGCCGCAGGGTATTCTTGCTCAGGAAAAAGCGATTACCGCCCTGACCGGGCAAAGCGTCGACCAGAAGTGGTTTGTGGTGTACGGCAAATCCGCTCAACAAACGCTGGAGCGGATGGAAACCTTTATCCCCGCGCTGGAACAGGCAAAAAAAGATGGTTTACTCAGCGGATATCGCACCATTCCGCTCAATTCACTCGCCCAGCAACAGCAGGATCTGTCTCTGCTAAAAGATGCCGCGCCCGCCATCACGAAAGCCTTAAACAACGCCGGTCTGGCAACGGTGAACCCCGATCTTAGCGCCATGCCCGTAACCGTCGATGCCTGGCTTGCCAGCCCGGCCAGTGAAGGCTGGCGCTTGCTATGGTTGTCTCTGGCTGATGGCGAAAGCAGCGTACTGGTTCCCGTTGAAGGGGTGAAACAAAGTGATGCATTAAATACGCTCAGCGCGAAATATTCCGGCGTGGCGTGGGTGGATCGTAAGAGCAGCTTTGACAACCTGTTTGCCCTTTATCGCCATATTCTGACCGGTCTGCTGTGCATTGCGCTGGCGGTGATTGCCTGTGGCGCCGTCATTCGGCTTGGCTGGCGTAAGGGCTTAATTAGCCTGGTCCCCTCAGTGCTGTCTTTAGGTTGCAGTCTGGCGGTGCTGGCCCTGAGCGGTCATGCGCTCAACCTGTTCTCGCTGCTGGCACTGGTGCTGGTACTGGGAATTGGCATTAACTACACGCTGTTTTTCAGTAATCCACGCGGTACGCCACTGACATCGCTGCTGGCTATCACGCTGGCAATGATGACCACGCTCCTGACGCTCGGCATGCTGGTCTTTAGCGCCACTCAGGCAATCAGCAGTTTTGGCATTGTGCTAGTGAGCGGTATTTTCACCGCCTTCCTGCTGTCACCGCTGGCGATGCCAGGAAAAAAAGAGAAAAAAAGAAGATGATTAAACAGACATTCTGGCGCACCGCTGCGCTCGTCGCCACGTTGCTGCTGGCCGGTTGCAGCCACTCGCAGCCGGAACAGAAAGGCCGCCCGCAAGCCTGGTTAGAGCCGGGGACTCGTGTAACGCTACCTACCCCAGGGATTTCTCCCGCGGTGAATTCACAACAGCTACTAACCGGAAGTTTCAACGGCAAAACTCAGTCACTGTTGGTCATGCTCAATGCTGATGACAAGAAAATCACACTTGCCGGGCTGTCATCAGTCGGCATTCGCCTGTTCCTCGTGACTTACGATGAAAAAGGACTGCACACCGAGCAATCGATCATCGTTCCACAATTGCCGCCAGCCAGCCAGGTGCTGGCTGACGTGATGCTCAGTCATTGGCCGATTAGCGCCTGGCAACCGCAATTACCCACAGGCTGGACGCTCGTCGATACGGGTGACACGCGTGAGCTGCGCAATGCCCGCGGCAAAGTGGTCACGGAAATCACGTATCTGAATCGAAAAGGAAAACGCGAACCGATCAGCATTGAACAGCACGTTTTTAAATACCACATCACCATTCAATACCTGGGTGACTGAGATGATCTACATTTCTGCCGTTGGCATGATTAATGCGTTGGGCAATAACACTGATGAAATCGCAGCCAATCTCACTCGTGGCATAGCGCCGGGAATGCGCCCGCGCACGGGCTGGCTGCAAGGACACCCATCCGCCGTGTTAGCAGGCGTTGACGGTGAGCTGCCCGCTATTCCTCAGCACTTTAGCGCTCATCGTTCGCGCAACAACCAGCTATTGCTGGCAGCCCTGATGCAAATCCAGCCGCAGGTGGACGACGCTATCGCCCGATTTGGTCGCGATCGTATTGCTGTTGTTCTCGGCACCAGCACCTCCGGCCTGGATGAGGGTGACGTTCACGTAGATTTGATGCTCAACGGCAAAGAGAGCACTGACTGGCGCTATCCGCAACAGGAACTGGGCGATCCGTCGCGTTTTCTTAGCCACTGGCTGGCGCTGGATGGCCCAGCCTTTACGCTCTCAACCGCCTGCTCGTCCAGTGCAAGAGCTATCATGAGCGGACGTCGTTTGATCGAATCTGGTCTGGTCGATATCGCCATTGTCGGCGGTGCGGATACGCTAAGCCGAATGCCAATCAACGGATTCCACAGTCTGGAATCACTCTCCCCAACGCTGTGTCAGCCGTTTGGCCGCAACCGTTGTGGGATCACCATTGGCGAAGGCGCCGCATTGATGGTATTAACCCGCGAGCCACAGCCTATCGCGCTCCTTGGCGTCGGCGAATCCAGCGACGCGTACCATATTTCGGCTCCCCATCCACAGGGGGAAGGTGCCATTCGCGCCATCGGCCAGGCGCTTAACGACGCAGGAATGACGCCGGAACATGTGGGCTATATCAATCTGCACGGTACCGCCACACCGTTAAACGATCAGATTGAGTCCAACGTCGTGAGCGCGCTATTTGGCGAAACGGTCCCGTGCAGTTCAACCAAACACCTGACCGGGCACACGCTGGGCGCTGCGGGGATCACCGAAGCAGCGATCAGTATGCTGATTCTGCAACGCGAACTGCCGCTGCCACCGCAGGATTTTAGCCAGTCGCCACGCGATGAAACATTGCCACCCTGCGGCATCATTGAACAGCCGCAGCCGCTGACTCGCCCGGTTATCTTGTCTAATTCGTTTGCCTTCGGTGGCAATAATGCCAGCATCCTGCTCGGGAGAACCTCATGAGCCACTTTTTACCACCGGGTGATTATTTACCGCATGATGCGCCGATGCTGCTTCTTGAAGAGGTCGTCAGTGTGGCGGACGAAACCGCCACCTGCCACGTGATGGTATCAGCAAACAGCGTACTGGCCCCTTTTCTCGACCTTGATGGCAATCTGCCTGGCTGGTTCGCACTGGAACTGATGGCGCAGACCATTGGCGTCTGGTCTGGCTGGCACCGCCAGCAACAAGGTCAGGCGAGTATTACGTTAGGCATGGTACTGGGCGCACGTGAGTTAGTCTGTGCTACAGGTGTTCTGCCTGCCGGGAAGACGCTGAGCATCCATGTCAAATTGCTGATGCAGGATGCACGATTCGGTAGCTTTGAATGTGCCATCCAGGCAGACAACGAGACGCTGGCAACCGGTCGAGTCAACACCTTCCAGCCGACATCAGAAGAAATTAACACGCTATTTCAACAAGGAGCGTCCACATGAGCCGTTCAGTTTTAGTTACGGGTGCCAGCAAAGGTATCGGTCGCGCCATCGCCAGACAACTGGCCGCGGACGGTTTTGTGGTCGGCGTACACTATCATCGCGATGTGCAAGGAGCACAAGAAACGCTGGATGCTATCCTCGCCGCTGGCGGTGCAGGGCGCCTGTTGACATTTGACGTTGCCAATCGCGAGCAGTGCCGTGAAATACTGTCGCAAGATATTGAGGCAAACGGCGCATGGTACGGTATTGTCAGCAACGCTGGAGTCACTCGGGATGCCGCTTTCCCTGCGCTCAGTGATAACGACTGGGATTCGGTGATCCATACCAACCTCGACAGCTTTTACAACGTCATTCATCCGTGCATTATGCCGATGATCAGCGCACGCCAGGGGGGCCGTATCATCACATTGTCTTCGGTTTCGGGCGTGATGGGCAACCGCGGTCAGGTCAATTACAGTGCGGCAAAAGCCGGAATTATTGGTGCCACCAAAGCGCTGGCTATCGAACTGGCAAAACGCAAAATTACCGTAAACTGCATTGCACCGGGACTCATTGATACCGGGATGATCGAGATGGAAGAAGCCGCATTGAAAGAGGCGATGTCGATGATTCCCATGAAACGAATAGGTCAGGCTGAAGAAGTGGCCGGGCTTGCCAGTTATTTAATGTCGGATGTGGCGGGCTATGTAACTCGCCAGGTGATTTCCATCAATGGAGGGATGTTATGACACGTCGTGTCGTGATTACAGGCATGGGCGGCGTCACCGCCTTTGGGGAAAACTGGCAGGCTGTCTCCGCCAGGTTATTGGCATATGAAAATGCGGTACGCAAAATGCCGGAGTGGCAGGTTTATGACGGACTGCACACACTGCTGGGAGCGCCGATCGACGACTTCACTCTGCCGGAACACTATACCCGCAAGCGAATTCGCGCCATGGGGCGCGTATCGCTGATGTCCACCCGCGCAACAGAGCTGGCGCTTGAGCAGGCCGGGCTGATTGGCGATCGGGTACTGACTAACGGTGAAACCGGGATCGCTTATGGTTCATCAACCGGTAGTACCGGTCCAGTGAGCGAGTTCGCGACCATGCTGACCGAGAAACACACCAATAACATCACCGGCACGACCTACGTGCAAATGATGCCGCATACCACTGCCGTTAACACCGGATTGTTTTTCGGTCTGCGTGGGCGAGTCATCCCGACATCCAGCGCCTGCACATCCGGTAGCCAGGCAATTGGTTACGCATGGGAAGCCATTCGACACGGCTATCAAACGGTGATGGTCGCCGGCGGCGCAGAAGAACTGTGTCCTTCCGAAGCCGCCGTGTTTGATACGTTATTCGCAACCAGCCAGCGCAACGACGAGCCGAAAACCACCCCATCCCCGTTCGATGAAAAACGCGATGGTCTGGTCATCGGAGAAGGTGCAGGTACGCTAGTGCTGGAAGAGCTGGAACACGCTAAAGCGCGCGGAGCAACGATTTATGGTGAAATCGTTGGCTTTGCCACTAACTGCGATGCAGCCCATATCACCCAGCCGCAGCGCGAAACAATGCAGATTTGCATGGAAAAATCACTGAATATGGCAGGTATTAGTGCCCGGGATATCGGCTATATTTCAGCGCACGGAACCGCAACCGATCGTGGTGATGTTGCAGAAAGTCAGGCAACCTCTGCAATTTATGGTGATAATGTTCCGCTATCCTCGCTTAAAAGCTATTTTGGACATACCCTTGGCGCTTGTGGCGCACTAGAGGCCTGGATGAGTCTGCAAATGATGCGTGAAGGCTGGTTTGCGCCTACGCTAAATTTGAGTCAGCCAGATGCCAATTGTGGCGCGCTGGATTACATTATGGGTGAAGCCCGCAAGATTGATTGCGAGTTTTTGCAGAGCAACAACTTTGCGTTTGGCGGCATAAATACTTCTATCATCATTAAACGTTGGCCGTGATATGTACCGGATCGTTCTTGGGAAAGTTTCTGTTTTAAGCGCTGGTGCACTGCCTGCCGCACTGAGTGAGCAAGCGCCGCAAGGTGCTCGCCGTGCGCGCTGGCTGGCAGGTCGCGTGCTGCTTTCCCATGCCCTTTCGCCATTACCAGACATCGTCTATGGCGAGCAAGGAAAACCGGCCTTTTCTGCTGACACGCCGCTGTGGTTCAATCTCAGCCACAGCGGTGATGATATCGCCCTGCTGCTCAGCGACGAAGGGGAAGTCGGCTGCGATATAGAAGTCGTTCGCCCGCGCGATAACTGGCAAACGCTGGCAAATACGGTATTCAGTCTTGGTGAGCATGCCGAAGTCGAGGCCGAACGCCCGGAACAACAGTTGGCGGCGTTCTGGCGCATCTGGACGCGTAAAGAAGCGATCGTGAAGCAGCGCGGCGGCAGTGCCTGGCAAATCGTCAGCGTCGACAGTACCGCGTTAACTTCCTCACTCTCCGTCAGCCAGTGCCAGCTCGATACCCTGAGCCTGGCGGTGTGCACCCCCACGCCGTTTACCCTGACCGCAGACGCCGTGCAGCGACTGGAAGCCTTAGCGTAAATTTTCCGGGAAGTTTTTCGGCAGCTCGCTCGCCGCACAGGCAATAACGTCATCATTGTTCGCGCCGCAGTCACGTACGAAAGTGATGGTCGCGAACTCATCAATCACCTCGGTGGGATACGCCGGGCCGGCATCGCGGTACGACATCATCAGCGGAATATGGTCATTCTGGAAGCAGACCGTTTTTTCCGGATTATTGATCACCCAGCGAGGGAAAAAGATGGTGCCGTGAAAGAGTTTGTCACCCAGGTTTACGATCAGACTGACGTCGGTCCCGGTCGGTTCGGTCCACGAAATTTTATAAACGCTCTCCCCGACCCGCACAATATAGGCCCGCTGATCTTTCACCCAACGATTCCCCACAATACCGCTGTGAATGCGGTAGTCCAGCGTAGTGTCGTTTTTCACGTAGATCTCGTAATTCCAGCCATTATCGTAGGTATAGACCAGATGTTTGCCGACAAATCCGCTTAAATCATGTTTATCAAACGCACTCATATTCGTTCTCCTCTTACTTGATGCGAGGATCTTAACGCTTCAAAAATTGGATGAATAACGCTATGTTTGCATCAAATTCATTCAATTATTAGATGAGTTATGCACAAAACAACCCTCGAGCAGTGGGCCCTATTGGAGAAAGTGGTGGAGCTGGGCAGCTTCGCTAAAGCGGCGGAAGAGACCAACCGTAGCCAGTCTTCGGTAAGCTACAATCTGGCACTGTTACAGGAGCGACTTGGCGTAACGCTGCTGACCCCGGAAGGGCGCAGGGCTGTCCTGACACCGGCCGGAGAGCTATTGCTCAATCAGGTCAAACCGCTACTGAAGGCTTTTTTATGGGTGGAAACCCGGGCCGCAACGTTACAAAACGGTACGCGAACGCGGCTGGATTTGATGGTAGATAGCATCTTCCCACGCAAACGCCTGTTTGCCATTCTCAAACAGTTTCAGCAGGCCTGGCCGCAAACGCAGGTGCGTCTGACCGAAGTCCTGGAGAATGGTGATGCTCGACTGGCAGCACATGCCGATGCGGACGTAATGGTCCTGACCCGGCGTCAGGATGTCACCGGACGCGGCGAATGGCTGATGAATATTGACTTCGTGGCCGTGGCCCACCGCGATCACCCACTCTGCATGCTGGATGCGCCGCTGAATGAAGACGCATTACGCGCCTGGCCGCTGATTCGCATTGCCGATCGCGATAACCCACAACAACCGGCGCGTGATGCCTGGACCTTCTCGACCATTGATGCCGCGATTGATGCGGTGATGTATCAGGTCGGTTACGGCTGGCTGCCCGAGGAACGTATTCAGACGCAGCTTGATCAGGGGCTTTTACGCCCACTGCCGTTAAGCCATGGTGCTCGTCGCGCCACGCCTTTGCATCTGATCGTTAAAGATACTCTCGCTCCGCTGGATGAACAGGTCAGTACCCTGCTGCGTTTATTGCGAGAGCATTAACCTTTTCCCCGGATGCCGGACGTGTGTTACAAAATACGCTATTCCCCTTACCCCCTGTGCGCCAACGCGCCACATGAAAGGTTAACTGCAGATGCAACGAGTCACCATTACCCTCGATGACGATTTACTGGAAACGCTCGACGGCCTGAGTCAGCGCCGTGGCTACAACAACCGTTCCGAAGCGATCCGCGATATTCTGCGTGGCGCACTGGCGCAGGAAACTACCCTTGAACACGGCACTCAGGGCTTCGCGGTGCTCTCGTATGTTTATGAGCATGAGAAGCGTGATCTGGCCAGCCGCATTGTTTCTACTCAACACCACCACCACGATTTATCGGTCGCCACGCTGCACGTGCACATCAACCATGACGACTGCCTGGAAATCGCCGTGCTAAAAGGCGACATGGGCGATGTACAGCATTTTGCCGATGACGTGATTTCCCAGCGCGGCGTGCGCCACGGCCATCTACAGTGCCTGCCGAAAGAAGAGTAATTGCCTGTTTCGTTGCCGGATGCCGGATGGCGGCTACGCCTTATCCGGCCTACGTCCGTTATCGTTTGTAGGCCAGGCAAGCGAAGCGCCCCCGGCAATAATGATTACGCCATCGTGCCAATCGTCTTTCTGAAACGCAGCAGTGCAATCAGGAAGAACGCGCTACCAATCGCCAGTAGCGTCAGAAACTGCGGCCAGACAATGCTAAACCCGGCTCCGCGATAAAGTATCGCCTGCGCGAGACTGACGAAATGGGTAGTCGGCATGGTCAGCATAATGTCCTGCACCGCCTGCGGCATGCTTTCACGCGGTGTGGAGCCACCTGAGAGCATCTGTAACGGCAGCAGCACCAGAATCATCAGCAGCCCCAGCTGCGGCATAGAGCGCGCCAGCGTCCCCATAAAAATGCCGATCGAGGTGGTGGCGAACAGGCTCAGCGCCACGCCCAGCATAAACAACGGTATCGAACCTTCAATCGGCACCCCGAGCACGCCTTTTACCATCAGCATCAGCGACAGACCGGAAACCACCAGCACCACCAGCCCCATCGACCAGATTTTTGCCATCATGATCTCAAACGGCGTCACCGGCATCACCAGCAGATGTTCAATGGTCCCGTGCTCGCGTTCGCGGATCAACGCCGAACCGGTCAGCACAATCGCCAACATAGTGATGTTGTTGATAATCGCCATCACCGCGCCAAAGCGGGCGGGTTCCAGATTAGGGTTAAAGCGCATGCGCATTTCCAACGCCACCGGCGGCTCATTGTTATCGCGGTAACGCGCCACAAAGCTGTTCACCTCGCCGCTGATGATATTCTGGATATAGCTGTTGCCGGTAAACGCCTGGCTCATCCGCGTGGCATCGACGTTAACCTGTATATCCGGTTGTCGTCCGGCCAGCACATCACGCTGAAAATCAGGCGGAATGTTTACGGCGAAGGTATAGCGCCCGGCATCCAGCCCGGCATCCATTTCATCGGCAGTGATCATCTCCGGCGGTAAAAACCACGGGCGATAAAAGCTGTTCACAATCCGATTCGACAACTGCGACTGGTCCATATCGGCAATAGCAATCGGTGCCAGATGCAGCGAACCCGGCAGGACGGTCGCGGAAGAATAAACCGAAATCGTGAAGGCGAAGACGATCAGCGTCAGCATCGCTTTGTCACCCAGCAGGCTGCGCAACTCTTTGATGCCGAGGTTATAAATATTGCGTAATCGGCGCATCACCCCTCCTGTTTTTTCAGCAGTAATACGCTCAGACCAATCACCACCGGAATGGCTACCACCAGCGGAATAAACAGCTGCCAGAGATCGGTCAGATCCAACGCTTTAGAGAACGTTCCGCGCGCGATGGTCAGAAAATGGCTGGTCGGATAAATTTCACCAATCCACCGGCCCGGCCCTTCCAGCGAGGCAACTGGATCGATCATTCCGGAAAACTGCGTCGCCGGGATCAATGTAATAATCGCCGTACCAAAAATGGCCGCGATCTGGCTTTTCATAAACGTGGAGATTAACAGCCCCAGCCCGGTGGCAATGGTGACGTACAGCAGCGCAGCCAGCGTCAGGGTCACAAAGCTCCCCTTATGCGGAACGCCGAACACAAACACCGACAGCGCGCACAACAGCAGGAAGTTCAGCATGCCCAGCACGATGTACGGCAACTGTTTGCCGAGTAAAAACTCGCTGCGGGTCGTGGGCGTAACGTACAGATTGATAATCGACCCCAGCTCTTTCTCACGCACCACGCTGAGGGCGCTGAGCATGGAAGGGATCATCATCAACAGCAGTGGGATCACCGCCGGAACAATTGCCGGCAGACTCTTCACATCCGGGTTGTAACGATAGCGAGTTTCAATGGTCATCAGCCCGTTTTGCTCGCTGGCATTTGGCTGGCGCGCCATCACATCCTGCAGCCAGGTCTGGTGCATCGCCTGCACGTACCCCCTGACCGTTTCAGCGCGGCTTGGCATTGCGCCATCGACCCAGACGCCAATCTTCACCGGCGTTCCACGCGCGATATCGCGGCCAAAATTTGGCGGAATTTCAATTGCTACCGCAACTTCGCCTGAGCGCATCCGTTTGTCCAGCTCGTCATAACTGGTGAGCGGCGGTTGCTCGATAAAATAGCGCGATCCCGCCAGATTCAGCGTCCACGCCTGGCTGCTGACGGTCTGGTCGCGATCGAGCACCGAAAAACGCAGGTTTTCCACATCCATGCTGATGCCGTAGCCCATGATAAGCATCAGGATCACTGTGCCCATCAGCGCCAGCGTTGAACGTACCGGGTCACGTCGCAGCTCCAGCGCTTCACGACGGCTGTAGCTGAACAAGCGCCGCAGGCTAAAGCCTTGCCGCGGCGGCTTACTGTTTTCATGCACTGTCTGGACATTGGCTGGCGCTAACTGAGCTTCCGGCGCCGGGCCTGCCGCTTCCTGCAACCAGGAGATAAACGCCTCTTCCAGACTGGCAGCTCCACGCTGTTTCACCAGTTCCTGCGGCGTACCGCTGGCCAGTACTTTTCCGGCGTGCATCAGCGACATGCGGTCGCAGCGCTCCGCTTCGTTCATAAAGTGGGTGGAGATAAAAATGGTCACTTTGTCCTGGCGCGACAGATCAACCATCAGTTGCCAGAACATATCCCTCGCTACCGGATCGACCCCGGAGGTCGGTTCATCAAGAATGAGCATCTCCGGGCGATGGATCACCGCCACCGCCAGCGACAGGCGTTGACGGATCCCCAACGGCAGCGCACCGGGCAGCGCATCTTCGACATCGGTCAGCGAAAAGCGCTCACTCATCTCCTGCACCCGCCCAGGGATTTCTGCTTCAGGGATATGGAACAGCCGCGCATGTAGTTCGAGGTTTTGCCGGACAGTCAGCTCGCTGTAGAGCGAAAATGCCTGCGACATATAGCCTACCCGGCGGCGGGTATCGATATTTTTCGGGTCAACCGCTTGCCCAAACAGCCACGCCTCGCCTTCGCTTGCGGGCAGCAGTCCGGTGAGCATTTTCATAGTGGTGGATTTACCGCAGCCGTTGGAGCCGAGAAAACCGAAGATTTCCCCGCGCGGAATGCGGAAGTTAACGTGGTCCACCGCCACAAATTTACCGAAGCGCATGGTCAGGTTTTTCGCCTCGATGGCAATCTCTTCCTGCTCAGCGTGATACGGCGGGATCACTACCGGTTTATGCGCCTGGCGCTGGGCTTCAGGTAACAGCGCGATAAACGCCTGCTCCAGCGTGTTGCTGTTGGTTTGCTCACGTAGCTGCTGCGCGCTCCCGGTAGCTAACACCTCCCCGGCGTTCATCGCCACCAGCCAGTCAAAGCGCTCGGCTTCTTCCATATAAGCGGTCGCAACCAGCACGCTCATGTTGGTCTGCCGCTGACGAATACTGTTAATCAGATCCCAGAACTGGGCGCGGGACAGCGGGTCGACCCCGGTGGTGGGTTCATCGAGAATTAACAGTTCCGGGTCGTGGATTAACGCGCAGCACAGCCCCAGCTTTTGCTTCATCCCGCCCGAGAGTTTCCCGGCAGGACGGTCGCGAAACGGTGCCAGTCCGGTGCTATTCAGCAGCTCGGTAATCCGCGCCTCACGCTCTGCTTTGTCATGCCCAAACAGGCGGGCAAAGAAATCGACGTTCTCATATACCGACAGCGTGTGATACAGGTTTTTCCCCAGCCCTTGCGGCATCCATGCAATGCGCGGGCAGACATCCCGGCGATGTTTTGGGTCGCGCATATCGCCGCCCAGCACCATCACGTTGCCGTGTTCAATGACCCGCGCGCCGGAGATGAGCGACAACAGGCTCGATTTTCCGACACCATCCGGGCCAATCAACCCCACCATACAGCGGGCAGGGATATCCAGCGTGATATTGTTCAGCGCTACCGTTTTCCCGTAATGCTGACTCACGCCGTCAAGGTGCGCCACGGGAGGAACGGGAACCAGCGCCAGATGCGTCATTGCGGCAACCTCACCACCAGGTCGTCAGGCCAGGCGCGACTTTCATCAACACGCACCCACGCCATGCCCGGCAGACCGGTTTTCACGTACTCCAGATGCTGCTGCAACAGCTCTGGCGGGATACGCGCTTTGACGCGAAACATCAGTTTCAGCCGTTCATCGCTGGTTTCGACCGTTTTCGGCGTGAACTGCGCGACGCTAGCCACAAAGCTGATGGTCGCCGGAATACGCAGATCCGGCGCAGCATCCAGCACCAGCCGCGCTTCTCCGCCAATCTTCAGTAAACCAGCCTGTTCGGTTGGCAAGAAGAACGTCATGTAGACATCGCTGAGATCGACCATATTCAGCACGCGACCGCCCGCGGAAAGCACCTCGCCAGGTTCAGCTACGCGGTACTGTACGCGACCATCCCGCGGGGCTTTCAGCTCGCTGTCATCAATATCAGCCGCAATACGACGTTCGGTAGCCTGCGCGGCTTCTACGCGGGTTTGCGCCTGAATGATACTGGTGCGAGCGGCTTCAATGGCGGCTTTTGCCGCAGAGACCTGCGCCTTTGCGGATTCCAGTGCAGCGCGTGCGCTTTCTGCCGCAGCCCTGTCGTCATCCAGCTGTTGCTCAGACACAGCCCCACGCTGAGATAGCGAACGGGAGCGGACGTGGCGTTTAGAGACCGACTGCAGTTCCGCCTCACGCTGTTTTACCACCGACTGCGCGGCGCGCATTTCACTTTGCCGCTGCTCTAACAGCGCCCGCGCCGCCGCCACCGCACTTTCGGCCTCTTTGATTTGGGCTACCGCTTCCAGCCGCTGCTCCTGCAGCACGCGGGTATCCATTTTCGCCAGCACTTCGCCCTGACGAACAAACTGCCCTTCCGACACGAGGATCGTGTCAATTCGCCCGGCAATTTTGGTGGCAATATCCACTTCAGTGGCTTCAATTCTGCCGTTGCTGGCTGCAAACCCCTCCGGTATTCCCGCAGGACGAAGCATCCACCATGCTATCGCGGCCACCACGACCAGGATGCCCGCCACCCACCACATCATATGACGTTTAAACTTATCCATATTCGACCCGCCGTAATCCCTGTTATCAAACGATGCGTGTCACAAAGCCCACTGAACAGCTATTCAGCGGGAGATTCCATCCGGGATAAGAAGGAATGAGAAACAATGGCCAGAGAGCAGACAGGCATGTAAGCAACCTGCGCCGCGAAGGAAGTGAATGATGAAAATGCTGTGATATCGGGTAGTAATGTTGTCATCATCAGCGTTCCTGGCCGGAAATGAAACACGCATACTCATTACTGCTGTCTATTGAATACTAACACCTGGATTCAATATGTCTATTCGGTTGTAGCAGGTATGTTGCAGGAAAAAAATCGTGCCCGGCAATTCCTTCACCGGACACCTATAGTGCTTAAAAAGCCTGCTGATAAAGTCGCAACGCATCGCCTTCAGTAAGCGTCACGGGATTGTTATCCAGTAAACGGGTCTGCTGCATAGCATCGTGGGCTAACAGCGGCAGGTCCTTTTCAGGTACATCGACGTCACGCAGCCTGTTCGGCGCGCCGGTTGCGGCAATAATGTTCTCCATCGCGGCAATAAACGACTGGGTATCGTTTTCCAGGTCCCCTGTCACCTTCGCCCCCATGACGGCTGCCAGCTCACCATAAAGTGGAGCCGCCGCTGACGCGTTAAACTGCAGCACTGGAACCAACATCAGCGCATTCGACAACCCATGCGGAATATGGCGTCGTGCGCCCAAGGGATAAGCCAGCGCATGCACTGCCGCCACAGGGGAATTGGCAAAAGCCTGGCCTGCCAGCATCGCGCCCAGCAGAACATTTTCTCGCGCTTCACGGTTGTTCCCGTCACGACATGCGGTCACCAGATGGCGACTGATTAAACGTAACGCCTCGCGGGCCAACGCATCCGAAAGCGGGTTCTTCTTATGCTTGCTAGTATAGGCCTCTATCGCATGCACCATCGCATCTATCCCGGCAGCAGCAGTGTGGACCGGCGGCAACCCCAGCGTCAGTTGCGCATCCAGTAGCACCAAATCACCATACAGTTGCGGGGAGACAATGCCCATTTTGCTATCATCATGCGTCGTTAAAATGGCAATATTGGTGACTTCAGACCCCGTACCTGCCGTAGTGGGAATATTTACCAGCGGCAAACGTTGACCAACAACCTTGCCAACCCCGTAAAGTTCCGGCAAGTCTTGTTCAGAGTTGATTAACACAGCCACCAGCTTCGCGACATCCAGCGAGGAGCCGCCGCCCAAGCCAATAACCATGTCACAGTGGCCATCGCGAGCTACCTGTATGGCTTCGCGAACAAGGTGCTCATGCGGATCTGGTTGAACCCGATCATAAACCGTCACCTGAAACCCTGCATCTTGCAGGCTATGCAAAACAGGCGGCAGAATCCCTGCTTTGACCAGTCCAGGGTCGGTTACCAGCAATACACGACGCGCGCTAAAACGCTGCTGAAGGAGCTCTCCTAATCGTGCCGCACCCGTCCATTCGACGATGATCTCCGCTACCGTCGTAAACGCAAAATCCTTCATAACATGGTTCATTGATGTGTTCCTTGTAGTAAGAAAGACAGCGTTTACCTACGCGGTTCATCGGGAGGAATGTGAAAGCTTTTCACCTCTTTACGCTCCAACAGCGGAGTAATAATTCCAACACCAATGCGCTGAAAATGTTCCGTTTGTCGGTGAAGTTCAAGACCTTGTGCGCAACGATAAGTCTCAACAATCACAAAGCGATCGCCGTCTTCCGTGGAACGGAAAAACTCATAGGTGATATTTTCAGGCTCGTTACGCGTCGCCTCCGCCAGCATGCTGAGCGCATCGTTTACCTTGTCGCCCATCGTCGGTTGGGCAAAATAATGTGCGACAACAAACAGCTGCGTATTTTCCATTTTGGGCTCCCGGTGGTTAACGTAGAAGATTCACATCCCATAACGCACTGTCGCTGCTTGAGACGGCTATCGCGCCGTGCAACAGTGCTGTCTGAGCATGCTCCTCATTGCAGACAAACCCGGACGCCACAATCGGCGGCAACACATTACGATCGGCCTGCGGAAGCAACGGCAGCATCTGCGCGGGCATCAGTTGCACATAATCAGGTTCGCTTTGCTCCACCGCTTTCAGGCTGCGTAGCCAGGTGGAACGGTCAGTGACAAAGATTTTCTGCATAGTCACCAGCCCGCATTTTTTCGCACGCTGTACGGTTTGCAAACGCGTAGAGAGCAGCCCCATCGCCCCTGTTTCAGCCACATAATCGATGCCACCTTTATCCTGCGACAGCCCATTACAACTATCGATATTGACGATGACGTACTTTCCCGCCTTCGACAGCAGTTCGATCACTGGCTGGAGCTTAATCAGATCAATATTGGCAATAATGCAGACTTCAGCTTTGCTGGACAGCGCGGTTTTCAGTTGCTCAATGCCGTAAATCGCCATGATGATGGGATGGCGTGCCAGAAGCACGCCAAGGTTTTTGATCATGATTGACCTTCCTGATGTGAGTGCAACTTAGCGCTTAACCCCAGTTTGCCCGGGTTCAGTATATTCTGCGGATCCAGCGCCTTTTTAATATCGGCCAAAACCGAAAGCGATTCACCTAAAGAGGCCTGCATATAAGGGGAACGAAGCAGCCCAACGCCATGGTGATGGCTGAGGGAGGCATTGCGTTTAATCAGCACCGCATTTGCCGCGTCCCATGCCGCACGATACCACGCCCCGCGTTGCTCAACCGCCACATCGCCACGCAGCGAGAAGTAAAGGCATGCGCCATCGACGTAGGCGTGGGACTGGTGCGCTGAACCGGCCAGCGTCCCCGGTACAGCGTTAATCGCAGCCACCACATCATCATATACCGCACTGAGATCGCGCCAGCGTCCCACCATTTCCAGCGTGTCCGCCACCAGGCCGGGGCTTTTCTTAAAACCTTCAGCGCTTTTACCCGTCAGATACCGGGTATCCAGCCAGCGTTCAAAGATGGCCTCACCGTCAAGTTCCTCTCCGCTCTGCTTACAAACACGTTCACTGATAGCCAGCACCGCGTCGACCATGTCTGGCTGTCCTTCGTCCGCAATGAGCAGGACATTGGTCTCTGGCAGACCAAACTGCACGCCGCTTTCCAGATTATCGTACAAACGTAGTGCCGCCGGATTCGCACCATGCTGTAAGATTTCACGACATGCCTCCAGTCCACTGGCAAAACTGGAAAAACCCCAGGCGATGGCGCGGCCATAATCCGGCAAGCGATGAAGCTTCAAACGCACACGCACAATCACCCCCAGCGTGCCTTCCGAACCAATGAACATTTGCTGTAAATCCGGTCCGATAGCGCTGCGTGCATAACCGCCCACGGTGATTAAACGCCCATCGGCAAGCACCACATCCATCCCAAAAACCATATCTTCAATTTTGCCATAGCGAGTAGAAAGCTGTCCCGCGCCACGACAGGCGACCCACCCACCCACGGTACTAATGCCAAACGAAGACGGCCAGTGGCCCATCGTCATACCGTACTCTTTCTGGATGGTTTGTTCGAAAACATCGCCAAACATGCCGGCTTCTACCTCAACAATCTGACTTTGCGGGTCAAAGTCGATAAATTTGTTGAGTTCGCAAACGTCCAGCACGATCCCCCCACGCAACGGCAAGGCGGCTCCGGTAACGTTACTGCGCCCGGCAGAAACCGTGACCGGGATGGCGGATTCACTGGCAAGACGCATCACGTCCTGAATCTGTTCCACGGTGGAAACGCGCACAATCACCCCTTTTGAGGTGGCGGGGGCGCCCTGGGTTTCCGCAATCATCGAACCGGCCCACCAGTCGCGGGTCCAGGTAATCACATCGGCCTCAGACGTCAGCACTTCATCGGCAATGACCCGCAGACGGTCAAACGTCGCTTCGCTTATTGCAACGGGATCAACCTGCATTCCTTTTGCGCCACCGCTGCGGGTGATGTCCGTTGCCCATGCGGGACGAGTATGTGCGCCAACGGTATAATTTCCACGGTTGTAACCACGTTTAATCGCTTCTTTACTGATCATTCTGATGTCCCCATAAGCATTGATTTTTCATGTTTAATTGCGGCCTGATAGCTGGCGACCTGTTTGGCCACGTGCTCAGGATGTAATCGGAGTTCTTGTTGCAGTATTTCCCCAACGCGTTCAGCTGCAACGGCTGATGCATCGCGCGCCATCAGGCGAGCACGAATTCGGCGCGACAGCACATCGTCAACGGTGCTGGCAAGCTCATGGCGCACGGCGTACACCACTTCCGCTTCGGTATAGGGAAGCCCTGCGACGATAGGCTTCATGAGCGACGGATCGGCCTGGATAATGTCACTGACAAAATGGGCTTCAGTACCGTAGCGCTCGCCCAGATGCGCAGACAGACCACCTGAAGCCAGAATGGCCTGCGGGTCATAGCCAGCCGCGCCAAGCAAATACGCAGTTTTCGTTGAGCAGGCCTTCTTACGACCCAGTATTTTGCTGGCCGCGTCGATGGTTTCTTCCGCCATATGACGTGATGTCGTCAGCTTGCCGCCGACGATGGTAATGAGCCCGTCCGCTGAAACCCGGATCTCATGGTTACGCTTCATCTCAACGGTCTTTCCACCCGCCACGCCCACCAGAGGACGGCAACCGGCGATACTTCCCACCACATCTTCCGGGCGCAGATCCGTTTTCAGCGCCGAGTTGGCCCCTTCCAGCAGAAAGTCCAGCTCAGTGCGATTACAGTGAACATCGTTCAGATCGCCCTGATAGTCCTCATCCGTGGTGCCCAGATAGGAGACGTTACCCCAGCGCGTTATGGTCGCGCGTCGGCTGCGTCCGGCAACCGGGATGGTCACCGTGCAATCATTGCGAATCTTCATCCATGGGATCGCGACGTGTACCCCCTTCGCCGGGCGAATATTCAGAGGAGATGCCTCTCCTTTTTTCAACCCGTTCCAGTCACGTAGCCAGACGCCCGTCGCCATAATGACCACCCGCGCCTTAACCTGAATTTCTCGGGCATCGGCATACACAATGGCCCCATTGACTTTGCCGTGCTGGTCACGAGTGGTTTCAATAACTTCGGCATGGTTCGTCACCGTCGCCCCATGAAACACCGCCGTGCGCACCAGGGCCAGTGTTAATCTGGCATCGTCAACACGGGCATCGAAATACATAAAACCACCGGAGAGTTGTTCCTCTTTCAGCGTAGGGCAGTGCGACAGTACTTCCGCCGGAGTCAATTTTTGGTGAAGGATACCTTCCCGCCATCCGCCGGCGAGATCGTAGGTCCAGAGCAGACTTTCAAACGCCGAAGACATGCGCTTATCAAACACACCATTCTTATCAAGCACCGGAAATAAAAAAGGAAGCCGCTGCACCAGATGGCGAGCGTTCCGGCGCATACGCTGGCGTTCGAGCAAAGAGTGACGCACCAGCCCCAGGTTCCCCTGCTCGATATAACGCAGACCACCGTGCACCATTTTTGATGACTTGGATGACGTCCCCGAAGCGAAATCGCTTTTTTCAATCAGCGCGACCCGATAGCCACGCAGGCTGGCATCCAGCGCCGCATAGGCTCCCGTCACGCCGCCGCCGACAATCAGGATGTCGTAGGTTTCGCTTTCAAGTCGGTCCAGTTGTTCAGGTCGCTGCAGACGCAACGGTTCTGCGCCGTACATTTCACTACGTGTTTTATTGGGCTTTCGCGAAGGGAAAAACTTCATGAGTGGGTACGCTCCTGATTAGCTGAAGTGAAGCTGCTGGCGGCATCTATTTCGAGCGCAATACGCATCTCCCAGCGGTTTATTTTTTGTTCGCGAAGGTCATGACTGATTTTGGGTTCAAACAGGCGCGCTGTTTTCAGCGTGGCGCAGGCATCGGGCAACGAGTCCCACAGCAGCCCATCGGCCCCTGCCAGAAATGCCGCACCACGTAAGCTGGCCCGTGCCGTTTCGGCCATCCGCCGTACGGGGATCCCGCTAACATCAGCCTGGATTTGCAATAACGTATCGCTATTGGATAACCCGCCCCCAACCACCAGTTCTTGTGCAGGTATGCCGGTTGCCGCTTCATTCGCACGAATACAGGCAGCGACCGAATGCGCAATACCTTCCAGAATGGCGTAAGCCACCTGAGGGCGTGTGGTCGAGATTGAAATACCGTTAAGGGAGGCGCGGGCCTGCGGTTGCAGATGAGGAACACGCAGACCCGTCAATGCCGGAATGAAGCTCACGCCGCCAGAATCACTGGCCTGCGCAGCCAACTCGCTAATTTG
The DNA here is from genome assembly GCF_030332375.1 of Citrobacter sp. Cpo148. Lineage (NCBI taxonomy): Bacteria > Pseudomonadati > Pseudomonadota > Gammaproteobacteria > Enterobacterales > Enterobacteriaceae > Citrobacter > Citrobacter sp. Cpo148. The sequence continues at coordinate 177,326 of NZ_JAOWHY010000050.1, forward strand.
TTCGGGCGAGTCAAACCAGTGCAGCTTTTCGCACACCCAGTTCAAAGCCGAACCGGTAGTTGGAACGAAAGTTTCTACAGAGAAGTGTGAACGCCCTTTTTGGCGGCGTGCCGTCATTGTGAGCGTGCTTTCACAACTCTTATTCAGCGTCGGTACCGTCGACCCCATCATCAAATCGACAAAGCTGCCGGTCCCATGCATACAAAAAGCCTGTCCGCGCTCAGTACAACCCAGGCCGATAGCCCCCGCAAACTGATCTCCGGCACAGGCCCGGATCGGGACGCTAATTCCGAGGATATCTTCACGCGTGGTGCCAAAATCATCAGCATCATCATGTAATGATGGCAGCAATGACGCCGGGAAATTCAACGCCTGCAGCCAGGGCAAATGATACTGATGCTCGTTAAGGCAATACGCCCCAGCAGACGTGGCGTTAGTGGGGGTAGTGACACATTTTTTTTCTTGCGCCAGATGCCAGAGTAACCAGCTGTCAACGGTGCCAAACACCAGCGTTCCGGCCTGGTGCGCCTTCTTCACTGCCGATGTGTTGGCGATATGGTATGACGCCCAGAGGTAAGGAGAGCGTATCCCAACCGGCCGGCCGACGAGCGGCAGCAGCTTCGCATCCCATTGTGGGGCAAGTTGCGCCAGTTCATGCGTAAAACGGGCATCCTGCCAAACCATCGCAGGTGCCAGCGCCTTGCCAGTGCCTGCATCCCAGAGCACAGCTGTGGAACGTTGCGTAGCAATCGCCAGCGCCACAATGCGCATCTTGCTACGCTGGGCGTTGGCAATCGCAGTACGACAGACCGCAATGGTGGCCTGTAGTATTTCATCAGCATCTTGTTCAACAACGCCATGGCGCTGGCTACTGACCTGAAGCGGTTGGTATTCCAGGCAGTGGACCTGGCTATTTCGCGCCACCACTGCCGCGCGCGTACCGGATGTCCCTTCATCTATCGCCAGAATTACATCTTCATATTCAATCATTTCGTGCTCCTGTTTGACTCGGGGGCCATCGACTCTGGATAAGACGGCTGTGATGGTGCAAACTGCGGAGCGCCAGGCTCGTTATCCGGCTGGATGGTCGTGCGAGTGGGATCCCACGGGATCGCAAAACAGACGATGCTCGCAAATAGCGGAACGGCGGACATGATCAGGAAAGTTGTTTGCAGACCGTACAGATCGCGGAAGACGGGGAAAATAAACAACCCAAGAGCCGCACCGATTGCGCCAAGCGCCCCCACCACACCGTTGGCACCCGCCCGTAGTTCACTGCGAAAAGAGAGTGATGAAAGGCTTTTCCCATTTGCGCCAGGCCCGCCAGAGTGACAAAGAATAAACAGCGCAGGGACCAGCAAAGAGGCCCACAGCGGCATACTGTCGCTGAACAGTCCCAGCGTGAGCAGTACGAGAAAAGCCACGGCAAAACCGATCGCCGACGAACGACGCAGGCCCAGGCAGCGACCTATAGCGGGCGACAGGAAGCCGCCAATGATACCGAAAACGTTAAAAAACAGTGAACACAATGTTGCGTAGACAAAGTTCTTACCGAACATCGCAGCGCTAATAACCGGTAAATACCAGCCGACACCAAAATATTGTATTGATTGACAGATCTGAACCGTAGAAGCCAGAATCGTACGCGGTAAATAAACACCACGGAATATTAGCAGCACATTTATTGCACCTTTTCCCGCTTGCCCAATGACCGGTTCTTGCTCCGTTTTTGGTGCCAGAATAAAATTCTCACCGTATATTTTATTCATAGCGTTCACGGCCTCAGAAAGACGTGATTTTCTCGCCAGCCATACCGGGCTTTCAACTAAATAACGAAACTGGAAGAACAGGACAATTAGTCCGCATAATGCTGTTACGGCAATAGAATAACGCCAGATAGCATCGCCAACATCCCAGGAATAAAACATCAGCGCCAATGCCAGGTTTAAACACACCGCGACATACCACACCCCTTGCCAGGTGTTTAAACGGCTTTTTAGTTTCACCGGGGTGAACTCCGCTAGCATCGCCATGGCCACGGCAAAATCCATCCCGTAAGAGACGCCAACGAAGAAGCGGCCTATGATAATGGTGCTGAAGCTGGAGGACGACATCACCAGCAACGCACCGATCACCGCCATTATTTTGGCAATAATCAGCGGCGGAACACGTCCCCAGCGATCGGCAATCCAGCCGCCGATGGGGTTAAATAATATGGCAACCCACGATGAAAATGAGGTCAGCAGCGCAACTTCGGTCGCGCTCAGATTTAAATTGCGGGTCATTGGGTTTAATCCAGCACTGAGGGCTGAATTTGAAAAAGCGTCAAGAAACAGACCACCTAGCGCTAACCACCAAATAACACCGGCTCTGTCATTTATTTTTCCATGTGAGTCGATGAAATTAATAACATCATCAACACCACGGATTTTTATCGGATTCGAGAATGAGCATGCGGACATGGCTTTCCCCTTCATAATATTTGGAAGAAGGTCGCCATTAGCTAAAAAAATGCAATAAGAGACCATCTTAATTTCACAGATAGTCTCTTATCTAAAATCTGTATTTTTCCACTCTAGAAGGTAACGGAAAGCGTGTCAAAGCGACTTTACCGGTTGACTTTGATTTTGTGATATGTAGCACAATTGTTAACAAATGATTACATTAATAACGTTTGCCGCGGCATTTCTGGCTGATGCCTGCATGCCTCTATGCGATGGCTGGACATTCCCTCAGCGTTAATACCAGATGTATGCTGAGCATACGTCGTTTCCTCGGCGCATCGTTAATGCAAATCCGCAATAAATAGACCTTGAGTATACGATTAGGTTTATCACAAATTACCAGAGTACAAATAAAGTCATTTAAATTCATTAGATTACGATTAACTCCCTTTTCTTGTCGTTATTTGCAACGTTAATTTTTCGTTATGTTGATCACATTAATATCAAAATGATAGTGATCTTAAAATAGGATTTAAATATTGTGGTCAGGCCGCTAGACCACAATAAGAGGATATATCATGAAAAGAAAAACAATGGGATGGCTTATCGTTTTTCTTCTATTTATAGTTTACATGCTTAACTATATGGATCGTTCAGCATTGTCGATCACCGCTCCACTCATTGAAAAGGAATTAGGATTTAATGCCGCTGAAATGGGTATGATTTTCAGCGCATTCTTTGTTGGCTACGCGCTGTTTAACTTTATCGGTGGCTGGGCCAGCGACAAGTTTGGTCCTAAGACAGTATTTTTGGTCGCCGCATTACTTTGGTCAGTATTTTGTGGGATGACCAGTTTAGTTACCGGTTTATGGACTATGCTGGCTGTACGCGTATTATTTGGTATGGCCGAAGGACCAGTTAGCGCAGCCGGCAATAAAATCATCAATAACTGGATTTCGCGTAAAGAATCCGCCACTGCGATTGGTATTTTTAGCGCCGGTTCACCGTTAGGTGGTGCAATTTCTGGTCCGGTCGTTGGCCTGTTGGCACTTTCATTAGGCTGGCGTCCGGCATTTGGGATTATTTTCCTGTTTGGTTTAGCCTGGGTCATTCTCTGGTACTTCATTGCCAGTGATAAACCCTCCAAAAGTAAACACCTTGCCCCGGAAGAGCGTGTCGATTTTGAAAACCATGACGACATTATTTTAGCGGATGACGGTAAAGCAATGCCTTCTCTTGGCTACTACATGAAACAGCCGATGGTGTGGGCAACGACGCTGGCCTTCTTTAGCTATAACTACATACTCTTTTTCTTCCTGACCTGGTTTCCAAGCTACCTGAATCACTCATTACATCTTGATATTAAAGAAATTAGCATTGCTACCGTGATCCCGTGGGTGATAGGCGCAATCGGTATGGTTCTGGGCGGCGTATGTTCTGATTTTATCTATCGCGTTACAGGAAATGCCCTGCTTTCTCGACGTCTTATTCTCGGCGTGTGCCTGGCTGGTGCGGCGATTTGTGTTGGCGTTTCAGGCACAGTCACCACCATCAGCAGCGCCGTTGGACTGATGTCTGTCTCGCTCTTCCTGCTGTATCTGACCGGGCCAATTTATTGGGCTGTTATTCAGGATGTAGTGCATAAAGATAAAGTCGGTAGCGTCGGCGGAGCCATGCATGGGCTAGCGAATATTTCCGGGATTATTGGCCCACTGGTCACCGGATTCATCGTTCAGTTCAGCGGTAAATATGATTACGCATTCTATCTTGCTGGTGCTATTGCGATTGTTTCCAGCTGCCTGGTATTCGTATTTGTCAAAAATAAAGGATTGAAAGAAAATGAAAGTCAAAGCTGTTTACATCAATAAACCTGGTGAAATTGAAACCCGCTGGGTTGATTATCCTGAAAAGAAAGATAATGAAGTGCTGATTAAAGTTGATGCTGCCGGAATATGTGGTTCTGATATTGGTGCATTTCGCGGAACTAATCCTTTAGTAACCTACCCACGTATTATTGGTCACGAAGTTACGGGCGTGGTTATTAAAGAAGGCAATGGTATGCCGGCCAACATAAAAGAAGGAGACCGCGTAATTGTTGACCCTTATATCTATTGTGGTCACTGTTATCCCTGCTCGGTAGGCAGAACAAATTGTTGTGAGAATCTAAAAGTAATTGGCGTGCATATTGATGGCGCAATGCAGGAGGTGGTTGCTCACCCTGCGCATTTGATTCACAAAATCCCTGATGACGTGGCCTCCGAGATGGCACCACTGGCAGAACCGCTGACCATTGCGTTACATGCGCTACATCGGGCCAAACTTACCGCAGGGGAACATATCGCCATCATTGGGGCGGGTGCGATAGGTCTGATGGCGGCACTTAGCGCATTACGTTATGGCGCGACACCTATCCTGATCGATATCGTGGAAGAAAGACTCCAGTATGCCAAATCGCTGGGCGTCCCGTACGTTATCAATCCCTCGAATATGCAGGTTGTTGACGCGATAAAAGATATTACGCAGGGCACGATGGCCCAGGTCGTGGTTGAAGCCTCTGGCGCAAACAGCGCGATTCGCGAAACGCTGGATCTGGCCTCTTTTGCTGGTCGTATTGCCTTCACCGGCTGGCCAAAACAGGAAACATCGTTACCCACCAATCTGATCACGCTTAAGGAACTGGATCTTCGCGGATCCCGCACCAGCGCAGGCGAGTTTGAAGAAGCGTTACAGATGCTTGCAACGCTGAACATCAATCCTGCGGATGTTGTCAGCAAAGTAGTGAGTATTGATGAGGTTCCTGCCGCTGTAAAAGAACTCGATCAATACCCGGAACGCTATCTGAAGATCAATGCGACCTTTCATTAATTTTCCCAGGAGATAAAACAATGGAACAAACCTGGCGTTGGTATGGCCCGAACGATCCCGTGTCGTTGTCCGATGTTCGTCAGGCCGGAGCAACCGGCGTAGTAACAGCGCTTCATCATATTCCAAACGGTGAAATCTGGTCCGTAGAAGAAATTCTCAAACGTAAAGAGATCGTAGAGAAAGCCGGTCTGGTCTGGTCTGTCGTGGAAAGCGTGCCGATTCATGAAGATATCAAGACCCATACAGGGCAATACGATCTCTGGATTAGCAATTACCAGCAGACGCTGCGTAATCTTGCCCAATGTGGCATCTATACCGTGTGTTACAACTTCATGCCGGTTCTGGACTGGACGCGCACAGACCTGGAATATGAATTGCCAGATGGCTCAAAAGCCCTGCGCTTTGACCAGATTGAGTTTGCCGCCTTTGAGCTGCATATTCTCAAACGTCCGGGAGCCGAAGCAGATTACACCGCGGATGAGATAGCTCAAGCGGGTGAGCGTTTCGCCACCATGAGCGAAGAGGACAAGGCGCGACTGACACGAAACATTATTGCCGGTCTGCCAGGCGCCGAAGAAGGTTACACGTTGGACCAATTCCGTCGCCACCTGGCGACTTATCAAAATATCGACAAAGCGGCCCTGCGCGAGCACTTTGCCTTTTTCCTGCGGGCCATCATCCCGGTTGCGGAAGAGATTGGCGTACGTATGGCCGTGCACCCAGACGATCCGCCGCGCCCAATTCTTGGTCTGCCGCGTATTGTCTCCACCATCGAAGATATGCAGTGGATGGTGGAAACCGTCAACAATATGGCGAATGGCTTCACAATGTGTACAGGCTCTTATGGGGTGCGCGCAGACAACGATCTGGTAGATATGATTAAACAGTTCGGCCCACGGATTTACTTTACGCATCTGCGCTCCACGCAACGCGAAGATAATCCCAAAACCTTCCATGAAGCGGCACATCTTTCCGGTGATGTCGATATGTACAACGTGGTGAAAGCGATAGTCGAAGAAGAAGAGCGCCGTAAAAATGAAGGTAACTCTGTCTTGATCCCCATGCGACCAGACCATGGTCACCAGATGCTTGACGATCTGAAAAAGAAAACCAATCCCGGCTATTCCGCTATTGGACGTCTGAAAGGTCTGGCTGAAGTACGTGGTGTTGAGCTGGCTATCCGGCGCGCCTTTTTAAGTTAGTCAGATTATTGCCGCATGGTGTCCATCGCTATGCGGTTTTTCATTCCGTCAGGACCGGTCTTTGATAGCACATCATCAAAGAAGATCTTCAATGACAGGAGGTTGTCATGGAACAAAATCTCGCCAACGCTCAGATTTCCACCCCGCGCCCATTCTGGGATCGTTCACGCCTGGTTTCTCGAATCGTACATCTTGGCTGCGGGGCCTTTCACCGCGCCCACCAGGCACTTTATACCCATCATCTGCTGGAAAGCAGCGACAGCGACTGGGGTATCTGTGAGGTCAACCTGATGCCCGGAAACGATGCCACGCTGATTCAAAATCTAAAGGCGCAGGATCTGCTTTATACCGTTGCCGAGCGTGGGGCGCAAAATACAGAACTTAAAATCATTGGTTCGATGAACGAGGCTCTGCATCCAGAATTTGATGGCAGAGATGCAATTATCCGCGCAATGGCGCGCCCGGAAACCGCCATTATTTCACTGACAATTACCGAGAAAGGTTATTGTACCGATCCCGTCAGCGGCGAACTGGATCTGAATCACCCGTTTATCCAGCATGATATTGTAAACCCGCAGTCACCAAAATCGGCGATTGGCTATATTGTCGAAGCTCTGGCGTTGCGTCGCAAGCAGGGATTAAAGGCCTTTACCGTGCTGTCCTGCGACAACGTGCGAGAAAACGGCCATGTCGCGAAAGCAGCTGTCCTGGGGCTGGCAGCGACCCGCGACCCGCAATTGGCCGATTGGATAGCCGCGCATGTTACGTTTCCTTGTACGATGGTGGACCGCATTGTCCCAGCAGCAACGGATGAGGCATTAGCGCAAATCGCCGGGCAGCTTGGCGTGTACGATCCCTGTGCCATTGCCTGCGAGCCGTTCCGCCAGTGGGTTATCGAAGATAACTTTGTTAATGGTCGTCCGGACTGGGATCGAGTTGGCGCGCAGTTTGTGGAAGACGTAGTGCCGTTTGAAATGATGAAGCTGCGTATGCTCAACGGCAGTCACTCTTTCCTCGCATACCTTGGTTATCTGGGTGGCTACGAGACGATTGCCGATACGATGACAAACACGGCGTATCGCAACGCTGCGCTGGCGTTAATGCTTGATGAACAGGCTCCAACGCTGTCGATGCCTGAAGGTACAGACCTGGCAGGTTATGCGGAGTTGCTGATCGCAAGGTTTAGCAATCCATCGTTGAAGCACCGAACCTGGCAAATTGCGATGGATGGCAGTCAGAAATTACCGCAACGCTTGCTAGACCCCATTCGGCTTCATCTTGAACAAGGAGACAACTACCGTCGCCTGGCTCTGGGCGTTGCAGGCTGGATGCGCTACGTCAGTGGTATAGATGAAAAAGGCAATCCAATTGAAGTGGTCGATCCTTTGGCGGAACAGTTTCGGGCTATTTATCAGCACTATCCGTCAACTGGGGAGCGTGTCAGGGCACTACTGGCAATTGACACTATCTTTGGGCGGGATCTGCGCGATAACACCGACTTTGTTGAGCATGTCACCGCTGCCTGTCAGCAATTGCACAGCTTAGGCGCCCGTGCAGCGGTAGCCGATCTGAGTCATTAACGCTTGTTGTTTCAAAGACCCACGATCTGCCTGACGTAAGCCAGATGTTCCAGCGATTTTTGATAAGCACCGTCAGCATCCGCCTGGCGAATCGCATCCACAATTGCTTTATGTTGCTGATTCATAATGGTTAACACATCCCGGTTGCCGGAGCGTTTGTCTAGTCCGGCATACGGGATGTTAACGCGTTGCTCCCACAACATACGCGACATATCGAGCAAGACGCGGTTCTGACTGGCTTCAGATACCGTTAAATGGAATTGCTTATCGAGAGAGTAAAAACCATGGACATTGTTTTCACTAATGGCTTTTTCCATGCTGAGGTGCAGCGCTTCAAGCTGGCTAATAAGCTCATCTTTGCCTGCTTCTGCAGCAAGACGTGCGCAATGGCTGTCAACCAACTCTCGCGAATAGAGTATTTCTTCAACCGTATAATCACTGGCAGAATGCTTTTTATCAGTAACAATAACGCCATTACCGGACTGGATGGTGATCCACCCTGAGATCTCAAGCACAATCAACGCTTCTCTGAGCGATGCCCGACTCACGCCAAGTTGCTTCGCCAGTTCACGTTCAGGGGGCAAGAAACTTCCCGGCGGAAAAATACTATCGTTGATGAGCTTAATGATGAGATTGGCTATCTTTTGATAGAGCCGCTCCTGTTTTACCTCAGGAATAACCATGTGCATCCCGTTCCCTTTTGTGTACGATTTTTAACTGATTTATCTTATCATTCCCGGAGTTAAGAAACGCATGCCTGAGTCAGTTCCTTGTAACAGAGGTAAACAAATTCACTATCCAGATACCAAATCCCGCGCACATGCCCAGGCACTCGACCATGCCCACTGAAAGTTATAGCCACCCAACCAGCCGGTGACGTCCATCACTTCGCCGATAAAGTAGAGCCCTGGCACTTTGCGGGCTTCCATCGTGCGCGATGACAGCTCGTTGGTATCAACGCCGCCCAACGTGACTTCAGCGGTACGATACCCTTCCGTACCGTTCGGCTGCACCCGCCACTCGGTCAGCGTTTCAACCAGCGTTAGCTGATCGCGCACGTTAAGCTGCTTCAGAGACACGTCAGGAATTTGCCCTAACTGCTGCAGGCATTCCACCAGACGCTTTGGCAACTGCATTGCTAAGGTGTTCTTTAAGCTCTGGTTAGGGTGTGCGCTACGTTGTTCGTCAAGGAAGCTCGCAAGGTCAACATCCGGCAACAAATTAATACTGACAAATTCGCCTGGCTGCCAAAAACTGGAAATCTGCAAAACAGCTGGGCCCGAAAGTCCTCGGTGTGTAAAGAGCAGATTTTCGCGAAATACGGTGCCATCCTCGGCGGTGATAACGGAGGAGACCGACACGCCAGAGAGCACCTGAAGCTGCTCCAGCAGTGGCTTATGCAATGTAAAGGGCACCAGTCCCGCGCGCGTTGGCAACACCTTCAGTCCGAACTGTTCGGCAATTTTATAACCAAACGGCGTTGCCCCCAGACCCGGCATGGAAAGCCCACCGGAAGCGATAACCAGTTTTTTCGTGCCGACCGTCATGCCGTTCAGTTCGAGGGTGAAACCTTCATCATCCTGCACCACGCTCAGGACTTCGCTCCGTAACCGCATAGTTACGTTACCTTTTTCACACTCGTCTACCAGCATATCGACAATTTGCTGAGCGGAATCATCGCAGAACAGCTGACCCAGCGTTTTTTCGTGCCAGGCAATACCGTGTTTGCCCACCAGGTCGATAAAATCCCACTGCGTGTAACGCGCCAGTGCCGATTTGCAAAAATGCGGGTTTTGGCTCAAATAGGCGGCCGGTTCGACATAAAGATTGGTAAAGTTGCAACGTCCCCCGCCAGACATGAGAATCTTGCGTCCTGGCTTTTTACCATTATCAATAAGCAGTACTCGACTACCTGCTTGTCCTGCCTGCGCGGCACAAAACATACCCGCTGCGCCAGCGCCTATAATAACGGTATCAAACCTTTCCACGTTGCGATCCTCTCTAAAAAGCGGGTGTGAATTGTAAAGATTCCTCAGTGGTCGCACCAGCACCAAACTACCGATAAAGGGTATTTAACTGAAATATATAGGATAATTCTTTAGTGGTGTAAAACAAAGCAGGAGACAAATCAAAAAAACTCTATATTTCACTTTGCCCGCGCCGCCAAAGTCACTGATAATGCGCCGCGTTCATGTCCTCAAAATGGCGTAACGTCCTATGCTACATTTGTTTGCTGGCCTGGATTTACATACCGGGCTTTTACTATTGCTTGCTCTGGCTTTTGTGCTGTTCTACGAAGCAATTAACGGCTTCCATGACACAGCCAATGCTGTCGCAACCGTGATCTATACCCGTGCAATGCGTTCGCAATTGGCGGTGGTCATGGCTGCGTTGTTCAACTTCTTTGGTGTTTTGCTGGGTGGTCTCAGCGTGGCGTATGCCATCGTGCATATGCTACCAACGGATCTGCTGCTTAATATGGGATCGTCACATGGCCTTGCCATGGTGTTCTCCATGCTGCTGGCGGCAATTATCTGGAACCTGGGTACCTGGTACTTTGGTTTACCTGCATCCAGCTCCCACACGCTGATTGGCGCCATTATCGGTATTGGTTTAACCAATGCACTGATGACCGGCACCTCGGTGGTGGACGCACTTAACATTCCGAAAGTTATCGGTATTTTTGCTTCGCTTATCATCTCGCCAATTGTTGGTCTGGTGGTTGCAGGCGGTCTTATTTTCATTCTGCGTCGTTACTGGAGCGGTACAAAAAAACGTGCCCGTATCCACCTGACGCCAGCAGAACGTGAAAAGAAAGATGGCAAGAAAAAGCCGCCGTTCTGGACCCGTATTGCACTGATCCTCTCCGCTATCGGCGTAGCGTTCTCTCATGGCGCTAACGACGGGCAGAAAGGCATTGGTCTGGTGATGCTGGTGCTGATTGGCGTAGCGCCTGCAGGCTTCGTGGTGAATATGAATGCTTCCGGTTACGAGATTACCCGTACCCGTGATGCAATCAATAACGTCGAAGTCTTCTTCCAGCAGCGCCCTGACCTGCTTAAACAGGCCACAGGCGTAGACCAGCTGATTCCGTCCCCGACGGACGCGGCACCCGCGACGACGACAGAGTTCCATTGCCACCCGGCGAATACCATCAACGCGCTGGAACGTGCGAAAGGTATGCTGGCGAACCTGGAAACCTACGACAAGTTAAGCGTCGAACAGCGTGGTCAGCTGCGCCGTATTATGCTGTGCATCTCTGATACCACCGATAAAGTGGTTAAGCTGCCTGGCGTAAGCGCTGACGATCAGCGTCTGCTGAAAAAACTGAAAGCCGACATGCTGAGCACCATTGAGTACGCGCCTATCTGGATCATTATGGCCGTCGCACTGGCGCTGGGTATTGGTACGATGATTGGCTGGCGTCGCGTTGCCACCACCATCGGCGAGAAAATCGGTAAGAAAGGCATGACTTATGCCCAGGGGATGTCGGCGCAGATGACCGCCGCAGTCTCTATCGGTCTCGCCAGCTACACCGGTATGCCCGTTTCCACCACCCACGTTCTCTCTTCTTCCGTTGCGGGGACGATGGTTGTTGATGGCGGCGGATTGCAGCGTAAAACGGTAACCAGCATTCTGATGGCCTGGGTCTTCACCCTGCCGGCTGCGATTATTCTTTCCGGGGTGCTGTACTGGCTCTCCCTGAAGCTTATCTAAGCGAATGCATGATAAAAAAGCGGGTCAGGAAGCTGACCCGCTTTTTTTGTATCTGTTGTTGGCATCAGTGCCAGATAATCAGCGCAACCATGCTGATTAGCACCAGGCCGCATAGCGCGCTGGTGAGAATGAACTGACCGCGAACCCGCTCACAGCGGCGAATAAATTCATCATCATGATGATCGCGGTAACGCTGAGCGTAGATATACCACACCAGACGCATCTGCTTGTTCGGTTGCCCATGCGAGGTAAAAAAGCCCCCTCCATCTACATACTGGTAAAGTAATGGATCGCAACCACGAAGTACCACTAACAGTGCGCGTAGCGAAGAAAAATAGCGCGCCATATTAACAATGCAAACGACACATAAAGCCCAGAATAATGCAATGGTGCTTATCATACCTCCTCCCCGGCGACCCGCCCACGGAACTCCTTTCCGGGACTACCGCTCCCCGATACCCTGCCAAACCATTCAATGAAGAGTGCAGCCGAAACCGTTCGTGTTAGTATCACGCATCCGAACGCCTCTTTAGATAGTGTAGGAGATTAGTTAATTTTTTTGCCATAAGGTTAATCGCTATCAATGCAATTAACTAAAAAATTTGTTTAACTATTTGGCAAGCAAGGCGGATTGACGGATTATCCTGGTCGCTATAATGTAAGGATAGTCCTTATATGGTACGTTTTTACGACTGGGCTAGCCCCGCGCACAAGGTTCGCAGGACGCGGATGACGCGGCGGCATATAACGCCAGCAGGCTAGTCATCGACAACTTATGGAAGGAGTAACACTATGGCTTATAAACACATTCTTATCGCGGTTGATCTTTCTCCGGAAAGCAAAGTTCTGGTTGAAAAAGCGGTTTCTATGGCGCGACCTTACAATGCTAAAGTCTCCCTTATCCACGTTGACGTAAACTATTCCGACCTGTACACCGGGCTCATCGACGTGAATCTGGGCGACATGCAGAAACGCATTTCTGAAGAAACCCACCACGCGTTAACCGAGCTGTCCACCAATGCAGGCTACCCTATCACCGAAACCCTGAGCGGTAGCGGCGACCTGGGTCAGGTTCTGGTTGATGCCATCAAAAAATACGACATGGATCTGGTCGTCTGTGGTCACCACCAGGATTTCTGGAGCAAACTGATGTCCTCCGCGCGCCAACTGATCAACACCGTCCACGTCGACATGTTGATTGTTCCGCTGCGTGACGACGAAGAAGCATAAAATGCTTGCCGCCGGAAGTTAACCCGGCCCACTGCAAGTCGTTAAGCCTGTAAACGCCCGCCTTCGCGGGCGTTTTTGTTTTTATCACTCGGTCACAATTAGTACATCAATCCAACAAATAAATCATAATTAGTGTGATCAACTAATTGGATCGAAAACTATCTCTATAATACTCTACCCTTGCGGCCAATAACCGCAGTCTATAACAAAATAAGACTTTTTCGGCGCGTTTAAGCATACGCGTTCATACTTTTCGGGATGGCTTTGAAAGGCGATGGAATATGAATAAAACTGCACCTACGGGCTTGCTGCAGCAACCTCGTCCGTTCTTCATGATCTTCTTTGTGGAATTATGGGAACGATTTGGCTATTACGGCGTACAGGGCATCCTGGCGGTATTTTTTGTTAAGCAGCTCGGATTTTCACAAGAACAGGCATTTGTCACCTTTGGTGCCTTTGCCGCACTGGTTTACGGCCTGATCTCGATCGGCGGCTACGTCGGCGACCACCTGTTAGGCACCAAGCGCACGCTGGTACTCGGTGCCATTGTGCTGGCAATCGGCTACTTCATGACCGGGATGTCGCTGCTTAAGCCGGATCTGATCTTTATTGCTTTGGGTACCATTGCCGTTGGTAACGGGCTATTTAAAGCCAACCCGGCAAGCCTGCTGTCAAAATGCTATCCCCCGAAAGACGCCCGTCTGGACGGTGCTTTCACCCTGTTTTATATGTCGATTAACATCGGTTCGCTGCTGTCACTGTCGCTGGCGCCGGTGATTGCCGATAAGTTTGGCTACGCTGTGACTTACAACCTGTGCGGAGCCGGACTAATCGTCGCGCTGCTGGTCTACTTTGCCTGCCGCGGAATGGTGAAAAATATCGGCTCTGAGCCAGACCATAAGCCACTGAACTTCCGTAACCTGCTGTACGTGCTGGCCGGTACGGTAGTGATGGTATTTATCTGCGCCTGGCTGATGCACAACGTGCAGATTGCCAACCTGGTGCTGATCGTCCTGTCGATTGCCGTGACCATCATCTTCTTCCGTCAGGCATTCAAACTGGATAAAACCGGGCGCAACAAGATGTTCGTGGCCTTTATCCTGATGCTGGAAGCGGTGGTGTTCTACGTGCTGTACGCGCAGATGCCGACATCGCTAAACTTCTTTGCGATCAATAACGTACACCATGAAATTCTTGGTTTCGCCATCAACCCGGTGAGCTTCCAGGCGCTGAACCCGTTCTGGGTGGTACTGGCGAGTCCGGTACTGGCCGCAATCTATACCCGTCTGGGCAACAAAGGCAAAGACCTGACCATGCCGATGAAATTTACGCTCGGTATGTTCCTGTGCTCATTGGGCTTCCTGACGGCCGCCGCTGCCGGGATGTGGTTTGCCGATGCACAAGGGCTGACGTCGCCGTGGTTTATCGTGCTGGTGTATCTGTTCCAGAGCCTGGGTGAACTGCTGATTAGCGCCCTGGGACTGGCTATGGTCGCCGCTCTCGTGCCACAACACCTGATGGGCTTCATTCTTGGGATGTGGTTCCTGACACAAGCCGCAGCCTTCCTGATGGGGGGTTATGTCGCTACGTTCACCGCCGTACCAGAGAACATCACCGACCCGCTGCAAACGCTGCCTATCTATACCAACGTCTTCAGTAAGATTGGCCTTGTCACCCTGGCCGTAACGGTCGTGATGGCGATTATGGTGCCATGGCTGAACCGCATGATTAATACGCCGAGCACCGAGCAATAAATAAGCTTATTTTTCACATTAACCGCGAGTCATATCGCGGTTTTTTTGCCTTTCAAGTCCTACACTGTAAGAGTATAACTAGGTCATCATGGACGGACATGACCATGAACTATATTGAGTTTATTGAGACTTCAGTCTTCTCACGCCAACGAGAAGCGCTTCTCACCGAGGATGAGTTCCGGGCATTTCAGGAAATGCTCATTATAAATCCATTGGAGGGAGATTTAATTCAAGGGACTGGCGGTTGCAGGAAGATCCGCTTCGCACCTGAAAGTACCAACAAAGGCAAAAGTGGTGGGATTCGCAGTATTTACTATTTTCAAAATGGCGAAGGGCGTATCTGGCTTTTCATGGCTTATCCTAAAAGCAGGAAAGACAGCCTGAGCGGCGAGGAAAAAAACGCACTCAAGGCCATCATTCACCAATTGAAAGAGAGCTCGTTATGAATGATTTCTTTAAAGAACTGATGGAATCGGCAAGCGAGGCCGTTGAAATTAGCCAGGGCCGTAAAGCTGCCGCCCAGGTCACCCGGTATGAACTTCCGGACGTCAAAGCCATTCGTAAACAAGCTAAAATGAAGCAGGATGAATTTGCACAGGCGATAGGTGTTTCATCCTCTTTGATCCAGGCCTGGGAACAAAAAAGGCGTATTCCTACAGGAACCTATTTAAAGGTTCTCCGGGTTATAGAACGCAACCCGGAGATGGTCAATCTTTTCAAAATAGCCTGAGATACCGCCCGGTCGCCTTGCGCTATCGGGCATTTTCACTCACTACCCTTTACGCGCGTCTATCCACTCCTGCACTTCCACCACAAAAGTGTCCGGTGCTTTACGGTACATTTTGCGCGCCAAGTCCAGAATCGTATGCTGGCCGAGCGCTTCTTCCATTCGCTGCTGGGCCATGTCCATTACCGAACGCACACCACAAATGCCTTCACAGGCCCACTCGGGTGGATGCTCCTCAAATACCGCCAGCCGCTGGCGAATTTCACGACACTCAAAGATGCGCTTATCGCCATCAATAGCATTCACCACATCCAGCACCGTGATGTGTTCAGCGGGTTTAGCTAACTGGAAACCGCCACCTTTGCCTTCAATGCTGCGCACCAGACCCGCTTTGGACAGACGGGTGAAAATTTTTGCCAGATAGTCATACGGTACGCTTTGCAGTTCGGCTATTTCCCGCACGCTCATATCCCGCGCGTCGCCCTTACTGTCGACCATACACATCAGGCTATGAATGCCGTACTCAACTCCCGAACTGTAGAATGCCATTCTCTTATCTCAGCCAAAATGAATCTGAGTTTATTGTAGCTTTTTCATCTCATTCATTCCAGACAGCAAAGTAACCCCTTTTCACAACAGAACTTTAAATGCATATTTATCAAACAGATAATCAAAAAACACCACCCTTTGAGGCAAAAAGGATCTCGATCGCATTGCAATTCATAACTACGACAAATAAAATCCGAGTAAATAATTCGTAGTCACCAGTGAGAAACCCCAATGCGTAAACAAATTCTGATCGTGGGCGCCGGCTTTGCCGGTATGTGGGCAGCATTAAGCGCCGCACGACTGGCGGATAAACATCAGCAGGCAATTGATATTACAGTAATTGCGCCACAGCCGGAGCTGCGTGTCCGCCCACGCTTTTATGAAAGCGCCGTTCATACGCTGGTCGCACCACTGCAACCGTTGTTTGACGTTACCGGCGTCAACTTCCTGCAAGGTCACGTCGAGCAAATCCTCCCGGACTCTAAAGAGGTGAGCTGGAAAGATGCCAACGGTGACACTCATCTGCGTCGCTATGACCGCCTGGTGCTCGCCAGCGGAAGTCACGTAAACCGCGACACCGTCGCCGGTGCCGCCGAGCACGCGTTTGACCTCGACCAACTCGAGAGCGCCGCCGTACTGGAGCAGCACATTAATAATCTGGCATTACAACCGGAAAGTGAGGCTCGTAATACCGTGGTGGTCTGTGGTGGTGGTTTCACCGGGATAGAGATGGCGCTGGAATTACCGGGTCGTTTGCGCGAAATATTGGGCGCTGATGCTAAGACCAGATTTGTCGTAGTTGAACGCGGTGCTCAGCCGGGCGGACGCTGGAGCCAGGAATTACGTGACGTGATTATCGAAGCCTCTGCTGAACTGGGCGTCGAGTGGCTGGTCAATGCGGAAGTAGAGTGTGTGGGTGCCTCCGGCGTCACGCTGAAAGATGGGCAGGTGATTGCCTCTCAGACGGTTATCTGGACCGTCGGCGTACAGGCTAATAACCTGACAGCACAGATTAACGCCCCGCGCGATCGCCAGGGCCGTCTGCATGTGAATGCTAATCTGCAGGTTGTGGGTCACGATGATATCTACGCCACTGGCGATGTGGCCTATGCCGCCACCGACGACAAAGGCAACCATGCGTTAATGACCTGTCAGCACGCTATTTTGTTGGGTAAATTTGCCGGTAATAACGCTGCGGCAGATCTGTTGGACGTAGCGCCATTGCCATATCGTCAGGAAAACTACGTCACCTGCCTGGATCTTGGTGCCTGGGGCGCAGTGTATAGCGAAGGATGGGATCAGCAGGTGAAACTGACGCGCGCAGAAGCGAAGAAGCTGAAGGTGTCGATTGTCAGCGAGCTGATTTACCCACCGAAAGCAGACCGCGCGGTAGCGTTTGAGATTGCCGACCCGCTGGCACCGTTTGTTTAATAGGTTATGCCGGATGCGGCTAACGCCTTATCCGGCCTACAAACCACACGCTGCCGTAGGCCTGATAAGCGCAGCACATCAGGCAGCACAGCGCACCAAACCGGATGCGGCTAACGCCTTATCCGGCCTACAAAGACACGCTGCCGTAGGCCTGATAAGCGCAGCGCATCAGGCAGCACAGCGCACCAAGCCGGATGCGGCTAACGCCTTATCCGGCCTACAAACCACACGCTGCCGTAGGCCTGATAAGCGTAGCGCATCAGGCAGCACAGCGCACAGATCTACAAACTATGCTGTCCCAGCGTAGATATCAAACCGATGCCCTTTCGTGACTACCGCATTCGGCGTGGCGACATCCGCCAGCGGCGGCGCGTAATCTGGGCGCTTCACCACCACACGTTTGGTGGCCAACTGACGCGCAGGCTCCAGCAGCCCATCCGCATCTAAATCCGGCCCCACCAGCGACTGAAACACCCGCATCTCTTTTTTCACCAGCGCGCTTTTCTGCTTATGTGGAAACATCGGATCGAGGTACACCACCTGCGGGCGCGGCGTGATATCGGTTAACGCCGTCAGACTCGACGCATGGATCAGCTGTAAACGTTCCTGCAGCCACGGACCGATTTCCGGGTCGGCATAGCCGCGCGCCAGGCCATCATCAAGCAGCGCCGCCACTACCGGATTACGTTCCAGCATTCGTACGCGGCAGCCTACCGAGGCCAGTA
This sequence comes from Citrobacter sp. Cpo148, assembly GCF_030332375.1. Classification (NCBI taxonomy): domain Bacteria; kingdom Pseudomonadati; phylum Pseudomonadota; class Gammaproteobacteria; order Enterobacterales; family Enterobacteriaceae; genus Citrobacter; species Citrobacter sp. Cpo148. Next base: position 195,550 of record NZ_JAOWHY010000050.1, read on the forward strand.
CAAACGCATCGCGCCCCAGCCCTGCGGTTGCATCGACCACATCCGGCAGGTAATCGCCTTTAATGCCAACCGCCTTCGCCACCGCTTCACCGCGTCCACCGCCAAATTTGCGCCGATGGGCCATCGCACCGCCCACGAAATCCACGAAGATACCGCCGAGTTTGGGTTCATCACGTTTGCGCAGTTCCAGATGTTCCGGCGTCATCACCAGCGCCATCAGGTTATCTTCATCGTGTTCCAGTCCCCAGCGGGCGGCAAGAACAGATAAGGCGCCGTCTCCGGCACCTGTTTCATCTACTAAGCAGATTTTCACGTGAATAATCAGCCTTTGATCCCGTAATGCTCCAGCATTGCATCCAGCTGTGGCTCGCGGCCACGGAAGCGCTTGAACAGTTCCATCGGCTCTTCAGAACCGCCACGGGTGAGGATGTTATCGAGGAACGATTGTCCGGTCTGACGGTTGAAAATCCCTTCATCTTCGAAGCGAGAGAAGGCATCTGCCGCCAGTACGTCTGCCCACAGATAGCTGTAGTAACCCGCTGCGTAGCCACCAGCAAAAATGTGGCTGAAGGCATGCGGGAAGCGGCCCCACGTTGGGCCCGGCACCACGGCGACCTGTTTTTTAATTTCCGCCAGCGTCTCGAGGATTTTAGCCCCTTGCTGCGGGTTAAACTCCGCGTGCAGACGGAAATCAAACAGACCGAACTCCAGTTGACGCAGAATAAACAGCGCTGCCTGGTAGTTTTTCGCCGCCAGCATTTTATCCAGCAGTTCCTTCGGCAGCGGCTCACCGGTCTCAAAGTGACCAGAGATAAACGCCAACGCTTCCGGCTCCCAACACCAGTTCTCCATAAACTGGCTCGGCAGTTCGACCGCATCCCATGGCACACCGTTGATACCGGAAACGCCCGCGGTTTCGACACGGGTCAGCATATGGTGCAGACCGTGGCCGAACTCGTGGAACAGGGTGATCACTTCATCGTGGGTAAACAGCGCAGGTTTACCGTTCACCGGACGGTTAAAGTTACAGGTCAGGTAAGCGACCGGCTTTTGCAATGTGCCGTCTGTCTTGCGCATCTGGCCGACACAGTCGTCCATCCACGCCCCACCGCGTTTGTGTTCACGGGCATACAGATCAAGATAGAAGCTGCCGCGCAGCTCGTTGTTTTCGTCGTACAGCTCGAAGAAACGAACTTCCGGATGCCAGACGTCAACATCGGTGCGCTCTTTGGCGGTGATGCCATAAATACGTTTAACCACTTCAAACAGACCGTTAACGGCTTTGTTTTCCGGGAAGTAAGGACGCAGCTGCTCGTCGCTGATGCTGTAGAGGTGCTGTTTTTGTTTCTCGCTGTAGTAAGCGATATCCCACGGCTGTAGCTCATCAACACCAAATTCCGCTTTCGCGAAGGCGCGCAACTGAGCCAGCTCTTTCTCACCCTGCGGACGGGCACGTTTCGCCAGGTCGGTCAGGAAGTCGAGTACCTGCTGCGGGTTCTCCGCCATTTTGGTAGCCAGAGATTTAAAGGCGTAGCTCTCAAAGCCCAGCAGTTGTGCCAGTTCGTGGCGCAGCGCGAGGATCTCTTCCATTATCGGGCTGTTGTCCCATTTGCCCGCGTTTGGCCCCTGGTCAGATGCGCGCGTGGAGTATGCACGATACATCTCTTCACGCAGCCCCTGGTTATCACAGTAGGTCATCACCGGCAGGTAGCTTGGGATATCCAGGGTTAATAGATAGCCTTCCTGCTCTTTGGCTTCAGCCTGCGCTTTTGCGGCGGCCAGCGCGCTTTCCGGCATCCCGGCAAGTTCCGCTTCGTCGGTCACCAGCTTGGTCCAGCCCATCGTAGCATCGAGGACGTTATTGCTGTACAGGTTGCCAAGCTCAGACAGGCGGGTGGCAATCTCACCATAGCGCTGCTGTTTTTCCTTCGGCAGACCAATACCAGAAAGCTCAAAATCGCGCAGCGCGTTATCAACCGCTTTTTTCTGTGCGGTGTTCAGGGTGGCGTAATGATCGCCATCACGCAGGTCGCGGTACGCTTTGTACAGGCCTTCATGTTGTCCAACCCAGGTACTGTATTCAGACAGCAGCGGCAGCGTTTGTTCGTAGGCTTCACGCAGTTCCGGGCTGTTTTTCACCGAGTTCAGGTGGCTAACCGGAGAGAAAATACGCCCCAGCACATCGTCAACTTCCGCCAACGGCTGGCAGAGGTTTTCCCAGGTGTACGGCGCGCCCTGTGCGACTACGCGCTCCACATTCTCGCGACAGTCGTTCAACGCCTTAGTGACGGCAGGCACAACGTGCTCTGGCTGAATTTTAGAAAACGGCGGCAGTTCGAAGGGAGTCAGCAATGGATTGGTCATTAGCGCGGTCCTGTTGAAAAGAGTGAATGAAGCGCGTATCCGGCGCTGTGCATATTAATTTTGTACAATGGGGTTAAGTGTAGAGGATTTCAATGCTAACCGTGATGGAAAGACGCCCGGTGACGCTGCGCTTACCGGGCCTACGGGTAATCCGTGTCGATCTGCTGTAAACTGTGGCAAATCGTCATTTCAGCGGAATTTCATTACCCATGCTCAGTTATCGCCACAGTTATCACGCAGGCAACCACGCCGACGTCCTTAAACACACCGTTCAGAGCCTGATCATTGAATCGCTCAAAGAGAAAGAAAAACCGTTTCTTTATCTGGACACCCATGCTGGTGCTGGCCGTTATCAGCTGAGCAGTGAGCATGCCGAACGCACCGGTGAATACCTGGAAGGGATCGCCCGTATCTGGCAGCAGGACGATTTGCCTGCCGAACTGGAACCCTACATTGGCGTAGTGCAGCACTTCAACCGTAGCGGTCAGTTGCGCTACTACCCAGGCTCTCCGTTAATTGCTCGCCAGCTGCTGCGCGAACAGGACAGTCTGCAATTAACTGAACTGCACCCGAGCGACTTCCCTCTGCTGCGCGGCGAATTCCAGAAAGATGAGCGCGCTCGCGTGGCCAAAGCCGATGGTTATCAGCAGCTGAAAGCAAAATTACCGCCGGTTTCCCGTCGTGGGTTGATCCTTATCGATCCACCCTACGAAATCAAAAGCGACTACCAGGCAGTAGTGACCGGTATTAACGAAGGCTACAAACGTTTCGCGACCGGCACCTATGCGTTGTGGTATCCAGTGGTTCTGCGCCAACAAATCAAGCGCATGATCCACGATCTCGAAGACACCGGCATCCGCAAAATTCTGCAAATTGAGCTGGCAGTACGCCCGGACAGCGATCAGCGCGGCATGACGGCATCCGGCATGATTGTGATTAACCCACCGTGGAAGCTGGAGCAGCAGATGAACAACGTCCTGCCGTGGTTGCACAGCAAACTGGTTCCGACAGGAACCGGGCATACTTCCGTAAGCTGGATAGTGCCGGAGTAATCGCAGCCATCGGTGGAACCTTTTAATATCAGGTATACAATCGCGAATATTTTGGCGGATGGCGTAACGCTTCTCCGCCCTACAATGAACATAAAGGAGCGGTCATGACCAAGCACTATGATTACATCGCTATTGGCGGCGGCAGCGGCGGTATTGCCTCCATTAACCGTGCAGCAATGTACGGTCAAAAATGCGCACTGATTGAAGCCAAAGAGTTAGGCGGCACCTGCGTTAACGTTGGCTGCGTACCGAAGAAAGTGATGTGGCATGCCGCACAGGTCCGCGAAGCGATCCACATGTACGGTCCGGATTACGGTTTCGACACCACCATCAATAAGTTCGACTGGGATAAACTGATCGCCACGCGTACCGCTTATATCGATCGTATTCATACCTCGTACGACAACGTGCTGGGCAAAAATAATGTCGATGTGATCAAAGGCTTTGCCCGCTTCGTTGATGCAAAAACCGTTGAAGTGAATGGTGAAATCATCACTGCCGATCATATTTTGATTGCCACTGGTGGTCGCCCGAGTCGCCCGGCTGTCCCTGGCGCGGAATACGGTATTGATTCTAATGGTTTCTTTGAGCTGCCAGCGTTACCAGAACGCGTGGCTGTTGTTGGTGCAGGCTACATTGCCGTTGAGCTGGCTGGTGTGATTAACGGCCTGGGTGCCCAAACGCACCTGTTCGTACGCAAACACGCGCCGCTGCGTAGCTTTGACCCGATGATCGTCGACACGCTGGTTGAGGTAATGAACGCCGAAGGCCCGACTCTGCATACTCACGCGATTCCAAAAGCGGTTGTTAAAAACGCTGACGGCAGCCTGACCCTGCAACTGGAAGATGGTCGTAGCGAAACGGTAGACTGCCTGATTTGGGCGATTGGTCGTGAGCCAGAAACGGACAACTTCAATCTGGCTGTTACCGGCGTGAAAACCAACGAAAAAGGCTACATCGTCGTTGATAAATTCCAGAACACCAGCGTGCCGGGTATTTATGCCGTCGGCGACAATACCGGTGCCGTTGAGCTGACGCCGGTTGCCGTTGCCGCGGGCCGTCGCCTGTCCGAGCGTCTGTTTAACAACAAGCCGGACGAGCATCTGGACTACAACAACATCCCGACCGTGGTCTTCAGCCACCCGCCGATTGGCACCGTGGGCTTGACCGAGCAGCAGGCTCGCGAACAGCACGGCGATGACCAGGTGAAAGTGTATAAATCCTCGTTTACCGCGATGTACACTGCCGTGACTTCACACCGCCAGCCGTGCCGCATGAAGCTGGTTTGCGTGGGTCCGGAAGAGAAGATTGTTGGTATTCATGGCATCGGTTTTGGCATGGACGAAATGCTGCAAGGCTTCGCGGTCGCGCTGAAAATGGGCGCAACCAAGAAAGACTTTGATAACACCGTTGCGATTCACCCGACTGCGGCAGAAGAATTCGTCACTATGCGCTAATTGCCCATGTGTAGACGTTATTCACTACACGCTTAAGTAACACTCCTCCGGCAACCGGAGGGGTGTTATGTCACCGCCGCCCGCGCTATTCGGCCAACGCGCGCATCTCTTTAATCAGGTCAGATTTACCTTCAAACCCTATGCCCGGCAGTTCTGGCATGACGATATGACCCTCTTCCACCTTAACTGAATCCGGGAAACCGCCGTACGGTTGGAACAGATCCGGATAACTTTCATTCCCACCGAGACCAAGACCCGCCGCAATGTTCAGCGACATCTGATGACCGCCATGCGGTATGCAGCGTGATGGGGACCAGCCAAACTGCGCCAGTACGTCGAGGGTACGCAGATATTCGACCAGACCGTAGGAAAGCGCACAGTCAAATTGCAGGTAGTCGCGATCCGGGCGCATGCCGCCGTAGCGCAGCAGGTTGCGCGCATCCTGATGAGAAAAGAGATTTTCACCCGTCGCCATCGAACCTGGGTAAAATTCTGACAGCGCGGCCTGGAGAGAATAATCCAGCGGGTCGCCAGCTTCTTCGTACCAGAACAATGGATAATCTCGTAGCATTTTGGCATAGGCAATACTGGTTTCCAGATTAAAGCGTCCATTGGCATCAACGGCAAGACGCGCTTCATCGCCAATTTCAGTCAACACCACTTCGATACGGCGACGGTCCTCTTCCAACGATGCGCCGCCGATTTTCATTTTAACCACGTTGTAGCCGCGGTTCAGGTAGCCTCGCATTTCCTGACGCAGCGCGCTCAGATCTTTACCCGGATAATAGTAACCCCCCGCCGCGTAGACAAAGACGCGTGGATTCGCCTCAACACCCTTCATCTCAGCCAGCAGACGGAACAACGGCTTGTTGGCAATTTTGGCAACGGCATCCCAGATAGCCATATCCAGCGTACCCACAGCCACCGAACGCTCACCATGGCCCCCCGGCTTCTCATTACTCATCATGACGTCCCAGATTTTATGCGGATCCAGGTTATCGCCTTCGGCATTCAACAAACTTTCCGGGTCAGCGTCCAGAATGCGGTTACGGAAGCGTTCGCGGATCAATCCCCCCTGGCCGTAACGGCCATTAGAGTTAAATCCGTATCCCACCACACGGCGGCCCTCTATCTCAACATCAGTCACAACGGCCACCAGGCTGGTCGTCATCTTGCTGAAATCGATATAGGCATTACGAATAGGGGAAGCGATGGGTTTGGTAATTTCTACAACATCGAGGATACGCATGTTTTCTCCGGCGGGTTCTTGGTCAGTTATGCTTGCACTTACGCGCCTGTAAAAAGTGATAACTCATGCCGGTTTATTATTGGCATAATGCACTCAGGCAGCATTTAAGGACGCCATCGTCCTGTATTTCTCCATCTTAAGCAGTGCCTATTTACTGATCTAATGCCAAAGAGGCTGGCTGTAATGCAAAATCGGCATCACCTGGAACTCACCTGGCTTGAAGACTGCGTTGCGCTGGCGCAGTCACTCAATTTCTCCCGCGCAGCCGCTTCCCGATATGTGACGCAGCCCGCATTCAGTCGGCGCATTGTTTCGCTGGAAGAGTGGCTTGGAACGCCGATTTTTGAACGTAACCGCCGTGGTGTCAGCCTGACCCGTGCGGGGGAAGTTTTCGTCGCTCAGGTGCCCGAACTGATCCGGGCGCTATACACCCTGAGAAATGAAACCATCGAAGCGGCGGGAAATTCCCGACCGGATGTTATTTTCTCCGCAACGCATTCCCTGTCGTTCTCATTTTTTCCGGCGCTGATGCGCAATAATGAAAAAATCGCCCGTTTCGGCTCATTTCGCCTGCTGTCAGACACGCTCAGCGCCTGTGAACGGATGATTGAAAAAGGGGATGCGCAGTTTCTGCTGTGTTATTACCACCCTCACATGCACATCAACCTCGATCAGACGAAATATCTTAGCGTCCGTCTCGGTCGAGAAATGTTATTACCTTACTCCAAATGCGATCCCCGCTCTCATCAGCCGCTCTGGCAGGCTACGGGGGGCAAAAAATTTCCGTTTCTCTCCTTCTCTGCAGAATCCGGTCTGGGGAGGATCCTCTCGAACACGTCATCGGTGAATCATGCCCGACGCGGTATGGACATCGCATTCACCGCCGATCTGGCCGCCACGCTGCTGGCAATGGTCAAAGCCGGGGACGGCATTGCCTGGCTGCCGGAAAGTCTGGCGGCCCCGGACGTTCAGGCCGGGACGATCGCCGCGGCGGCTTCACAGAAGAGCGGGTTATGGATACCCATTGATATCCGACTGTTTCGGCCTGCGGGCAGAATGTCCAGAGCAGTAGAAGAATTGTGGGGAATATTTGTGGATGAGCAGAGGTAAATACTCGCTAGGTAAAGAAGAATTATCCAGCCTGCAAAACGCGTCAGGCTGGATAACGCCAGAGGTTATTTACCCTGCATATATGGCGTATACACGCCGTTTAAGCTTTCGAGGAACGCCACGATATCGTCGATATCTTCCTGCGGCAGTTCTTTACCCACCTGATAACGCAGCATCAGTTTTACCGCGCCATCGAGCGTAGGCACATCACCGCGATGGAAATAAGGCGCGGTCAGCGCAACGTTACGCAAGCCCGGGACTTTTTGACGCAGCTTGTCACGTAATTCATTAGTGACGTTCATGCGGCCAATATCTGCGGCAGTGACCTCACCGAAATTAAAGTCCTTTTTCAAACCCAATGGCTCAAATGAGCGCCCGCCTAAAATAATACCGCCATGACAGGTCGCACACTTATTATCTTTAAACAATTGATAGCCATGTTTCTGCTGAGCAGTTAACGCCGCTTCATCTCCGCGTAGCCATTTATCAAACGGCGAATTTGGCGTAATTAGCGTTTTCTCAAACTCAGCAATCGCATCGGTAATATTATCCCCGCTGAATCCCTGCGGATAAACCGCGATAAACTCTTGCTTCAATTGCGGATCTTTATCCAGTTTCTGGATAATTTCATCCCAGGATTTAGACGCCATTTCGATAGGGTTCAACGGCGGGCCGCCTGCCTGCGCCTGCAATGTTGGCGCACGACCATCCCAGAATTGTTCAACGTTGAAGACCGAGTTAAACACCGTCGGCGCATTAATCGGGCCAACGGCGCCGCCTACGCCGATCGACGTTTTCCTGCCATCCACGCCGCCTGCATTCAGGGCGTGGCAATGCGCGCAAGAAATCGTGCTGTCACCTGAAATACGCGGGTCGTGGTAAAGCGTAAAGCCAAGCGCTACTTTGCGGGCATCGGTTGGGATGCTTTCCGGTATCGGTTGTACCGGTTCATTACGATGCTGCGCGGCGGTATCGTTACTGGCGTAATACTGCTCACGCTGTTTCGCAATCCAGCCCAGGATCTCGGCTCGCTCCGTATCGCTGACCTTCCCGGCCCAGTGCAGCGCGGTATATCGCGTTGGCGGCATGGTGTCGTACTGCATCACCCATTCAATTTTATTCAGGTCGCTTTGCGAAACGGGTTTATCTGCGACCAGCGCCGCACGAACGGCTTCAAGATTGAATGATTTGTATCCCAGTTGAATATCATAATTCATCAACTGCTTAGCGACAGGAAAAGAAGAATAGAAAGGTAATTCAGCTGAAGGCGTGTGACAATAATCGCATCCTTTTTCGCGTAAAAATCCTAATACCTTATTATTTTCTTCCAGCGTAGAGGCCTGAACATCAGCCTGTTTGCTACGTTGATTATCGTGATACCACACATAACCGGATAATCCAAAATAACAAATCACGATGCCAGCTATGGCAATCGCGGTAAGACGGGTAATGATTTTCATTATTTTACCCTCACCGTTGTGAGTTATTGTGACCCAGAAAAATTAGAATAATTAATGCACAGTCTTTGTCAGACCTGACCATCATAGGAAATAAGGGGATTACTATTTTGATAAGTATCAAGCAATTACATGGAGGAGAACTATCAATAGAATAGCCTGCGCCTATTATAGAGATAAGGCGTTACCTGTCTCTGTTCACACCTCGTTGCAATCGAATGCTCTGAAAATGGAATATATTCAGATTATGCAGAACTTTGAATTATCCATTATTTTCATTGGGATAGTCTGATTCTTTAAATTTTGCTCAGCATTAAAACGTGATCAACCGCACGCTTTACTCACCCGACACCGAAGCGAATGTCTACGCTTAACTGACGACCGGGCAATAGCCTTAATCTTTCAACGTCCATCGGAGGTCTTTCTCATTATGCTCAACCAGAAACTACCCCACGCCCCTTCTGAAGAAATGACGATCGACATCGATCTGCTTTATGAAATGGATCCGTGCGAGTTAAAGCTGGATGAAATGATTGAGGCGGAGCCTGAGCCGGAGATGATTGAAGGACTTCCCGCTTCAGATGCGTTAACCCCTGCCGATCGTTATCTCGAACTGTTCGAACACGTCCAGTCATCCAAACTGTTTGCAGATAGTAAAACCTTCCCAGATTGTGCGCCCAAAATGGACCCGCTCGACATTTTAATTCGCTATCGCAAGGTTAAACGCCATCGGGACTTCGATCTGCGACGCTTCGTCGAGAACCATTTCTGGCTCCCGGAAACGCCCTCCAGCGAATACGTTTCTGACCCGGAAAGTTCGCTGAAAGAACATATCGATCAACTGTGGCCGGTGCTGACGCGCGAGCCGCAGGATCACATTCCCTGGTCCTCGCTGCTGGCGTTACCGCAGTCATACATTGTGCCAGGCGGGCGTTTTAGCGAAACATACTACTGGGATTCCTACTTTACCATGCTGGGTCTGGCAGAGAGCGGCCGCGAAGATCTGCTGAAATGTATGGCAGATAACTTTGCCTGGATGATTGAAAACTATGGTCACATCCCGAACGGCAACCGTACTTACTATCTGAGTCGCTCACAGCCGCCCGTTTTTGCCCTGATGGTGGAGCTGTTTGAAGAAGATGGTGTACGCGGCGCGCGTCGTTACCTTGATCATCTAAAAATGGAGTACGCCTTCTGGATGGATGGCGCCGATTCCCTGGTACTCAACCAGGCCTACCGCCACGTGATCAGAATGTCGGACGGCTCTCTACTTAACCGCTATTGGGACGATCGTGATACGCCGCGCGATGAGTCATGGCTTGAAGACGTCGAGACCGCCAAGCATTCGGGTCGCCCGCCCAATGAAGTGTATCGGGATTTACGCGCGGGCGCGGCTTCTGGCTGGGATTATTCATCGCGCTGGCTGCGCGACGCAGGCCGCCTTGCCAGCATACGCACCACGCAGTTCATCCCAATTGACCTGAACGCATTCCTCTACAAGCTGGAAAGCACTATCGCCAATATTTCCGCGCTGAAAGGTGACAAAGAAACGGAAGCGCTGTTTCGCCAGAAAGCCAGCGATCGTCGTGATGCGGTAAACCGCTATCTCTGGGACGATGAAAACGGCTGCTATCGCGATTACGACTGGCGGCGCGAACAAATGGCCCTGTTCTCTGCCGCCAGTATTGTGCCGCTGTATGTCGGTATGGCAACGCATGAACAAGCCGATCGGCTTGCTAACGCAGTTCGCAGTCGCCTGCTAACGCCCGGTGGCATTTTAGCCACGGAGCATGAAACCGGTGAGCAATGGGATAAACCCAACGGCTGGGCGCCGCTGCAGTGGATGGCGATCCAGGGCTTCAAACTGTACGGTGACGACCATCTCGGGGATGAAATTGCCCGTAACTGGCTGAAAACGGTGAATCTCTTTTATCAGGAACACCACAAACTTATCGAAAAATACCACATAGCCGACGCCGCGCCGCGCGAAGGCGGCGGTGGGGAATATCCGTTGCAGGACGGCTTTGGCTGGACCAATGGCGTGGTGCGCCGACTCATCGGTTTGTATGGCGAACCCTAGCAGCTGACGGTCTGAGTCATCAGGCTTTCAGTTAATCGCATCGTACAGCTCGGCGTGAATTTTCTGCCATTTCTTGTTCTCAGGGCTTGGCTGGGCGCGAACACGCAGCTCGGCCTGCTCAAGATCATATTGCTGACGCGCAACGACCGCAGGCACGGAACAAAAACTTTGCAGATAACTTTTATGCAGCGAAGTGAGCGATGCCCCATTCGACATCGCATGGCTGAGCGTAGTCATAAACTGTCGGCATGGTTTGCTTTCATCCATCTGCGAAGGGTAACGCAGCAGCAGTCTCAACACCTCAGTATTGCCCGCCGAAAATGCCTGCTCCGTCCACGCCAGCTTCCAGTCCATCCCGCCCTGAAGGAACAGTGACGTCACGCGGGTGTCATTGCGATCGATAGCCGCCCGCATGTTAAAGGCATCCCAGGTGATGCCCATTCGGGTCACCGCCTCCCGTGCGCTGGGGGCATCGCGTCGCGGTTCCTCCTGCACAATTTCAACGGATTGTCCGGAAGACGCCTGTGGCGCTGGCGAAGTGAATAACCAGAACGCACCCAGCGAAATCGCCAGCACCATCACGCCGACCGCTACCCACAACATACCGGAAATCAGCTGTTCACGTTCTTCCGCAGTGCGCTTGGCCCGCTTTTCCGGCGGATCAATACTGTCTGCGATTTCATGCTTATCGCCTCCCGCTTGCTCGTCTTTTTGCTTTGCTGTTTCCCAAAACTGGCGGACCATGGCCTCATCAGATTCCAGATACGACGCAGGATTAATGCGCGTACGCCGTTCTTCAAATGCCCGTTGCACAGGATGAGTTATCTGTCGGTACTGGTAGTCCAGCAACATCAGTTGTACCGACGTCAGCGGCTGCTGCGCGATAACGCAGTTACGAGCCAGGCGGCAATCATCCAAAAACATGCGTAGCGTGATACGCGGCTCAACAAATGACATGAGCACTGAGGTATCGTTAAAAATCTGCGTAAAGTGGCGAACGAATAATTTCTTATCGACGACCATCAGCGCCAGCTCGCTAAACATCATACCGTCCAGCGCATCTCGTCCTTCGCCCAACTTTAGCCAGCGACGCAGACGTTCACCACCAAAGTGCTGTTTCAGAAAGCTGTTGAGAGGATGTTGATCCGGCCATACCCGTGCAATCAGAGATTTGAGGGTTAATTCTATTGCGCGAAGTTGACGCTGCGCCCGCATCTGAGCATCCGGCTCCACAGGTGCAATTTCGGTTTGATACTTCAGGATGGGCTGTTGCTGGCGTAATTGTTCCAGAGAAGCCACAAAGCGCAGCGCTGAAATCAGCTGGTTTTCACTGACGTCCTGGCCATTTTCATATTGGGGTACACTCTGTTGAAGATGACGTAGCCGCAGAGTGAACTGGCTCAATTGCGCATCATTCATCTGCAACCGTCTGGCGACAGCCCCCCAGCCGCCCAGATTCAGTCGTGCCTGATCCAGTTGCTCGAGAAACCACCGTGGGTCTTTGCCTTCTGCGGCATGTACGCCTAGCAGCAGTAATATTTCTACCGACGCCTGGCGGATAATCCCCAGACAATGTTCAAAGGGTGTACATGTCGCTTGTAACGCGCTATTGGTCATCATCTTCCCTAAAAGGACCCAAAACGTGCGGCCTCACAATGGTATGTAATTATCTTTTTTAAACGCAACGTTGTGCCGATGTAGACTAGAACACATTCATATAGCAAATAAATAAGTTTTACAGTGACTTCCGCACAATCATTGAAAATTATTCTGGAGATAAGCCTGTGCCTGTACTGCAAACATCACGTCTGCTCTGCCGCCCACTGACAGAAAATGACTGGACGTTCTTCTTAACGCTACAGCAGAACCCAGATGTGATGCGCTTTGTCGCTGACGCACGTACTGAAGAGGAAATACGGACAGCCTTCGACTCCCGCCTGCCTGAATGGTTTCCCGGCAGCCCGCACTGGCTATGTCTGCTCCTGTGCGATAAGACATCGGGAGCACCGCTTGGCGTGACCGGATATATTCAGGATAACAATGAATGTGCCGAGGTTGGCTTTCTGCTCGCCCCACAGGCACAGGGTAAAGGTTATGGCGCTGAATCTCTGCATGCCGTGTGTGAATACGCATTTGCCAGCGGCGGTCTGCGGCGACTGACCGCCTGTGTCACCGCAGGAAACGAAGCCTCACGGCGTCTGTTGGAAAAGGTCGGGTTCATTCATGAAGGCACGCTACGCGCAAGCTACTGGCTACATCATACCTGGCACGATGACTGGATTTTTGGTCTGTTAAAACAGGAATATCAGCCGCCCACGGCATAGGTCGTTTTGCGGTAAATACTGGCTGTCAGGCAACTAGCGTAACGGCGTGTTTTTTTTAGAATAGGTCTCTTTGCACAGAGACTATTATGCCGCTGCGTTCGACGCATTTCACGCCCGCTTGTATTGCATTTATTAAGCAATGGCAGGGCCTGTCGCTGGAAAAGTATCAGGACAAAAAAGGCATCTGGGTCATTGGCTACGGACACGAAATCACCGCCAATGAATCCTTTGATACCCCAATTACGGTGATGCAGGCAGAAACATTGCTGCTCGCAGATATGAGGATCTGCGAGGCATTCATCCATAAGGAAATGACGCAAATAAAAGACAGGTTTCAGCTGGAAGCATTAATTACGTGGATATTCAGTGTGGGAATTACCCAATTTTGCGCTAAAAATATCTGGCCGGTGTTTATTTCACAGCCAGAAATATTCTGACTGTGAAATATGTTCCTAGTAAATGGTGTTGTTTAACATCATTGCCGCCTGCGTACGGTTTTTTACCTCCAGGCGCTGGTACAACGATTCAAGATGGGCTTTTACCGTTCCGGTACTGATATTTAACAGTCGACCAATTTGTTTATTAGATTCTCCGGCGGCCAGCATGGTCAAAATCTCCCGCTGACGCGCGCTGAGCAATCTGATATTTTGCCCACCGCTTTCGGTAGCGGTTATGCAGTCTCTGGGGATAAACATCATACCCATCGCGACGCTATTGAGGGCCAGCGTAAAGGTTTCCGCGTCAGAATCGCGCGGAACAATGGCCAGCACGTTCAGTTTAGTGACCTCTAGCAGCCATTTTTTACGGCAGTCCGTTGCGGTCACCAGCACCTTCACCATCGCAAAGCGCTCTGCTATCTGTTGCAGCAAGCTACAGCAGAACTCAGCATCAAGGTCGCCATCCAATATAACTAATGCCTCGGGTTTATCTTCCAGCGTCAGCCAAAGTTCATCTGCCTGACTGACACCCTGAACATCCACTCCTGGAATACGTTGCTGCAAACTTACATTCATTCCATGAATAAATATTGACTGCCTGTCAAACATTACTACCTGCATTATTTATCTCCATCCGAATAGGATATTAGCCTTAACATGCGGAAGGGTATTACCCATAGGGTAAAATAAGAAGTCACCATTTGGCGGGGGGCCATTTTACCGATAGACGGAGAAGAAAGAAGCAGAAGTTATGAATAGTTACAGCTCAACCCGAAGGATCATACAAAGGAGCAAAAACAGGTTCGAAAATTAGGGAAAGTCTTAATATTCGACGCTCATGATAAGACAATGAATATTAATTAATATGATTTTATATTTTTAGCTAAAAATAAGATATCTACGACAATGGATAAATCTGTTACAAAATACAATCTAGCATTAAGTGCTTATTCAACGCATGCCGTGACCTGTTGAATAAGCACCTTATGGGTTTACAGGAACATTCCGCCGGATACCTCGATACGCTGTGCCGTCATCCAGGCCAGTTCATCGCTAAGCAGCGCAGCAATGGCATCGCCGATATCATCCGGCAAACCAACGCGTCCCAGCGCCGTTTGCGATGCAATGTACGCATTCAATTGCGCATTATCCCGCACATTTCCGCCGCTAAAATCCGTTTCTATTGCGCCTGGCGCAATAATATTCGCCGTTATGCCGCGCTCTCCCAGCTCTTTTGCCTGATAACGGGTTAACACTTCCATCGCACCTTTCATGGCTGCGTATGCGCTGTAACCCGGTAGCGCAAAGCGGGCAAGCCCGGTCGAGACATTGAGGATGCGACCACCTTTGTTCATCAGCGGTAGCAGGCTCTGCGTCAGGAAAAAGGGGCCCTTAAAATGGATGTTCAAAAGTTGGTCAAATTGCGCTTCAGTAAATGCCGGATACGGTGCGTTAATGCCGATTCCGGCATTGTTCAATAAATAATCAAACACGTTACTTTGCCACTGCGTTTGTAACGTTCCCTGCACCTGTTGAACAAACTGAGGGAATGTAGAAATATCACCGACATTCAACGGTAATGCCGCCGCTTTACCGCCAGATTGGCGTATTTCATCCACAACCTGCTGCGCTTCTTTTTCATTGCTGTTCCACGTCAGGATAATACCGATTCCTTTACTCGCTAGCTTCAGCGCCGCGTTTTTACCGAGTCCACGGCCGCCGCCAGTCACCAATGCGATACGTTGCGTCATAAGAAACCTCATTTCAGGTGTTGTGAAGATTGAGACAAAGCTTATTAGGTGATAGAAGAACAATAAATACTGCTAACTGCGCATTACTGTTTCATTTAGAACAACAATAGGGCATGAGAATGGATAAAATTCACGCAATGCAGTTGTTCATCCGCGTCGCAGAACTGGAGAGCTTTTCGCGTGCCGCAGACACCCTCGGACTTCCTAAAGGTAGCGTATCGCGCCAGATCCAGGCTCTGGAAAATCATCTGGGCACGCAGTTGTTGCACCGCACAACACGCCGCGTTCAGCTCACGCAAGACGGCATGATCTATTACGAACGCGCGAAAGATCTGTTGAGTAATCTGGATGAGCTGGATGGGCTGTTCCATCACGATCCGTCCAGCATCAGCGGCAAGCTGCGCGTTGATATGCCGGTCGGTGTAGCAAGAAACCTGGTGATGCCCCGCTTACCGAGCTTTTTGCATCAGTATCCGGGCCTGGAACTCGAACTCAGCAGCAGCGACCGTCTGGTGGATTTGGTCCGCGAAGGTTTCGACTGTGTGGTACGCGTGGGTACGCTGAAAGATTCAGGGCTGATTGCGCGCCCGCTGGGGAAACTCACGCAGATTAACTGCGCCAGCCCGCAATACCTCGCCCGCTTTGGTTATCCGGAAAATCTGGAGGATCTTGCCTCGCATGCAGTGGTGCATTACTCGGTCAATTTGGGAACGCGTGCGCAAGGTTTCGAAGTGGCGACAGAAAACGGCACGCAATGGGTTAAAACCGGCGGCATGCTAACGGTAAACAGTACCGAAACCTATCACGCGGCATGCCTTGCCGGTCTGGGCATTATTCAGGTGCCGCGCGTTGGCGTGCGTGATGCCCTGCGCGCCGGTACGCTGGTCGAAGTGTTGCCGCAATATCGCGCCGAGCCAATGCCAGTCTCTTTGCTTTATCCGCATCGGCGCAACCTCTCCCGCCGGGTACATCTGTTTATGGAATGGCTGACTGGCGTGATGAAAGACTATGTGGATTAGTCCATTTTTCAGGATGCGCCCCTGAGCAGGCTATAATGTCATGAGTGAACAAAATAAGGACAACCGATCGGATGACGCAGGAACAAGACGCAAAACACCCTACGCCAGAACATAAACCAGCCTCCGCCGCGCCGGAGAAAAACGCTAAAGCGAACCAGGCGCTGAAAACCGCGCTGACCTTCGCCGATAAAATTCAACGCCAGCCCATCATCGCCCATCTTATTCGTGCCGCAGAGCGGTTTAACGATCGTATGGGAAATCAGTTTGGTGCCGCCATTACCTACTTCTCGTTTCTGTCGATGATCCCAATCCTGATGGTGTCGTTTGCCGCCGCGGGTTTTATTCTCGCTTCGCACCCTACGCTGTTGCAGGATATCTTCAGCAAGATTCTGCTGAACGTCAGCGATCCGACGCTCGCCTCTACGCTGAAAAACACCATCAATACCGCCGTTCAGCAGCGTACGACCGTAGGTTTGGTTGGGCTGGGTATCGCGCTCTATTCCGGCATTAACTGGATGGGGAACCTGCGCGAAGCGATTCGTGCCCAGTCGCGGGATGTTTGGGAACGTACGCCGCAGGATCAGGAAAAAATTTGGGTCAAATATCTGCGTGATTTTGTTTCCTTGATTGGCTTACTGGTTGCACTGATTGTTACTCTGTCCATTACCTCTATCGCCGGTTCCGCCCAGCAGATGATTATCTCTGCGCTGTATCTCGACGGTATCGAATGGCTGAAGCCCGCCTGGCGGCTGATCGGCCTGACCATCTCTATTTTCGCCAACTACCTGCTGTTCTTCTGGATTTTTTGGCGGCTACCGCGTCACCGACCGCGTAAAAAAGCGCTCATACGCGGTACCTTTATCGCGGCGCTGGGGTTTGAAGTCATCAAAATGATCATGACGTATACGCTGCCATCACTGGTGCAGTCGCCGTCAGGCGCGGCATTTGGTTCCGTGCTTGGACTGATGGCGTTCTTCTACTTCTTCGCTCGTCTGACCCTGTTTTGCGCAGCCTGGATTGCCACGGCGGAATACAAAGACGACCCGCGTATGCCGGGGAAAACACACCGCTAATCTTTGTTAACTGGCCGGATGGCGCTGCGCTAATCTGGCCTACGGGAGAGTTTTGTAGGCCGGATAAGCGTAGCGCCATCCGGCAATTATAATGCCGCCTGTTCTCACTGATTTAGTGAATAAATCCAACCCGTAACTTTTATTTAACCAAAAACCAGTTTTATCATCCAAGTTTTAAATTGTGTGAAGCATTTCATGGAAGTGAAATCTCAAGCCTAAAAATTATCCCCTTTTTGCTCTGTTTTTGACCAATCTCAAAGTTTGTTACAGATTGAAATGTCTCTTTTGCTGTGCGTAATATGACCTTTCGTTCGGCCAAAAATAAGAAAATATTATGCAAGCAACAGCCACAACACTCGACAACGAACAGGAACACACCCCGGTCAACTCGCGCAATAAAGTTGTCGTCGCCTCGCTCATTGGCACCGCCATTGAGTTCTTCGACTTCTATATTTACGCCACCGCCGCGGTGATCGTGTTCCCGCATATCTTCTTCCCGCAGGGGGATCCGACCGCGGCTACGCTACAGTCCCTCGCCACTTTTGCTATCGCCTTTGTGGCCCGACCAATCGGTTCCGCGGTGTTCGGACATTTCGGCGATCGCGTCGGCCGTAAAGTCACGCTGGTTGCTTCACTGCTTACCATGGGGATCTCGACAGTCGTCATTGGTCTGCTGCCGGGCTATGAAACTATCGGCATTTTCGCCCCACTGCTGCTGGCGCTGGCGCGTTTTGGCCAGGGTTTAGGTCTGGGCGGTGAATGGGGCGGCGCAGCGTTGCTGGCGACGGAAAACGCGCCACCGCGCAAACGCGCGCTGTACGGATCATTTCCGCAGCTGGGCGCGCCTATCGGTTTCTTCTTCGCCAACGGTACCTTTCTGCTGCTCTCCTGGCTGCTGACCGACGAACAGTTCATGAGCTGGGGCTGGCGCGTACCGTTCATCTTCTCCGCGGTGCTGGTGATTATCGGTCTGTACGTCCGCGTTTCATTGCATGAATCCCCGGTTTTCGCCAAAGTAGCTGCGGCGAAAAAACAGGTGAAAATCCCGCTGGGTACTCTACTGACAAAACATGTTCGCGTGACGATCCTCGGCACGTTCATCATGCTGGCGACCTATACGCTGTTCTATATCATGACCGTCTATTCGATGACGTTCAGTACCGCCGCAGCGCCTGTAGGGCTTGGCCTGCCGCGTAATGAAGTGTTGTGGATGCTGATGATGGCGGTCATTGGTTTTGGCGTCATGGTACCGGTGGCGGGCCTGCTGGCCGATGCGTTTGGTCGCCGCAAGAGCATGCTTATCATCACCACGCTGATCATTCTGTTTGCGCTGTTTGCCTTTAAACCGCTGCTCGGCTCTGGCAATCCGGTGCTGGTGTTCGCCTTCCTGTTGCTGGGCTTAAGCCTGATGGGTCTGACATTTGGTCCGATGGGCGCACTGCTGCCGGAGCTGTTCCCGACCGAAGTGCGCTACACGGGGGCGTCGTTCTCGTACAACGTTTCGTCGATTCTCGGCGCATCGGTTGCCCCATACATCGCTGCATGGTTGCAGGCGAATTATGGTCTGGCGGCTGTTGGTACGTATCTGGCATCGATGGCGGCGTTAACGCTGATTGCACTGCTGCTGACCCACGAAACCCGCCATCAGTCGTTGTAATTTTTTTGCCGGATGCGGCGTAACCACCTTATCCGGCCTGGGTTGAACATGAAATCCAGGCCGGATAAACATCCGGCCAGACATCACTTCTTCATCTGTGACAGGATCGTCCGGCACTGATTCGCGTCACCCTCTGACGGCGAAATCAGTGCCAACAAGGCCGCCGCAGGAGTGACTAACGTGGCTAATGCGGCAGCAACCGCACCGCGCGCAATCAGCGGTCCGGCCTTCACGCCAGCCTGCGGATTCTTAAAGGTGCCGCGAACATACAGCGGCGAACGCAGAGTAATAATACGAATCCCTTTGCTCTCCGGATCGATGGTTAAATCCAGTTGCTCCGACGCAAAGCTCGCCGTACCAGTGACATTAATGACTGCGTTTTCCGTGTCGAAAGCAAAAATCTGCGGACGCGCCACGCCGTTAACAATATCCAGATTCGCCGCCGCGCAGTTCACCCGCACTTCGTCATCACCAAATATCTGCCCGACAAGATAGTTCCCCAGATTCAAGCCCACAATTTCCATCAGATTCCGGCTGATCAAGCCGTCATTCATCAGCAGTTTCAGGTTGCCATTGCTGTTACCCAGCAGCGCCGCTACCGAGTTTCCACTTCCGCTAAACCGGGCGTCCCCGTTCATTTCACCGAGCGTTTTCTGCATCAGTTCCACATCGGGCATCAGCGCTTTTAGCTTCAGCCGCCGCGCCTGAATATCCGCCTGTCCCCGCATCGGCTTTTTATCCCCTTCCAGATGGATGCTGGAGACAATGCTGCCTCCCGCAAGACCAAATTTCAGCGGTTGCAGGCGCAGGTCGGCATTTTTCAGGATGATATGAGTGGAGAGATCGCTGATCGGCAGGCTACTGCCATGCTCAATACGCCGTCCTTTGAAACGCACGTCAGCGTCCATCACGTTCCATTTATCGGTTTCAAAACGGTCATACGGCAAGACCTTGTCCGCTGGCTGAACGCTCTTCTCACCTTTGCGCTGTTCAGATTGTTTTGCCCGTTCCGCCCCTTTGCCTGAATCCACCCCGATCAGCGGCCCCAAATCGGCCAGCCTCAGCTGGCGTGATTCCACATCGCCCTTCAGCATGGGTCGCGGCTTACCGGTGGTGTAGGCCAGCGTTCCGTGAATATCGCTGTCGCCAATACGGCCATTGAAATCGCGATAATCAAAAACAGAGGATTTTTCCGGGTCAATTTTCGCCACCAGACGTCCGTCGGTTTCAAACGGCGGCGTATCCGGGAGCAGTACGCCGGTCAAATCGTACAAATCCCCTAGCGAATCTCCCGAGAATTTAAGCCGCAGATCCGCCCCGCCCATGTTCATCGGATCGTTTATCGTGCCGATAAACGCTACGCGCGTATTGCCCGAACGGAAATCAGCCTGAATCGGGAAAGGCGTATCTTCACCACGCAGCGCCAGCATTCCGCCTATTTTTCCGCTACCGCTTAGCGGTTCGCTGTTATATCGTCCTTGCGCTTTCAGCCCAAACACGTAGTCCTCGACGCGGGCGTTGCTCTCTTTACCTTTTGCGCCGGTTACTTCGCTAAAGGGCAACGGTTTACCCAGCGGATCGACCAGGATCTCAATCTCCGACTTCGTCACCTTATCGTTAATGGCGATACGTCCCTGGTCGAACAGAATGTTATCCAGCCGGAAAGACCATGCTGATGGCGGCGCATCAGGATCGCGGTTTTCGTGTCCAGCTAAGTTAAAGGTCCAGTTATTGTTTTTCTCCGACAGGCGGATCAGCCGCGCATCGGGTTTGACCAGCTTGACCCACGGGAGCCAGACGGTTTTTGTCAGCAGTGCCAGCGGGGCGAGCGTAGCTTCAACACGCGGAAGATGCACCATGGTGACGTCGGGAATGTCCGGCGGGTTGCCGAGGATGATATCTTCAGCATGAACATGTGGCCACGGAACCCAGCTACGCCAGCCAGTTTCCTGCTTCTGGCGTTCCCAAACCACGCCCAGGTCACCCCGTATAGCAAAGGGCCGGTTGAGTTCTGTAGAGACTTTCTGGTTGATGGTCGGTTTGAGCCGGTTCCAGTCAAATGTCGCAATCACAATGATGAGTACGACGATCAACAACAAGAAAACCCCTATTACTGAAGTGGTTATTTTACCTGTTCTCGTCATGTCTAACCTCCTTACTTCCTTCCTTGCCTGTCCTAAAGATAGTCCAGCAGGATGAAAAGGAGGTGCACTACGCCCTCATCAAAGCGACAGGATCACCTCTTCAAGCGTATCCAGAGGCACTGGACGAGAGAGAAAATAGCCTTGCGCAGCGAAAGCCGGTGAGTTTTGCACATCGCGCCACTCTTCCAGCGTTTCAACACCTTCGACAATGACACCGCGGCAATAGCGGTTCATGAGCTGTAATAGTAGTGTGAAGAGATTACGTCCCTCCGGCGTCTTGCGCAGCATGACGAACAGATCCCGCGCCACTTTGATATAGTCATAACTCACTTCACTAAGCGCCGAGAAGTTCGCCATTCCGGTACCAAAGTCATCCAGCCAGAGCGGGCCGAACTCGCACATTGAGGCGAACGACGACCCCTTCGGCAAGCGGATATGTTCCACCAGCTCAAAACGCAGCCACGGCAGGCCTTCAATGATTTTCAGGATTTCGGGATCCTGACGCATCGCAATGAGTGTTGGTCCATCGACATTCACTGAAGCCAGCAGGTTGTTGGCTCTGAAAAAGCCCCCTTTCAGCTCAAGCTGCAGAAGTTGCTCTTTCACTACATCAACACGATGCTGTACAGCCACTTCAGCAAAATAGCGGTCTGGTGCAATACGTTGGGAAGGGTTATCAGGATGGCTCACGACGGTCAGCAGTTCAACGGCCATCAGCCGTCCGTTGGTCTGGTAAATTGGCTGGTAGGTGTAAGCACGCTCGCACTGCAGCCAATAGCGTCTTTCCAGCAAGCTTTCAATACTCGCATCGGGCGTAATGAGCTGCTGGGTAACCTGCTTTATCATCTGAGATGTCCTGTAAATAAGAGTGTGACTGACCGGACTCGTCAAAGGTTATCGGCGCTCAGACGAAGAACTTTACGTTCAGCTGTGCGCAAAAATAAAAACTAAGCGGCAAAAACAACGCAGAACACGTGCTGGCTCAAAAAAATAATGGAACGATGTTTTAATATAGTTGACCACTTAACACCCACAGCGCACACTAACGCTAATTTTTTTCAGAGCAGGTTACGACTATGTCCAGAAAGATTGCCGTGATTGGCGAATGCATGATTGAGCTGTCACAGAAAGGCGCTGACGTTCAGCGCGGATTCGGTGGCGACACGTTGAATACATCCGTTTATATCGCCCGTCAGGTCGATGCGGCGGCACTTTCCGTACACTATGTGACTGCACTGGGTACCGACAGTTTTAGCCAACAAATGCTGGAGTCCTGGCAGGGTGAAAACGTAGACACTTCATTAACCCAGCGCATGGAAAACCGCCTGCCAGGTCTCTACTACATTGAGACCGACAGCACTGGCGAGCGCACCTTCTATTACTGGCGTAATGAAGCCGCCGCAAAATTCTGGCTGGAGAGCGAGCAGTCTGCCGCGATTTGCGAAGAGCTGGCGACATTTGACTACTTATATCTGAGCGGAATCAGCCTGGCGATTTTAAGCCCGGCAAGCCGTGACAAGCTGCTGTCATTGCTGCGTGAATGCCGTGCCAACGGCGGAAAGGTCATTTTTGACAATAACTACCGCCCACGTCTGTGGAGCAGCAAAGAAGAAACCCAGCAGGTGTATCAGCAGATGTTGGAATGCACCAATATCGCATTCCTGACGCTGGACGATGAAGACGCACTGTGGGGTGAAAAACCCGTTGCCGAGGTGATTGCCCGTACTCACGCAGCTGGCGTTCAGGAAGTGGTTGTGAAGCGCGGCGCAGACTCTTGCCTGGTTTCCATTGCAGGCGAAGAACTGATCGACGTTCCGGCAGTTAAACTACCGAAAGAGAAAGTGATCGATACCACTGCGGCCGGAGACTCCTTCAGCGCCGGGTATCTGGCGGTCCGTCTGACCGGTGGCGATGCCGCCGAAGCCGCAAAACGAGGCCACCTGACGGCAAGCACCGTCATTCAGCATCGTGGGGCGATTATCCCCCGCGACGCCATGCCGCAATAATTTATTGTTCCTGTAGGCCGGATAAGGCGTTAACGCCGCATCCGGCACTGGGTAAGCAGGGAGCGCTTCACTTGCCCGGCCTACAGGTTACGATACCCTTTACTGTACAGGCGGGATATCCGTCACTTCAGGGTGTGATTCATCCGTTTCAACAGACGTTGCAGCTGCGGTAACGGGCGCCATAATGCTATCCCACGTCGCCTGCAGATCCTTCATATTGAATTCAGGTTCACCCTTCGGCTGCAGCAGAATTAACGCCATATCTTGCGACAGCTGCTGACGCAGGTCCTGATTCAGCATCTCAACGCTCAGGCTGTTGAGGAAGCTCTGGCGTAAACGCTGGTACTGTTCAGGCGCAATATCCACCACCTGATTTTGCAGCGAGCGCAAACGCTGGCTGATCAAAATATCGGTATCGGTACGACCATAGGTGGCAAACAGCTTCTGCAGTTCAAGATTCTTTTGCGCTACCAACGCATTGAACTCTTCTTCCGGCAGTCCCTTATCACGCACTTTCGCCAGCTCACGCGCAACCGTACCCAGATTGGCGTTCAGCTTATCGTTCGGCGACTCAACGTTAATCGCGCACTGCGCGCGCAGGAACAGCACCCGGCAGTCAAATCCGAGGCCAATGTCTTTGGCATTGTTTTTGGTTAGCTCTTGCTGAATGTGCCAGAACAGCGCCTCACGAGCTAAATCAGCGCGCCAGTAACGTAACAGCGCGGCAGATTCACGGATCGGCTGCCACGGCGTATCCCACATAATAGACAGGCGATCCTGGCGTACCGCATCGGTCATAATACTCACGGCTTCAGCTCGCAGCGGAGAGAGCGTGGGAACCGGTGCAGGCGTTTCGCGTTTTCCTTTTAACTCGCCAAAGGTTTTATTGATTTGCTCAGCTACGCTGCGTGCATCAACGTTACCGACGATGATCAGCGTCATCGCGTCCGGGGTATACCATTTCTGGTAGAAAGACTGAATTTTCGACGCGTCTACCGGCGTTTTCAGCGGATCGGCGGGATCGTGCCCCAACAGGGTCGATCCCTTCAGACGGTAACGCCACCACCCTTCTTTGGTATCTGACGGCCAGGTTGCAACCATGTCTTCGCTATTCAGCGCATGATTGACCGTTTCAGAGGTGATGCTCAGTTTACCGGAGATATTTGCCAGATAAGAAAGTGACTCTTTCAGTAGGTCGTTACGGCTGTTAGGCAGACTGAGGTTATACAGCGTTGAATCATAGGAAACGATAACCGGCGGCATGGGACGTTTGGGATCGAACCCCTGCTGCCACAGTGAACGGGCTTGCGTGGCATCGAGGCCACCGCTTTGCGTCAGCGCGATACGCGGGATCGCATGGCTGAAACCACTCTGTTGCGCACTTTCGGTGAGTGAACCGGTATTGACCAGCAAGCGAACCTCAATACGGTCGCTCGGACGCTGGGGAGTGGCTAACACTTGCCACTGTAAACCATTTGCCAGCGTGCCCTGTTGCCACGCTGGATCAGGCTGGAGCGCATCTGCCTGCACATAGCCGGCAGTGGCCATCATCAGCAAGCCGCCCGCTAAAAGTCGAATTTTTGTGCCCTGCATGTGAACCCCTGATCAACTATCCTGGAAATAAAAAGACAGCCCTCGAAAGGACTCTCTGAATATGACGTTAAAAACACTTCGTGTTAGACCGCGAGAACATAAAAATGTCACGGAAGAAGTGAAAAAATCCCGAGCCGCCGAATCGACGGTTTCAGGCACAGGGGGTAATTATGCGCAAACGCCCGCAGTCCTGGAAGGGACTACGGGCATAAGTGACGAGATTAAGAGGATAAATCGTGCGTTTTGCCATCCGGCGCACGATTATTCAGCGTGTCATCCAGCTTTTTGGTATCCAATTCTTTCACCCATTTAGCCACAACGACAGTTGCAACACCGTTACCAATCAGGTTGGTCAGCGCACGGGCTTCAGACATGAAGCGGTCAATACCAAGAATCAGTGCCAGGCCAGCAACCGGTAAATGCCCCACTGCAGAGATAGTCGCGGCCAGAACAATGAAGCCACTCCCGGTCACACCCGCTGCACCTTTTGAGGAGAGCAGGAGCACCACCAACAGGGTTATCTGATGGAAGATATCCATGTGGCTGTTGGTCGCCTGAGCGATAAACACCGCCGCCATCGTCAGATAGATTGATGTCCCATCAAGGTTAAACGAGTAGCCCGTGGGTATAACCAATCCGACAACAGACTTCCGACAGCCCAGTTTTTCCATCTTATCGAGCATACGCGGCAGCGCAGACTCGGAAGAAGAAGTACCCAGAACGATCAGCAGCTCTTCACGGATATAGCGGATGAATTTAAAGATACTGAAGCCGGTTGCGCGCGCAATTGAACCCAGCACCAGCACCACAAACAGAATACAGGTGATGTAGAAGCAGATGATTAGCTGACCCAGTTGCACCAGCGTTCCGACGCCATATTTACCGATGGTAAAGGCCATAGCACCGAAAGCACCGATAGGCGCCAGGCGCATGATCATATTGATGATGCCGAAAATAACCTGCGAGAAACTTTCAATCACGTTGAAAATCATCTGGCCCTTGCTGCCCAGACGATGCAGCGCAAAACCAAACATTACTGCAAACAGCAATACCTGCAGGATGTTACCGCTGGCAAACGCGCCAATGACGCTCGCCGGGATAATATCCATCAGGAAACCTACGATCCCCTGGTCTTTTGCCTGTTCGGCGTAAATCGCAACCGCTTTGGCATCCAGCGTCGCCGGATCGACGTTCATCCCGGCACCGGGTTGCACCACGTTAACAATGATAAGACCGATGATCAGCGCAATCGTACTGACCACTTCAAAATAAAGCAGTGCAACCGCACCGGTGCGGCCTACGGCTTTCATACTTTCCATGCCTGCAATGCCGGTAACGACAGTACAGAAGATGACAGGTGCGATGACCATCTTGATGAGCTTAACGAAGGCATCACCAAGCGGTTTCATTTGGGCGCCTAATTCAGGGTAGTAATGGCCAAGGAGAATACCAATGGCAATCGCTGTCAGGACCTGAAAGTAAAGGCTTTTGAATATAGAGGTTTTCATAGGGTGTCCTTAAAGTAAAAACCACAGGTCTTGTAAGGTTTTGTTTAACCTGCGGCCTTAAAGTAACACCCACACAACTTGACAGAAATGTACCTGGATCATAATTGATACAAAAATGTTAAAAATTTTGAGCTGGCTCGCACAAGCGAGACCTTTTTTAACTTTTGTAATCAGCGCTTTCCGGCGCCAGATAACGTTCTTCGAAGATATTTGCCGGAACCGGTCGGGCAAACAGGAACCCTTGTG
This sequence comes from Citrobacter sp. Cpo148, assembly GCF_030332375.1. Classification (NCBI taxonomy): domain Bacteria; kingdom Pseudomonadati; phylum Pseudomonadota; class Gammaproteobacteria; order Enterobacterales; family Enterobacteriaceae; genus Citrobacter; species Citrobacter sp. Cpo148. The sequence goes on from NZ_JAOWHY010000050.1 coordinate 222,077, forward strand.
CCACTTCCACCCCGGCTTGTGATAGCCATTCACGCTGCGCTTCGGTTTCGACACCTTCGGCGATCATCTGCAAATTAAGGCTGTGGGCCAACTGAATGATGGCGGAGATCATGCTGCAATCCTCAGGTACTCCGTCGACAAACATCTTATCGATTTTGAGGACATCCACCGGTAGCGACTTCATGTGCTGCAGCTGTCGCAGGCCCGCATACCCCATGCCAAAGTCATCCAGTGCGATACGTACTCCCGCATTACGCAATGGGCGCAAAATGGCCACCGCGGCGTGGGGATCATCGATATGTCGGCTTTCAGTCACTTCCAGGATCAACGTACCAGGCTTGATCCGATAGCGGTTTAACAACTCCAGCAGGTCCGAGACCATACTCGGGTGCATTAGCTGTAGTGCGGACAAATTCACCGACAGCGGCAGCATCAGACCCCGTTCCTGCCACGCTGACAGCTGGCGACACGTCTCTTCCAACACCCAGTAACCAACCGTCACCATCAGACCGCAGGACTCAATCCTGTCGATTAACCCTTCGGGCAGCTCCCAGCTTCCGTCCGGCTGCTGCATCCGCAATAATGCTTCTGCGCTCAATACCTTACCGCTGGACATTTCCACCTGCGGCTGCATCCAAAGCGCGAACTGACGATTATCCAGCGCGGTAAGAATATCGTTCTCTTCCGTCAAACGCTGCTGCGCCTCTTCCATCTGTAACGGATCAAAGAACTGAATTTGATTTTTACCCTTATGGCGCGAGGTTAACACGGCCGACAGGGCGCGGCGGTAAAGCTGTTCTGCGGTCAAATCACCATAGAACATTGCTACCCCAATGTTGCAGGTAGGACGCAGTTGAATACCCTGAATAGGTAATCGCTCGTTAACGATAGTGAGTACTTGCTGACCTAAAGTAATAGCGTGCCAGGGTTCTTTTACGCCATGGGCGATGATGGCAAAGTCATAGCCACTCACCTGGGAAAGCACCATCCTGGGGGCTAATACCGACTTGAGTTTTTCGACCAGCGTAAGCAGCAGGATTTCCCGCTGAGTTTCAGTTAACACCCCCGCGGTGTCACGTAGGGTTTCGCAGGTGACAATCATCAGCGCCGTCGTCTGCTGGCGGGTAACAACCTGCTCCAGCAACCCCATTAAAAACGACTTATTGGGCAGTTCGGAAACCGGGAAACGCATTGCAAAGTCGCTTTGCTCTTCGCTATGTCGCTGAATCAACTGCTGATTAAGATTGTAGCTACGCACCAGCATACCAATCTCATCATCCTGATGTAGACGCGGCAATGCCAGTTGATAGCCAATCAGATCCTGCTGTTGGATATCGTTCAGCTCACGGGCAATTTTACGTAAGGGGTGCACAATCAAGCGGTTAATGCACCAGGAGATGGCGACGGTCAGTATTAACGACAAAAGTAAGTAAATGGTCACTAACGTCGAGAGCGTACTCATCACGAATTTGTACATGCGGTACGAATCCGCCTGCAGTACCAGATACGCCAGCGGTTGCGGGTTAGCTGAACGCTCAAGAGAATAGATCGGCAGCGAAATTTGTACCGGAAGCTCAAACAGGCGAGTCACCGTAACAGGAACGGGGCGTTCAGGGATAAAACTCATCCGCAACGCCTGAAACTGATTGGGCAGCACCACATCGGCGCGACTGACTACACCCGCTGGCCGAATACTTTTTAAAATGGCTTCCGCTTCGGGAATATCCCCTTTCAGGATAGTGTCCGACAGAGGCTCACGGACGGAGCGAGCGATACTTTCCAGTTGCGTAGCCGTGTTATAGCGGTTTTGCTGGACCAGATGGAACAACAAAACGGTGCAAAAAATAAAAACGAACACCATAACAACGGCCGCAACCATTGCCATCTGCTTAATTGTTAACGAGCGACTGACACGCAAACTGACTCTCCACGGATAGACGAAACTGCCGTCAGAGTATACCCGATCGTAGCGGTATTAAGAGAGGCGGTATCTGAAAACTTCCCAGCGTGCATTATCGCGACAGGATAGGCACCTGGCGACGAGATTTATCTGCATTTAAGCCGAAAAAGGCCGCAAGGTCGCCCCCTGCGGCCTGGTTCGGGCGCATGTTGCCATCACGGCAGGCAGACGCCTACAAAGCGCATTACTTTCTGTTATGCAGCCAGCTCACAATCAGGCTGGCAATGGTGCCAGCGATGATTGGAGCCGCTAAATCGTGCCAGAAGGCCACGCCTAACTGTGCGAGCGTCATATAGCCGCCTGTGTTGCAATGGCAACTGTTCACGGCTATCCTTGAGTTGTTCAGGTTCAAGTCAGCCCCCGTTTTGTTGCCAGGTTTATACCGAACAACGTGCGGGGGTTTTCTCTTTCCAGCAACCGATGCCGCCGGGGATCAAGCCCCCGCAACATTGCGCCTCACCGGGAATTCCCGGCTTGCCGCTGATTCTACGGCAGCCCACTTGCCATATCACTGCGCAATATTGCGCTCTGCGTAGCACCTCGCAATTCACCCATTTTCTTACCAGCACGCTGGAAAGATTCTTTCCAGTTGGCAACATTCCTGCCGACCATTAGTTCAGACAAAAACATAACACATTGATATCTATCAGTTCATTTTCTGGCACAGCGATTGCTATTTGACTGTGAGCTGTTCTGTTCCGAATTAAAGGAGATATCATGTCTGACTGTCGTACTTACGGATTCAACACCCAGATCGTTCACGCGGGGCAACAACCCGACCCTTCAACTGGCGCGCTTAGTACGCCTATTTTCCAGACCTCAACGTTTGTTTTTGACAGCGCCGAACAAGGTGCCGCCCGCTTTGCGCTCGAAGAGTCCGGGTACATTTACACCCGCTTGGGTAACCCCACCACAGATGCGCTGGAGAAAAAGCTGGCTGTACTGGAAAGAGGTGAAGCCGGGTTGGCAACCGCGTCCGGTATTTCTGCTATCACCACAACGCTGTTGACGCTTTGCCAGCAGGGTGACCATATCGTTTCCGCCAGCGCGATTTACGGCTGCACCCATGCGTTTTTGTCGCACAGCATGCCGAAGTTTGGGATTAACGTCAGCTTTGTCGACGCGGCAAAGCCTGAAGAAATCCGCGCCGCCATGCGACCAGAAACCAAAGTTGTGTATATCGAAACGCCCGCCAACCCAACGCTGTCGCTGGTCGACATTGAGACGGTTGCCGGTATCGCCCATCAACAGGGCGCATTGCTGGTGGTGGATAACACCTTTATGTCGCCGTACTGTCAGCAGCCTTTGCAACTGGGCGCGGATATTGTGGTTCACAGCGTCACCAAATATATCAACGGTCACGGGGATGTGATTGGCGGCATCATTGTTGGTAAGCAGGAGTTTATCGACCAGGCGCGGTTTGTAGGCCTGAAAGATATCACCGGCGGCTGCATGAGTCCTTTCAATGCGTGGTTAACACTGCGCGGCGTTAAAACGCTGGGCATTCGTATGGAACGCCACTGTGAAAATGCGCTGAAAATCGCCCGCTTCCTCGAAGGGCATCCATCTATTACTCGGGTGTATTATCCTGGCCTGACTTCGCATCCGCAGTATGAGCTGGGCCAGCGGCAAATGAGCCTGCCAGGTGGAATTATCAGCTTCGAAATCGCCGGCGGCCTCGAGGCTGGTAGGCGGATGATCAATTCTGTAGAATTGTGCCTCCTCGCGGTCAGTCTCGGTGATACCGAAACCCTCATTCAGCACCCAGCGTCTATGACACATTCGCCCGTTGCACCTGAGGAACGGCTCAAAGCAGGTATTACCGACGGGCTTATCCGTCTTTCTGTGGGTCTTGAAGATCCAGAAGATATTATTAACGACCTTGAACACGCCATCAGAAAGGCAACATTCTGACCAATATGGCCTGAACCGACGTCGTTCGGTTCAGGTTGTTGAGAATCAAGGCACAACAGTCTGGCAATACACGCGATCCTCTTTCGGGGAGAACGTGTATTTTGGGCAGGGGGTTCTATGCAGGACAACACATTACAATTAAGCAACAATACAGCAACCGCCGTACCATTCTCAAAAAAAATACCGTTTACGAAATACGATTTTGGCTGGGTATTACTGTGCATCGGCATGGCCATTGGTGCCGGAACGGTACTGATGCCGGTACAAATTGGCTTAACAGGCATTTGGGTATTTATCGTTGCCTTTATTATTGCTTATCCGGCAACTTATATTGTGCAGGATATTTATTTAAAAACATTATCAGAAAGCGAAACCTGTAATGACTACACGGATATTATAAGTCATTATCTGGGAAAAAACTGGGGCGTATTTCTTGGCGTCATCTATTTTCTGATGATTATTCACGGCATATTTATTTATTCCTTATCCGTGGTTTTTGACAGCGCCTCATATATCAAAACCTTCGGCTTGACCGAGGCCGATCTTTCGCAGTCGATAATCTATAAAGTGGCCATTTTTGCCGTGCTGGTCGCCATTGCTTCCGGGGGAGAAAAACTGCTGTTCAAAATCTCCGGTCCGATGGTGGTGGTCAAAGTGGGTATCATCATCGTATTTGGTTTTGCGATGGTTCCGCACTGGAACTTCGCTAATATCAGCGCCTTCCCTGAAGGATCGGTCTTCTTTCGTGATGTACTGCTAACCATCCCGTTCTGCTTCTTCTCGGCGGTGTTTATTCAGGTGTTGAACCCAATGAACATCGCCTACCGCAAACGGGTGGCGGACCGGGTGCTGGCTACGCGTATGGCAATCCGTACGCATCGCATCAGTTACATTACTCTGATTGCTGTCATTCTGTTTTTCTCCTTCTCTTTTACCTTTTCCATTAGCCATGAAGAGGCCGTTTCGGCTTTCGAACAAAATATTTCAGCACTGGCGCTGGCGGCTCAGGTCATTCCTGGGCAGATTATTCATATCACCTCAACGGTATTAAATATCTTCGCCGTATTAACCGCGTTCTTTGGTATTTATCTGGGATTCCACGAAGCGATCAAAGGTATTATTCTCAACGTTCTGAGCCGCGTCATTGACGTTGAGAAAATTAATCCGTTGGTGCTTACGCTGGGTATTTGCACCTTTATTGTTATCACCCTGGTCATTTGGGTGTCATTTCGCGTATCGGTACTGGTGTTCTTCCAGCTAGGTAGTCCGCTTTACGGGATTGTGTCGTGTATTATTCCGTTCTTCCTGATCTATAAAGTAACGCAACTGGAAAAACTGCGCGGACTGAAAACCTGGTTGATCCTGCTGTACGGAATTCTGCTGTGCCTGTCGCCCTTATTGAAGCTGATTGAATAACCCACGTATATCGCGCCGTCAGACGCTGGCGGCGCTTAACTCACACTCTCCAGCTGATAGCCGCGAATTTTATTCAGCACCGTGGTGTGCGACACGCCCAGCGCTTTGGCGATATGCCGTGACGACACATTATCTTCCACCATCTGTTCAATGAGCTGGCGTTCAGCACACAGAACCTGCTCTTTAAAAGGACGTTCTGTCGGGCCCCGCTCAACGGCAGGCAAATTCACCATCCCTAATTCTTCCCGCGTAATAACATCGGATTCCGCCATCAGCATCAGGCGAATAATGGTATTTTCCAGTTCGCGCACGTTTCCCGGCCAGGTGTGATGGTGCAGGGCATCAAAACAGGCTTTATCCAGAATGATCCGCCGCTGGAATTCCTTTGCGTATTTCTGCACAAAGTGGCGAATCAGCAGGCTGATATCCTGTGGACGCTCGCGCAAAGGTGGAATGGTCAGTGAAAGCACGTTGATGCGGTAATAGAGATCGGCGCGCAGCAGACGTTGTTCTACCATCTCTTCCAGATTGGCATTGGTTGCCACAATAATGCGCACATTGACCGGAATAATATGCGCTCCGCCAACGCGCCGAATCCCGCCATCCTGAAGCACGCGCAGGAGTTTAGCCTGTAAGCTCAGCGACATTTCGCCAAACTCATCGAGAAAAAGGGTGCCTTTATCGGCCATTTCAAACAGCCCTTTTTTGCCTTTACAATCCGCGCCGCTGAAAGCCCCTTTCTCATAGCCAAAGAATTCACTCTCCATTAGCGACTCAGGTAGCGCAGAGCAGTTGACCGGAATAAACGGATAAAAACGTCGCTGCCCGGAATTATGGATAGCCCGGGCCAGCAGCTCTTTACCGGTCCCCGTATCGCCACGGATCAGAACGGTATATTTGCTGTCGGCAATTTTTATCGCCTTTTCGATAAGCGCGTGCATGCTCTGGCTGCTGCAAATAATGTCAGAGAAATAGCGCGGGCGTTCCGGCTCCGGCGTTGACAGTTCGCTTATCTCCTCACAGAGGTAAGCGACATGAATAATATCGGCGCGCTGGCTTAAACAGGATTGCACACAGGAAATATCCTGTAGCTGGCGGCACCAGGATTTAATCAGGATCCGCCCAGGCGTGACTTTCATGGAGATGATATTGATATCACAGCAGGAAAATTCCTTCAGGACATCCTCAACCATCGACAGACGATCAATTGTTTTAATATCCCAGCGTATCGTGACCACATTTGCTCCTGGTAGTTAGCAACTGCGAAATAGATATTTTTGTGACTAGAGGGAATCTGACTACATTCTAGACGCTGTGGAATAATGTTCTGCCAAAGGACTCACATTGTGGACGTAAAGAGAAAATATAAAAAAACCGGAGCACAAGGCTCCGGTTATCGGGTCATAACCCAGGTTTATTGCTGTGAGTTTTCATCCTGGTCAACGGCAAAACAAGCCACCAGTTGACCGCCGTAATCTTTCAACTGCGGCTGAAGCTGGGTACACGGACCAAAGCGACGACGGCAGCGGGCGTTAAACGCGCAGCCCGGCGGCGGATTCAGCGGGCTTGGCAGTTCACCGGTCAGCTTGATACGCTCACGGCGATCGTCCGGGTTCAGACGCGGCGTTGCGGAGAGCAGCGCTTGCGTGTACGGATGACGCGGATTATTGAAGATTTGGTCCTTCGTCCCTTTCTCCACGCAGCGGCCTAAATACATCACCATCACTTCATCGGCAATGTGCTCGACCACCGACAGGTCGTGCGAGATAAAGACGTATGACAGCCCCAGTTCCTGCTGCAAATCCATCATCAGATTCAGCACCTGCGCACGCACCGAGACGTCCAGCGCTGAGACCGGTTCATCGGCAATCACCACGTCCGGGTCAAGCATCAGACCGCGAGCGATGGCAATACGCTGACGCTGACCGCCGGAGAACATATGCGGATAGCGGTCGTAGTGTTCGGTTTTCAGCCCCACTTTCGCCATCATCGCCAGCGCTTTTTCACGACGCTCCTCTTTGCTGAGCGTGGAGTTGATCAGCAGCGGCTCTTCCAGAATCTGCCCCACTTTCTTACGCGGGTTCAGGGAACCGTACGGGTTCTGGAATACAATCTGGATTTTCTGCCGACGCAGCTTTTGCGCCTGCGGGTCGTGCTTAAGCAGATCCTGTCCCTGGTAATACAGCTCACCGCCGGTCGGGACTTCAATCATCGTCAGCAGGCGGCCAAGGGTGGATTTCCCACAGCCCGACTCGCCTACTACCGCCAGCGTTTTACCACGCTCTAAGGTAAAGGAGACGCCATCCAGCGCTTTCACCAGGCGCTCCGGGGCGAACATGCCCTTTTTCACCGGGTAGTGTTTTTTCAGATCAATAGCCTGCAACAGCGGCTGTGACAAAGTGGCCTTTTGCGTACTCATAGCCCAGGCCTCCCGGCATCATCAAGTGGGTAGTGGCATTTCGACTGACGACCGCCTTCCAGCAGGTTCAGTTCAGGTTCTTCAGCGCGGCATTTGTCGGTCGCATAGGGGCAGCGTGGGTTCAGCAAACAGCCGCTCGGGCGGTCATATTTCCCGGGAACCACGCCCGGCAGCGAGGCCAGACGTGCTTTATCCTGAGCAAACTCAGGCAGCGCGCGCAGCAGCGCCTGGGTGTAAGGATGACGCGGCGCGCGAAAGATATCCTGCGCGGCTCCGGTTTCTACCACCTGACCGGCGTACATCACGATGATTTTGTGTGCCGCTTCAGCCACCAGCGCCAGATCGTGCGTGATTAAGACCAGCGCCATGTTCTCTTTTTGCTGCAATTCCAGCAGTAGCTCGATGATCTGCGCCTGAATAGTCACATCCAGCGCCGTTGTCGGTTCGTCGGCAATCAGCAGTTTCGGACGACAGGCTATCGCCATCGCGATCATCACGCGCTGGCTCATCCCACCGGACAACTGGTGAGGATATACATCCAGACGCGAGGCCGGATCGGGGATCCCCACCAGCGTCAGCAGGTCTATTGCCCGCTGAACACGCGTTTTTTTGTTGCCGCCCTGGTGCACTTTAATGGCTTCCATAATCTGGTAGCCGACGGTGTAGCAGGGGTTAAGGCTGGTCATCGGGTCCTGGAAGATCATCGCCACTTCCGCGCCCACTAACTGGCGACGCTCTTTCTCAGAGATGCGCTTCAGGTCGCGACCATTAAACTCCAGATTTTCGGCCATAACGCGGCCTGGGTAGTCAATCAGTCCCATAATCGCCAGCGAACTGACGGACTTACCAGAGCCGGACTCTCCTACAATGCCAACCACTTCACCCTGATTCACACTGTAGCTAATGCGGTCTACGGCGCGGAATTCGGAACCTACGTCGCCGAAATGCACCGATAATTTATCTACATTTAATAACGCCATCTCGAACCTCTTACTGCTTCAGTTTGGGATCGAGCGCGTCACGCAGACCGTCACCCATCAGGTTAAATGCCAGCACCGTCAACAGGATCGCCAGCCCCGGGAAGGTCACAACCCACCAGGCGCTTTGGGCAAACTGCAGAACGTCAGAGAGCATGGTGCCCCATTCCGGCGTAGGCGGCTGTGCGCCCATCCCCAGGAAGCCGAGGGCAGCCATATCGAGAATGGCGTTAGAGAAGCCAAGCGACGCCTGAACAATCAGCGGCGCAAGACAGTTAGGAAGAATGTTGACGAACATCTGGCGCATCGCGCCGGCTCCCGCCACGCGAGATGCGGTGACGTAGTCGCGGTTAACCTCCACCAGCACGGCGGCGCGCGTCAAACGGACATAGTGCGGCAATGCCACGAACGTCAGCGCCAGCGCGGCGTTGCCAATCGAGGGGCCAAATACCGCCACCAGCACCAGCGCCAGCAACAGGCTCGGCAATGCCAGCATGATATCGACCACACGCATGATGACGTTATCGACAATCCCGCCAAAGTAACCGGCGATCAGCCCAAGAACCACGCCCATCAGCAGGGAGAGTACTACCACCAGACAGCCGACCAACAGCGACAGACGCGCACCGTACATCAGGCGGGACAACACGTCGCGGCCTACATCATCAGTACCAAACAGATGCGCCATGGTACCGCCTTCCTGCCACGCGGGAGGAGCCAGCAGCGTATCGCGGAACTGGTCTGCCGGGTTGTAGGGTGCGAGGACGTTGGCAAAGACCGCAATCAGGATCATCACCACAACGTACACCAGCCCAACAACCGCACCTTTGTTGCGTTTAAAATAGTGCCAGAACTCCTGCAGCGGAGTCATCGGCACCGGTGCAGCAATAACTTTATTTTCAGTAACCTGTGACATGATGGCCCCTTACTTCTTATGCCGAATACGCGGGTTCACCACGCCGTACAGCAGGTCTACCAGCAGGTTGACGAGGATAATCATCGTCGCGACCAGCAGCACCCCGCCCTGCACCACCGGATAATCGCGGCGTTGCAGCGCATCGATCAGCCAGCGCCCCAGTCCCGGCCACGAGAAGATGGTTTCGGTCAGGATCGCCCCGGCCAGCAACGTACCAACCTGCAGGCCGATAACGGTCACCACGGGCAGCATCGCGTTACGCAGAGCGTGAATAATGATGACGCGCATACGAGTCAGGCCTTTGGCGCGCGCGGTACGGATGTAATCTTCACCCAGCACTTCCAGCATCGATGAACGGGTCATACGCACAATGACCGCCAGAGGAATGGTACCCAGCACCATCGCAGGCAGGATCATATGCGCCAACGCATCAATAAAGTTGCCCTCTTCACCCCAGATGGCGGTGTCGATAAGCATAAAGCCGGTTAGCGGATTGGAATCATCAAGGAACACCATGTCGCTCACCCGCCCAGAAACTGGCGTCAGGTTCAACTGCACGGAAACCAGCATGATCAGCATCATGCCCCACCAGAAAATCGGCATAGAGTAACCGGTCAGCGCCAGGCCAACTGCCGTGTGATCGAAAATGGAGCCGCGCTTAACGGCAGCAAGTACACCCACCGGGATACCCACTGCGACGGCGAAAATCATCGCGCAGACGCCGAGTTCCAGCGTTGCTTTGAAGCGAGGTACGAACTCTTCCCACACCGGTAAGCGGCTTTTCAGTGAGATACCTAGATCACCATGCATAACCCCCCAGATATAGTGGAGGTACTGCTGCCACATCGGCTTATCCAGACCGAGTTCAGCCAACAGTTGAGCATGACGCTCAGGGGAGATCCCACGTTCACCCGCCATGATCATAACCGGATCGCCGGGGATCATATGGACGAAGGCAAAGGTGAGAAGAGTGATACCGATAAACGTGGGGATGACGAGTCCCAAACGTCGGAGAATGAACTGCAACATAACCCGGATTCTCTCTAATGACGCACGGCCTGGAACCGTGAGTCTGTATTGCTCACAAATCTTATCCCACGCAAACTGCATCGCGGGTAAAGCATTACGCCGGAGGGCGCTGCGCTTATCCGGCCTAAACAACACCGGGGCGCAGCGCTTCCTTAATTGCTTTTAATTATTCGACAGAGACGTTTTCGAAGTGGTGTTTGCCTAATGGATCAACCACATAGCCTTTCACTTCTTTACGCACTGGTTCGTACACGGTGGAGTGAGCAACAATCAGAGCCGGAGCCTGGTCGTGCATAACAACCTGAGCTTGCTTGTACAGTTCAATACGTTTGTTGTGATCGTCGGTCGCACGCGCCGGCTGGATCAGGTCTTCAAACGGCTTGTAGCACCAGCGAGAGTAGTTGGAACCGTCTTTCGCTGCCGCACAGCTGAACAAGGTCGCGAAGAAGTTGTCCGGATCCCCGTTGTCACCGGTCCAACCCATCATCACCGCCTGATGCTCACCCGCTTTGGCGCGTTTCAGATACTCGCCCCACTCGTAGGTCACAATCTTGGCCTGAACGCCAATTTTCGCCCAGTCAGCCTGAACCATTTCTGCCATACGACGTGCGTTCGGGTTATATGGACGCTGTACCGGCATAGCCCACAGCTCAACGGTAAAGCCTTTGTCCTGACCAGCTTCCTTCAGCAGCGCTTTGGCCTTCTCAGGATCGTAGGTGTAGTCTTTAACGTCGTCGTTATAGCCCCACATGGTCGGCGGGATCAGGTTTTTCGCGGCAACGCCAGCGCCCTGATAAACCGCTTTGATGATCGCTTCTTTGTTTACCGCGTAGGTCAGCGCCTGACGGACTTTCACGTCATCAAACGGTTTCTTCTCGGTGTTGAAAGAGAGGTAGCCAACGTTCAGACCCGCCTGCTCCATCAGGTTGATGTTTTTATCCTGCTTCATGCGCGCGATGTCTGCCGGGTTCGGGTACGGCATCACCTGGCACTCGTTCTTCTGCAGTTTGGCGTAACGCACGGAAGCGTCAGGCGTAATGGAGAAGACCAGACGGTCGATCTGCGGCTTGGTGCCCCAGTAACCTTCGAATGCTTTATACAGAATACGGGAGTCTTTCTGGTACTGCTGCAGCTGGAACGGACCGGTACCAATTGGGTTCAGATCCACTTTCTCCGGAGAACCGGCTTTCAGCATGTTGTCAGCATATTCTTTGGAAAGAATAGAAGCGAAGTCCATCGCCAGGTCAGCCAGGAACGGCGCTTCCGGGCGAGTCAGCACGAACTGAACGGTTTTATCGTCCACTTTTTTCACTTCGGAGATCAGATCCGGCAGACCCATCCCTTCGAAGTATTCATAGCTGCCGCCAGAGACTTTATGGTACGGGTTCTGGGCATTTTTCTGACGATCGAAAGAGAACACCACGTCATCGGCGTTAAAATCGCGCGTCGGTTTAAATTCTTTGTTGTCCTGCCACTTCACGCCCTGACGCAGGTGGAAGGTATAGGTTTTGCCGTCTTCGCTGATTTCCCACTTCTCAGCAAGGCCCGGGATCACTTCAGTCGTACCGGTTTTGAACTCGACCAGGCGGTTATAGATCGGTACGGAGCTGGCATCATAGGTGGTGCCAGAGGTGAAAAGCTGCGGGTTAAAGCCTTCAGGAGATCCTTCTGAACAATAAACCAGAGTTTTAGCCTGTACGCTTGCTGCGACGGTCATAGCCACCAGGCTCAGACCAAGCTTCAGCATCCCTGACTTCTTCAAGGAAATACTCATTCTTCTGCTCCAATGTGATGTTTGTTGTTTTACCCTTTGCAGTGGGTTTGCACCGCCTGGCCTTTTTTGTTTTTTACCCGGCCGGGTCGGCGTTAAGAGGATGGGGATTCCGTTCACATAAGCGACTGAGTTGCAGTGCGGATTCTCCATGAAATGCCCCTCATACCCTACAATCTGTCAACAGAATGTGAAAACGTCAATACAGGTCACCGTGATTTACGCCAACGGTGAGAATTCACAAACAAAGATTAAAAAAAGTGCGGAAGGACATTTTCAGCAGGGAAATTTGTGCTACGCGCACTATGCCAGAATAAACATCTTCATATTTCGCAACATTTGGTGATTAACATTTATGCAATTTATTCAAACTTTCTAAATTAATGCTGCATATCTGAGCGATTAATACCATGAACGTTAAAGCGCACAGCGGAAAATGCCAGCTTCAGCCATAAGTAGCGCAAAAAAAGTTTCAAGCAAATATAAAAAAAGGCAATGGAATATGTCACAGAATCGTTAACAGTCAGTGGGAAGTGGTGCACAATTTTTGCAGATAAAATGAAGGTCAAACGTGGGGTCGGAAAAACAAAAAATACGCCCGCCTGTAGGCCGGATAAGGCGCTTGCGCCGTATCCGGCAATATCTGTTATAGCGTGATGTTTTGCCTGATGGCGCTTCGCTTATCAGGCCTACAAAAGCCACAAATGCAAAAAGCCCGCTCAGAGAGCGGGCTTTTCTAATTTGGTCGGTGATAGAGGATTCGAACCTCCGACCCCTTCGTCCCGAACGAAGTGCGCTACCAGGCTGCGCCAATCACCGAATGCGGGGCGCATCTTACTGCTCAGCTGCGCGCCCGTCAATCCCTTAGTATCAAAATGCCATTTGATCGGCGAGAAAGTCAGCAGCTCAGTTACTGGGCTGTAGCCTTATTCGCGTCCGGGATACGGCACCAGTTGTTATTCTCGTTAATACCGCCATTTGGCGAGGTATAACCGAGGCAACCCAAAATGGTGTCGTACAGTTCCACATGACGACGCGGCACCTTCATATCAGCTTCTTGCTTAAGATGTGCAAACGCCTTCGCATGGTCGGGGTCTTCCAGATATTTGTCAGACATCCACACCATCATAGGTACGCGGAACTGCTCAGGTGGCGCCATTTTACGCGGCGTACCGTGCAGGTGCTCGCGCTCGTTAATCGACTCACCGTGATCGGCGGCATAAAACACGATCGCTTTCTTATCGCGTAGTTGATCAAACACTTTGGTAATAAAGTGATCAACATAGGTTACCGAGTTATCGAATGAGTTGATCATCTCAGCTTTCGAGCAACCGCTATCAACATTGACACACTCCGGCTTCCACTGCGCATATTCGCGGGTGTAGCGCTGGGTGTAGTTAAAATGCGAGCCTTTGGTGTGCAGAATAATCAGATGCTTGTCACCATCTTCATTATTCTGTAAAGACTGCTGCATCTCGGTAATCAGCAGCATATCGTCAACGTTCTTGCCACGGTTACGTGGCTCTGCGCCAATCTGCTCACGATAGGCGATGTTCTCCGCCATGGTATTACTGTAGAACCACATCTCGCTTTGCATCGCGTAAAGATCGGTCTTGAACCCTAACTGGCCGAGCACGGAGAAGACGTTTTGTTCTTTCAGAGTACGCTGCGGGTTTTCTTCTGCCCCACCCTCACGCACAAACATGCAACGCAGCGAAAGTTTGGTTGCCGTATCACAGGAATATCCACGGAAGGCGGCCAGATTTTTCTCCTGGGCGAGCCTTGGCGTGGTATTACGCTCATAGCCAAAAATCCCCATATGATCCCAGCGGGTCGTTTCGCCGATAATAAAGACCACATAGGTGTCGTCGAGGTTTTTGGGGGCAACATAGGTAAACTTCTTCGCCGGGTTCATCAACGATTTGTTATCTGAGGATTCATCCACCTGTGCCCAGGCGTACAGACCCAGCGCGGAGAGCCAGTTTGACGGCAGATAGGAATTCGCCACTACCCCGCCATAGCTGGGCAAATCGATCCCCGTTGCTCGCTCAACGCTTCTCTGTTGCATACTCAGCAGGCGAATCGGGACCCATACCATCAGACCAGCCAGTAAAACTACCGCCACGCTGCGCCATCTCATGCCAGGCGTACGGATCTGTTTCATCAGGGTATAGCGGCAGCGATTACTCCAAATCAGAACCAACGGTAAAATGCTGACCGAAACCAGCCATACGACAAAATGCCAGCCAACAACTTCTTTCGATAAATCAATATCCGTGGTCATTACGGAGGCAATAATACCGTAACCAATTACCACATTCAGGAAGGTCATGTAATAGCTGGCACCGGCAGAACACAGCACCACTAAGGTTGTCAGGACACGCCAGGCGCGCCGACCAAATAAAGAGAGAAGCCGTAGTAAAAAGAAGGTCACCAGCACAGTGCCGGCTAATTCAACAACCGCAGAGAGTCCTTTCCAGACGGTAAACTCGTGTGCGTATCCGCTAAAGCGCCGGAAAAATACAGCACAGTTCATAAACAAACCGATATAGATTGCCAGCAGGAAACTGAGTTTCTGCTGCGTCATCGACTTAATGTATCTCATGCAAACAAACCCTGGGAATCGGGATTAAAACACCCTGAGCAGTAGTCAAACAGACCAGGCAGGGGAAAATGCGACAACAGCAGAAGTGAAATGTCTACGGGCGCGGGTAAGTAGACCACAGGAGGGGGAAAAAGTGCTTATGGAGAATGCAAATGACGCATATATTTTTGTAAATATATGCGCCAGGTATTAATCAGACTACTAATAGGTTTAGGCGTGCGCCTCGGTATATACGCTACGCTGTGGCTGGCGGATGGTGGTGGAGAGTGCCAGCGAGATAATTAACAGCGCAAAGATAACGCAGAAGGTCACATAGAAACCGCCGAACAGCGAGGCGATAATGGAACCACAAATGCTGCCGATACCGAAACCTAAGTAAATGACGCCGTAGTTTTTAGCCAGGTTATTCAAACCGAAGAACTCGCTCACCAGTGACGGGAACACGGTGATGGTACCGCCAAAGTTAAATGCTACACAGGCAATCGCCGCGAAGAAGGTCGCATCATTCAGCGGGGCGAACAGCAGTGCCGCCATACCGACCAGCGAAACGACCTGCCCAATGGTGATAACGCGAATACGAGAGATTTTGTCGGACAGAATCCCCAGAACCAGACGACCTGACAGGTTAGCGATAGAAATGACGGTAACTGCATTTGCCGCCGTTGCCACATCCATATGCGCCAGGCTTTGTGCAATATCTTTCGCCACGCCAATCACATACAGCCCACTCATACACGCCGTCAGGAACATCACTGCCAGCATCCAGTACTGCGGTTTACGCATGGACTGCGCCAGGGTGTAGTCATTCTCAACCACGCCATTTTTCGTTTTCACTTCCTGATTCGGCGCGTCTTTCATCAGCGTGGAGCCAAAGACGATCATCACCAGCACAATCGCGCCCCAAATCATGAAGGTTTTTTCCAGACCCACAGTGCTCAACAGTTGGCTGTCGATGAATTTAAAACCGAGGCTGCCAAGACCGTAAGAACCGATGGCAAAGGCGGAAATCAGCCCTTTACGCTCAGGGAACCATTTTACACAGTTGGAAAGTGTTAACAGGTAGCCTGCGCCATCCGCCAGACCAACCAATACACCGGCGCTCAGCCACAGCATAATCAGGCTGTCAGAGTGGGCGGTTAAGAAGAAGCCGACACCCAGTAAAATACCGGAGGCCATGGTGACACGTTTCACGCCAAAACGTTCCTGCAGTTTCCCGGCGACGGAAGAAGAAATCGCCAGCCCGAGGCTCAGCAGGCCAAAGGAAAAGGCAACCTGACTCACTGGCGCATCAAGCTTAGAAGAGAGCGCACCGTTAAACAGGCTCCAGGTATAAACAGAACCTAAAGCAAATTGGGTAATGATGGTGCCGATCAGTGTCAGCCAGCGGGTACGCTGATAATCAGAAGTTTTCATGGCAGTCTTCCTGCATAAACAAAATGGGAAATTCTCTGCCAACAACCATACCGAAGCGCTTTTATGAGCAGGAGAAAACGGCATGAAATGCCGCCAGGACGGAATGAAATGCCTGGAATGCGGAATGAATGACGAGACAAAAAGTCGGGTTACTGAATTTTATCGCATGAGTTAGTACACGCTATCGCTGGAGTGCGTGTGATTGTTGATCTCAACATGTAATAAAGATGTTTATATGCTGATTACTTACGTTAAAATTTGGCGCTCACTCCCATGGTGTACATATAGTCGCTGTTGTTGGTACTGTTTTCCGCCTGCGAAAGCGCTGCGTAAGCCGCCATGTGCGGGTTCAACAGCATATCCGCACCGACGGTGACATCCACCCAATTACCGCCCTGACCCGCTGCTGACATGCGACTGAGACCCGACTGCGCCTTCCAGATATTCTCGCCAAACTGCTGGTTATAGCTGATTTGCGCCCACGGTCGCACATCACCGAACTGCGAATTGACTCGCCAGCCCAACGAGCTCACGCTGGCATGCCACAGCGGATCGTTCTGCGTTACCGACGTCGCGCTATCGCCAAATTCGTTGTAAGTAGATGTGGTTGAACCGTCATAATGCAGAGCGGCAACCGGACCAGTTGTCACCTGCCCGGAAAGCGGGAAGTTCCAGCCCATACTCATGCCGCTGGTCGCATCCATAGGCGTCTCATCCGCCAGATTCACCACGGGACCCGCCACGTTCTGAGTGGAACGAATACGTTCTTCCAGAATGTCGTTATAACGTGGTTGGTGATCGCTGTCCCATGTATAACGTTCAGCCGTATGCCCTGACATCGCATCAACGATATATTCTTGTTGCCAGCCATATGCTGTATTGATGGACAGCGCACAAACTACGACGCTCGCCAGAGTTAACCTTTGGCGACCACTACTGTTTCTTATAATCATCAACGCGACTCCAGAAAAGAGCCGAATTCGGCGATATTATTGTCATTGTGTGAAGGATATTGGGCCCATCAGGCCCTGTATTAAATATTGTCTTTTTAGCTGGCGCGTCAAGGCGGGCCGAATGAAATTTTTACGCCAGTAAAAACAGCGAGGAAGAATATGCAGCGTTGCGGATGGGTCAGCCAGGACCCACTTTACATTGCCTACCACGACAAGGAATGGGGCGTCCCCGAAACCGATGGTAAAAAGCTGTTCGAAATGATCTGCCTTGAGGGCCAGCAGGCCGGGTTATCGTGGATTACCGTGCTAAAGAAACGGGAAAACTATCGCCACGCCTTCCACCATTTTGACCCGGAAAAAGTGGCGGCCATGACCGAAGAGGATGTGGAAAGGCTGGTACTGGATGCCGGCATTATTCGTCATCGCGGAAAAATTCAGGCCATTATCGGCAACGCTCGCGCTTTTCTGACGATGGCGCAAAACGGAGAGTCGTTTAGCGAATTCGTCTGGTCATTTGTTGATAACCAACCGCAAGTGACTCGCGCCGCCAATCTGAGCGATATTCCCACCTCCACGTCTGCGTCAGACGCGCTGTCTAAAGCATTAAAAAAACGCGGATTTAAGTTTGTCGGCACCACGATTTGTTACTCCTTTATGCAGGCGTGCGGCCTGGTCAACGACCATGTCACCAGTTGCATCTGTTATCCGGGAGAACAACATGATTCGTGAATCCAAGGCTGAAGATCTGCCGTCAATTCTGGCGCTGTGGATGGAAAGCACAATCCATGCCCATCCATTTATCGAAGAGCGCTACTGGCGCGAAAGTGAATCCGTGGTGCGGGATGTTTATCTGCCAGCCGCGCAAACCTGGGTTTGGGAAGAAGAAGGCGAGCTCAAAGGCTTTGCCAGCGTGATTGACGACCGCTTTCTCGGCGCGCTGTTTGTCGCACCTGCCGCCATCAGAAGCGGGATCGGCAAAGCGCTGGTGCAGCATGTCCAGCAGCGCTTTTCGATACTCAGCCTTGAGGTCTACCAGAAGAATCAATCAGCGGTGAACTTCTACCATGCGCTGGGTTTTCGTATTGAAGACGGCGCATGGCAGGAAGAGACTCACCACCCCACGTGGATTATGGGCTGGCAGGCGGATCAAACGCCGTAAGCGCCAACGTTGGTCCGCTATATTTTTCAAGCCACGCCAGCGCGGTGTTGCCCGCGCAGCCATTCCCCAGCTTCGAGCTGGGGAGATCTTTGGTCAGCACGTTGACGGCGCCATTTTTACAAATACCGTTCGCTGCGAGATCCAAATCAGGCCAGGCGCCTTCATGAATACAGATGACGCCGGGTTTAATACCCGCCGTCACCACCGCGCCCGCCAGAACTTGCCCGCGCTGGTTCCACACCCTGACCGTATCGCCATCCGCAATGCCGCGCGCGTGGGCGTCCTGCGGATGAATCGTTATCGGCTCACGATCCGCTACCGCGTACTGCTCCCGTAGCGCACTGTAGTTAAGCTGACTATGCAAACGGTGCGCCGGGTGGGCGGAAAGCAGCTGTAGCTGGTCCGGTTCAGCGTTACCGAACCACTCATCCGGCTCCAGCCACATCGGGTGTCCCGCGCAGTCCGCGTAGCCGTAACCTGCAATCCTCGCGGAGTAGATTTCAATTTTGCCGCTGTCCGTTTTCAGCGGATGCGCCTGCGGGTCGCGGCGAAAATCCGCAAAACGGATAAACTGTGCGCTGGCGGCGTTTTCCGGCATTTCGATCAGGGCGTTGCGCTGCCAAAACTCGGCGAAAGGCGGCAATGTCACCTGCTGACTGGCCCCACGTTGCCCGGCAATATTGTAAAAAGTCTCCAGCCACGCCAGTTCGCTTTTACCTTCGGTGAACCGTTCATATCCGCCCTTTTCCCAGCGCTCACTCAGCTCGGCAAAGACATCAAAATCATTTCGCGCTTCGTCCTGCGGCGGTACGACCTGCTTCATCGGCACCAGGTGCTGGTTGCTGTAATCGCCAGTCATGGTCAAATCATTACGCTCAAAGGAGGTGGTTGCTGGCAGCACGATATCAGCATGCTTTGCTGCTGCGGTCCAGAAACACTCCGAGATGACCACCAGCTCCGGTTTTTGCCAGGCGCGAATTAAACGGTTAGTGTCCTGATGATGGGTGAAGTTAGCGCCACCCGCCCACCACAGCATACGGATGTCCGGGAAATGGCGGTCCATGCCGTTGTGCTGGTAAAAACCGCCGGGATTTTCCAGCGCTTCGACAATTCGCGCCACCGGGATTTTATCTACCGCGTCGGTGCCGCCTTTAACGCTGCCCTGCATTGAAGCCAGCACCGCAGCCCGGCGCGTTGGGTTGCCGCCATTGGCAAAATGGTACGACAGCCCAAAACCGCCGCCTGGCGTCCCGATTTGTCCGAGCATGGCGGCCAGGGTGACAATCATCCAGTGTTTCTGCTCGCCATACTGTTGGCGCTGCATGCCCCATCCGGCCATCAGCATGGTGGTATTTTGGTGAAATATCGCCGCAAGTTCGCGTATCTTCGCTGCCGGAATGCCACAAATCTCTGCCGCCCATTTTGCCGTTTTTGCAACATCGTCAGATTTACCCAGCAGATAGTCGGCAAAACGGTCATATCCGGTAGTACACCGGGAGAGAAAGTCCTCGTCATGCCAGCCGTTTTCCACCAGCGTATGCGCGATGCCCAGCATCAGCGCTACGTCGGTCCCCATATGCGGGGCAATCCATTCCATCTTATCGCCAAAGAAATCGACGCTTTCCGATCGCATCGGATCGATACAGATCAACCGTTTACCGCTGTCGCGCAATGCCTCAAAGTACGCGAGGCCCTGCTCATCGGACGCGTTCCAGGCAATCTTCAGGGTATTCAGCGGATTGGCGCTCCACAACACCACCACCTCGCTGTTCTCCAGCACCACCGGCCAGCTGGTTTGCTGCTGGTAAACTTCGTTCCCGCCCACCACGTACGGCATGATCGCCTGCGCAGCCCCCGTCGAGTAATCCCCCAGATGCCCGGTATAACCGCCCGCCAGCGCCATATAACGCTGTAACAGGGTCGCCGCTTTGTGTAACACGCCGTTGGACCGCCAGCCGTACGAACCGGCAAAAATTGAGGCCGGGCCGTAGCTGTCACGGATGCGTTTATGCTGCGTATGGATAAGATTCAGCGCGTCGTCCCAACTGACGCGAACAAACTCATCCTGCCCACGTACGCCCTGTGGGTTTTCCGGCGAGGCGAGAAACCCTTTACGCACCATCGGAAAACGTACCCGCGTTTTACTGTGAACCTGGTCGCGCACCACGGTTTGCAAAGAGTTGGGATGAGCGGTGGGCAGCGCGCCACGCGAGGAGAAAACCGTCTCACCATCAGTGTCGACGAGGATTGGTCCCCAGTGGGCGGCGGTTAACACCGAGTAATGTGCGGGTGAATTAGCCAAGATGGCGCTCCTGAATGCGATGTGACGGCTTATTTATTATGCCGTTCAATGTTACTTACAAATTTCAGAGTCTTCCCTGGAATTTTCTTCATGTTCACACGTCATAATCAACCGCCACGGTCGCTGTGGCAAAGAAGAAAAAGTCATTAAGGAATTAAGATGAAGAAACGTGTATTTGTTATTGCTGCCATCGTGAGCGGCGCCCTGACGGTTTCTGGCTGCACAACAAACCCTTACACCGGCGAACGCGAAGCAGGTAAATCCGGCATTGGCGCAGGTATTGGCTCTCTGGTCGGCGCGGGCATTGGCGCACTCTCTTCTTCGAAGAAAGATCGCGGCAAAGGCGCACTGATTGGCGCAGCGGCTGGCGCGGCCGTTGGCGGTGGTATCGGCTATTACATGGATGTACAGGAAGCAAAACTGCGCGAAAAAATGCAGGGGACGGGCGTCAGCGTGACGCGCAGTGGCGATAACATCATTCTGAACATGCCAAACAACGTCACTTTCGACAGCAGCAGTGCCAACCTGAAGCCTGCGGGTGCTAACACCCTGACCGGCGTGGCGATGGTACTGAAAGAGTACAATAAAACCGCCGTCAACGTGCTGGGCTTCACCGACAGCACCGGCAGCCAGGATCTGAATATGCGTCTGTCGCAGCAGCGCGCAGACTCCGTAGCCAGTGCCTTGATCACTCAAGGGGTCGCAGCTAACCGCATCCGCACTCAGGGTATGGGCCCGGCAAATCCGATCGCCAGTAACAGCACAGCGGAAGGTAAAGCGCAAAACCGCCGCGTAGAAATTACCTTAAGCCCGATCCAGTAACGTTTTGTGCCGGATGGAAGCAGACCGTATCCATCCGGCATGAAGCACTTGCCATCGTTGATTTTCGCGTTAAGGTGTTGTCACCAAATTCAGGGAAATCAGCGATGAGCAAATCAACACGGGCAACCATCAGCGATGTGGCGAAAGCTGCAAAAACCGGCAAGACCAGCATTTCACGTTATCTCAACGGTGAAAAGCACCTGCTTTCCGACGCGCTGCTGGCCCGCATTGAACAAGCCATTGCCGATCTCGACTACCGTCCCAGCCTGATGGCAAGAGGCCTGAAACATGGTCGTACCCGCCTGATTGGCCTGATCATCGCCGATATTACTAATCCCTACTCCGTCAACGTGCTAAGTGGTATTGAAGCCGCCTGTCGCGATAAAGGCTTTACCCCGCTGGTGTGTAACACCAACAACGAAGTGGATCAGGAGCTGCATTATCTCGATCTGCTGCGCAGCTACCAGGTCGAAGGGATTGTGGTCAACGCCGTCGGGATGCGCGAAGAGGGGCTGAACCGCCTGCAACAGTCTGCGCTGCCGATGGTGCTGATTGACCGTAAAATTCCCGATTTCGCCTGTGATATGGTCGGGCTGGATAACACCCAGGCGGCAACGGTTGCCACCGAACATCTGGTCGAACAAGGTTTTGAAGCCATCCTGTTCCTCAGCGAACCACTCGGCATGGTGAATACCCGCCGCGAACGCCTGAGCGCTTTTCGCGCCACGCTCGCGCAATACCCCGGCGTTATCGCGCAAAATGCCGAAGTCCCGCTCACGGACAATACGCAACTGGACGACACCCTGCGCCAGTTTCACCAGCAGCATCGTGGAATGCGCAAAGCCGTTATCTCTGCCAACGGTGCCCTCACGCTACAAGTAGCCCGCGCCCTGAAACGCATTGGCCTCAACTGGGGGAGCGACATTGGCCTACTCGGTTTTGACGAGCTGGAATGGGCCGAGCTGGCGGGCGTTGGTATTACCACATTGAAACAACCCACCTGGCAGATTGGTTACACCGCCGTTGAGCAGGTTGTGCGCCGGATTGATGGCGGATCCGCTGCCATTCAGGAACAGGTCTTCTCCGGCGAGCTGATCGTGCGCGGCTCTACCGCCCGTTAAATTACCTTCGTGATGGTGATCATAAATTCGATATCATAGGCTTTCCTTTGGAACCGGTTCCATCTAGCGTTATAACAAGAACGCTAGTCTGGAGTTTCCATGAAAAGAAAAATTATGGTGGTCACCGCCGCTTACGGCCACGACCAGGTACGGGCCGCAGGCGGGCAAACGGCAATGCTGCCCATCATCGCTGAAGCCGGTGCTGACGGCGTCGAAATCCGCCGCGAGCTATTAACTGACGCCGAGCTGAAAACGCTCTCTACGATGGCCTCTGCTATCGAAATCTTCGGCCTGCTGGCCTGTTACTCAGCGCCTGAACCGTTGTTCCTTGAAGACGGTAACCTCAACCCCCGTCTTCCAGAACTACTTGAGGAAGCGCAGGCCTTGCAGGCGCTGTGGTTAAAAGTCTCCCTCGGCCATTTTTCCCATACCGAACAGTTCGACGTTCTACGCCAATGGCTGGACAACAGCGGAATGGAGCTGGTTGTCGAGAACGATCAGACCGACTGCGGACGCCTGCAGCCAATGCAGCGCTTTAACGAAGCCTGTCAGGCGCAAAACCTGCCGATATCTCTGACCTTCGATATAGGCAACTGGCTGTGGGTGGGCGACTCCCCGGAACAGGCGGCGCAGAACCTGGCGTCAACCGTTGGGTATATCCATGTCAAAGCTGCAGTTGCACATCGCGACAGCTACCGCGCCGTGCCACCTGATGAAGCCGATCCGCGCTGGCTAGCGCTGCTAAAAACGCTGCCCAACGATGTCCCACGCGGCATTGAGTTCCCCCTGGAAGGGCAGGATTTGGCGGCGGTTACCCGCCGCTACGTCGAGCTGTTACGCGAGGAGTAACGCATGAAAAATTCACTGGATGTGGTCACTATTGGTGAAGCGATGGCGATGTTTGTCGCCACGCAAACCGGCGAACTGGCGGATGTGGAGCAATTTATCAAGCGCGTTGCAGGCGCTGAGCTTAACGTAGCGACCGGTCTTGCCCGTCTGGGCCTGAAGGTCGGTTGGGTAAGCCGCGTTGGCAACGACAGTTTTGGACGTTTTATCGTTAAGTCGCTGGAAAAAGAAGGGATTGATGCGCAGGGAGTCACCCAGGACAGGCGTTACGCTACTGGCTTTCAGCTTAAATCTAAGGTCGAAAATGGAACCGATCCCATTGTGGAATATTTCCGTAAAGGTTCCGCTGCCAGCCACCTCAGCATTGAAGATTATCACGAGGACTATTTCGCCAGCGCGCGCCACCTGCACCTGAGTGGCGTAGCGGCAGCGCTTTCTGCCAGCTCTTATGAACTACTGGCGCATACCGCCCGCACCATGAAGGCCCAGGGGAAGACCATCTCGTTCGACCCGAATTTGCGCCCGGTATTGTGGAAAAGCGAAGCCGAGATGGTGGAAAAACTGAACCGGCTGGCATTCCAGGCTGACTGGGTTTTACCCGGGTTAAAAGAGGGCATGATTTTAACCGGTCAGCAGACGCCTGAAGCCATCGCCGACTTTTATCTGCGCCATGGCGTTAAGGCCGTGATCGTCAAAACCGGGGCTGATGGCGCCTGGTACAAAACCGCCAGCGGCGAACAAGGCTGCGTGGCACCGGTAAAAGTCGACAATGTGGTCGATACGGTCGGCGCAGGCGATGGCTTTGCCGTGGGCGTTATTAGCGCCCTGCTGGAAGGCCACTCGTTGCATCAGGCGGTGACCCGCGGCAATAAAATTGGCGCACTGGCCATTCAGGTTCAGGGCGACAGCGAAGGATTACCCACACGTGAACAATTAGGGGAATAAACTCCCGGCCAACTCTGTACCCTACATACAGAGGCGGCGTATCAGCATAACCAGAGGGCAGTCTATGAATAGCTCAACTAATGCAGCAAAACGCTGGTGGTACATCATGCCAATCGTGTTTATCACGTATAGCCTGGCGTACCTTGACCGCGCGAACTTCAGCTTCGCCTCCGCCGCCGGTATCAACGAGGATCTCGGCATTACCAAGGGGATCTCTTCCCTGCTGGGCGCGCTGTTTTTCCTCGGCTATTTCTTCTTTCAGATCCCGGGCGCAATTTACGCTGAACGCCGCAGCGTACGAAAACTGATTTTTGTCTGTCTGATCCTCTGGGGCGCATGCGCGTCGTTAACCGGCATGGTCAGCAATATTCCAATGCTTGCCGCCATCCGCTTTATTCTTGGCGTCGTTGAAGCCGCCGTGATGCCGGCAATGCTGATTTATATCAGCAACTGGTTTACGAAATCTGAACGCTCGCGCGCAAACACTTTCCTGATCCTCGGTAATCCGGTCACCGTCCTGTGGATGTCCGTGGTTTCCGGTTACCTGATTCAGGCGCTGGGCTGGCGGGAAATGTTCATCATCGAGGGCTTCCCGGCCATCATCTGGGCGTTCTGCTGGTGGGTGCTGGTAAAAGACAAACCGTCTCAGGTCGGTTGGCTGTCAGAATCTGAAAAAGCCGCTCTTCAGGCACAACTGGAAAAAGAGCAGCAAGGCATCAAAGCCGTACGTAACTATAGCGAGGCTTTCCGCTCACGTAACGTCATCCTGCTGTGTATGCAGTATTTCGCCTGGAGTATTGGCGTCTATGGTTTTGTCCTGTGGCTGCCGTCGATTATCCGCAACGGCGGCGCAAACCTGGGGATGGTGGAAGTTGGTTGGCTGTCATCCGTACCGTATCTGGCGGCAACGGCGGCGATGATCCTCGTCTCCTGGGCGTCCGATAAGCTACAAAACCGTAAGCTGTTTGTCTGGCCACTGTTACTGATCGCGGCGTTCGCGTTTATCGGCTCCTGGGCCGTAGGCGCAGACCACTTCTGGATTTCTTACACGCTGTTGGTTATTGCAGGCGCGGCAATGTATGCCCCCTATGGTCCCTTCTTCGCCATCATCCCGGAAATGCTGCCGCGCAACGTCGCCGGTGGGGCAATGGCGTTGATCAACAGCATGGGCGCGCTAGGCTCATTCTTTGGTTCATGGTTTGTCGGCTACCTCAATGGCGCTACCGGCAGCCCGTCTGCCTCGTACATTTTTATGGGGGTAGCGCTTTTTGTCTCAGTGTGGCTAACTCTCATTGTTAAGCCTGCTAATAATCAACAGCTACCTATTGGCGCACGCCACGCTTAAATTTTAACTTACGGAGATTCGCATGAAGCCGTCCATTATTCTCTATAAAGCGTTACCTGACGATTTACTGCATCGCCTGGAAGAACATTTTACTGTGACTCAGGTGCCTAACCTGCGCCCGGAAACGGTCGCACAGCACGCCGACGCTTTTGCCAATGCAGAAGGTCTGCTGGGCTCCAGTGAAGCCGTCAATACCGCTCTGCTGGAGAAAATGCCCAGGCTGCGTGCGACATCCACGATTTCCGTAGGCTATGACAACTTCGACGTCGATGCCCTCAACGCGCGTAAGGTGCTGTTGATGCACACGCCAACCGTGCTGACGGAAACCGTCGCCGATACGGTAATGGCGCTGGTGTTAAGCACCGCTCGCCGCGTAGTGGAAGTTGCCGAACGGGTAAAGGTCGGCGAATGGACCAAAAGTATCGGACCGGACTGGTTTGGTACCGATGTACACCACAAAACGCTGGGGATTGTCGGTATGGGCCGCATTGGGCTGGCGCTGGCACAACGTGCGCATTTCGGCTTTAGCATGCCGATTCTCTATAATGCGCGCCGTCATCATCAGGAAGCAGAAGAGCGCTTCAATGCACGTTACTGCGACCTCGATACGCTGTTGCAGGAGTCTGATTTTGTCTGCCTGATCCTGCCGTTAACCGACGAAACGCATCATCTGTTCAGCACCGAGCAGTTTGCCAAAATGAAGTCTTCCGCCATTTTCATTAACGCCGGACGTGGCCCGGTGGTCGATGAAAAAGCGTTGATTGCTGCCCTGCAAAAAGGCGAAATTCATGCCGCTGGCCTGGATGTATTTGAGCAAGAGCCATTATCGGTA
Organism: Citrobacter sp. Cpo148; assembly: GCF_030332375.1. Classification (NCBI taxonomy): domain Bacteria; kingdom Pseudomonadati; phylum Pseudomonadota; class Gammaproteobacteria; order Enterobacterales; family Enterobacteriaceae; genus Citrobacter; species Citrobacter sp. Cpo148. The sequence goes on from NZ_JAOWHY010000050.1 coordinate 248,822, forward strand.
GACTCACCGCTGCTGTCACTGCCCAACGTGGTGGCCGTACCGCACATTGGTTCAGCCACGCACGAAACGCGCTACAACATGGCGGCCTGTGCGGTGGATAACTTAATCGATGCGCTGCAAGGACACGTTGAGAAGAACTGCGTAAACCCGCAGGTCGCATCATAAACAAAAGGCCGGGTAGCGCTTACGCTCACCCGGCCTTTCATGCATTACCGTATCTTAATTACTGAGCGGCATTCACCGCAGCAGTCCAGGCCTGATTAAATGCCTGATGCTGAGCAGCCAACGGGCCAATCAGCGTATTGTACTGACTTGCCTGCTGTGACGTTGGGAACTGGATACCGTTGGCGACAAAGCCCACCTGTGTATCCTGCTGCGCCACAAAATCACCAACCTGCACCAACTGCTGCGTGAAAATTTGCGCGGCAGGGATCAGCGGCTGTAAGGCCTCTGCTGGTGCAGTAACAACTTTGTTGTACACCTGATCAAAGACCGGCTTCAGATCTTCGCCCTGCTTCAGCGCGCCATGCGCAGCATCTGCCTGTAGTTTCGCATTCTGCAACTGTTGCCCTAATACACCTAGCGCACCATTTGCCTGACGCAGCGGCTCACGCTGAGTCACATAATCCTGAGGAACACGAATCGCATTTACGCTATCAACCACCGGGCGCAGACCGGAGTCCATCGCCTGATTAACCTGCTGCGAATAGCCATACAGAATCGCGTAATCGGACACAAACGGGCCAAACTGTTTTTTCTGATCGGCGGTCAGCGTTGGTAAACGCTCTCCGCTACGCATTGCAGTATTCTGCAGAAAATCGATAAACGCTTTACGTTGATCGCCTTCTTTATCAAAACACCCACTCAGGCCAACTACCATTAAGAGCGCCAAAACAGGCGCAAACCAGCGAGAGCAGGACTTACCTGTCGCCATTTTAATACTCCTTTCACCCAAAAATGCGCACAACGACACCCGCGTGCCTGACGTTGACAAGGATAGTCCAGGTCAGCCCCGCAAGATACCCTTTCCGCGTAATCTTGTGGGGGAAAATAACCGTTCCCGCCACCGTTCGTTTTGCTAAACAATGCTGCATTCACCACTCGGCGTCATATTTTAGTCATCTTTACAATCGGAATCGATCGTTCGGAGATCCCGACCTTTATCAGTTCGTTAGCCAGCAAAAGATTGTCACCTGCGATCCGCTGAAACGAATCCATCACACAACCCTTAAATCCGGCTTCATTTTTTCCGACTACTCTTAATGAGCTTCGAAGAAATTCACGATCCCGCTGTGTGATTTGTAGGAGTTCTCAATGGAATACAAAGATCCTATGTTTGAACTGCTAAGCAGTCTGGAGCAGATTGTTTTTAAAGATGTATCGCAGACGGTCACTCTGCCGCAAAAAACCAACCCTTTCACCGAATTTGAACAGCTACGACGAGGGACAGGTTTAAAAACAGATGATTTTGCCCGAGTGATGGGCGTGACGGTCGCGATGGTTCATGAATGGGAGTCTAAACGCGTAAAGCCTTCCACTACCGAATTGAAGTTAATGCGCCTGATTCAGGCAGACCCTAGGTTAAGTAAGCAACTGATGGATTGAACTATTTTTCAATTTTGCTTAAGAACGGTCCTGTTTCAGGGCCGTTCTCTTACGAAGGTTATCCACAAAAAAGAAAATAGTAGTTGCATCCACATGCGTAAAATGAGTTAATGCCCTCAACGGTTTGACGTACAGACCATTACAGCAGTTAGTAAGGCAAGTCCCTTCAAGAGTTATCGTTGATACCCTTCGTAGTGAGCATTTCCTTTACTGTTAAAAAATCTGTAAAGCACGCCATATCGCCGAAAGGCACACTTATTTTTTAAAAGGTAATACACTATGTCCGGTAAAATGACTGGTATCGTAAAATGGTTCAACGCTGACAAAGGTTTCGGCTTCATCACTCCTGACGATGGCTCTAAAGACGTGTTCGTACACTTCTCTGCTATCCAGAACGATGGCTACAAATCTCTGGACGAAGGTCAGAAAGTTTCCTTCACCATCGAAAGCGGCGCTAAAGGCCCGGCAGCTGGCAACGTAACCAGCCTGTAAGCTTAAAAAGCTCAAAATTCTGAATCCCTGCCAAACGGCGGGGATTTTTTTTATCTGTACTTCGCAGCACATCCCACCTAAACGCTTCTTTGCATTACTTTACCCGTCGCCCCTTTGACCTTTCCCTAAGGGCAAGCTTTATAGTGAGCCAGTCTATATTCCACAATTTTCACAAGGAATTGAAGCTATGTCGAAATCCTCACTGCTGCTGATTTTAGGTTTGCTCACTACAGGTACTGCGTTCGCGGCAACGCCGGAAGCTACTTTTCTGGCCGAACACGGGCTTAGCGGGAAATCCGTCGAACAAATCGTAGAGACGATTGATCAGTCACCGCAGAGTCGCCCGCTGCCGTACTCTGCATCCATCACCAGCACCGCGTTGAAGCTCTCTTCGGGCGATCAGGTTTATACCCTGCCGCTCGGTGAAAAATTCTATCTGTCATTTGCCCCGTATGAATGGCAAACACATCCTTGCTTCAACCACAGTCTTTCTGGCTGCCAAGGCGAAATGCCGGAGAAGACATTCAATGTCAAAGTGACGGATAACAAGGGTGATGTGGTGGTACAAAAAGCGATGAAGAGCGGCCGTAATGGCTTTGTCGGGGTATGGCTACCGCGCAATATGGAAGGCACCATCGCAGTGAGCTACAACGGTAAAACGGCGGAGTATCCTATTAAGACGATGGAAGACAGCCAGACCTGTCTGACAAAATTGCAGTTGCGCTAACAACATAAAAAAATGCCGGATAAGGCGAAGCCACCATCCGGCATTTTCTAAGTCAGCGCAGGGCCGTTACTGCAGCAGAGAAATATCTGCCACGCGCAGGAACAGCTCGCGAAGTTTTTCGAGCATAGACAGACGGTTAATACGCAGATCTTTATCTTCTACGTTAACCATCACTTTCTCGAAGAACGCATCAACCGGTTCACGCAGTTCCGCCAACTCAACCAGCGCTTCCTGGTAACGACCGGCAGCGAAGACAGGCTCCAGCTTATCACGCAGCACAACCACCTGCATCGCCAGCGCAATTTCTTCCGGCTCTTTCAGCGTTGCCGCATTCACGCGGTCATTCAGCGTCTCTTCAGACTTCGCCAGGATGTTCGATACACGCTTGTTCGCGGCAGCCAGCGCGGACGCGGCTTCCAGCGTACGGAAGTGCGAAACCGCCTTCATACGTGCGTCAAAATCAGCCGGACGAGTCGGACGACGTGCCAGCACGGCCTGAATGGTGTCGACGGTATAACCTTCGTCCTGATACCAGGCGCGGAAGCGACCGAGCATAAAGTCGATAACGTCATCCACCACGTTGGCGTTGGTCAGCTTGTCACCATACAGACGAACCGCTTCTTCGGTCAGCGTTTGCAGATCCAGATTCAGGTTCTTCTCAACGATAATACGCAGCACACCCAGCGCAGCACGACGCAGCGCAAACGGGTCTTTGTCGCCTTTCGGATGCTGACCGATACCGAAGATACCCGCCAGGGTGTCCATCTTGTCAGCAATCGCCACGGCACAAGCTACCGGGTTCGACGGCAGATCATCACCGGCAAAACGCGGCTGATACTGCTCGTTCAGCGCCACAGCTACATCTTCCGCTTCGCCATCGTGACGCGCATAGTGCATGCCCATCACACCCTGGGTGTCGGTGAACTCGAAGACCATGTTGGTCATCAGGTCACACTTGGACAGCAGGCCAGCACGCGTTGCGTGGTTAACATCAGCGCCAATCTGACCAGCAATCCAGCCCGCCAGCGCCTGGATACGGTCAGTCTTGTCGCGCAGCGTACCCAGTTGCTGTTGGAACAGCACGGTTTGCAGACGCGGCAGATGGTCTTCCAGACGTTTTTTACGGTCGGTATTGAAGAAGAACTCGGCATCCGCCAGGCGCGGACGAACGACTTTCTCGTTACCGGAGATAATCTGGATCGGATCTTTCGATTCGATGTTGGCAACGAAGATAAAGTTCGGCAGCAGTTTGCCGTCGTTCGCGTAAACCGGGAAGTACTTCTGGTCACCTTTCATGGTGTGAACCAGCGCTTCAGACGGAACTGCGAGGAATTTCTCTTCGAATTTCGCGGTCAGCACTACCGGCCATTCCACCAGCGAGGTGACTTCTTCAAGCAGGCTTTCGCTCAGGTCAGCGTTACCGCCAATCTTACGCGCCGCTTCTTCAGCATCGGCTTTGATTTTCGCTTTACGCTCAGCGTAATCCGCAATTACTTTGCCGCGCTCACGCAGGATTTCCGGGTACTGATCGGCAGAATCGATGGTGAATTCCGGCTCGCCCATAAAGCGGTGTCCACGGATCACGCGATCGGACTGAATGCCCAGAATCGTTGCCGGAATCACCTTGTCGCCCAACAGCAGGGTCACGGTGTGAACCGGACGCACGAAGTGGACATCAGACGCGCCCCAGCGCATCAGTTTCGGGATAGGCAGCTTCGCCAGTGACGTGGCGATCATGTTTGGCAGCAGCGTTTCTGCGCTTTCGCCTTTTACATGCGCACGGTACAGCAGCCATTCGCCTTTGTCGGTAGTCAGACGCTCAGCCTGATCAACCGTGATGCCGCAGCCACGTGCCCAACCTTCTGCCGCTTTGCTCGGTTTGCCTTCAGCGTCAAACGCCTGAGCAATGGCCGGACCGCGTTTTTCAACTTCGCGATCGGGTTGAGATTCCGCCAGATTCGCGACTTTCAGCGCCAGACGACGCGGCGCGGCGAACCACTCAACGTTGCCGTGCGCGATGCCAGCGTTATCCAGCTCCGCGGTAAAGTTTGCAGCAAAGGACTCAGCCAGGCTGCGCAGTGCTTTTGGTGGCAGCTCTTCAGTGCCGATTTCCACCAGAAAAGTTTTCTCAGACATGGCCGCCTCTTATTTGTCTTTGTTGCACATCGGGAAGCCAAGGGCTTCACGGGAAGCGTAGTAAGCTTCTGCCACTGCTTTGGTCAGGGTGCGAATGCGCAGGATATAGCGCTGACGCTCAGTGACGGAGATGGCTTTACGCGCATCCAGCAGGTTGAAGCTATGGGCGGCTTTCAGAATGCGTTCATACGCAGGCAGCGGCAGCGGATTTTCCAGCGCCAGCAGCTGCTGCGCTTCTTTCTCGTACTGCTCGAAGCAGGTGAACAGGAAGTCCACATCGGCGTATTCAAAGTTGTAGGTGGATTGCTCCACTTCGTTCTGATGGAACACGTCGCCGTAAGTGGTTTTACCCAGCGGGCCGTCGCTCCAGACCAGGTCGTAAACGCTGTCTACGCCCTGAATGTACATGGCCAGACGTTCCAGACCGTAAGTAATTTCCCCGGTTACTGGTTTACATTCCAGGCCACCAACCTGCTGGAAGTAGGTGAACTGTGTCACTTCCATGCCGTTCAGCCACACTTCCCAACCCAGACCCCAGGCACCCAGCGTCGGGTTTTCCCAGTTATCTTCCACGAAACGGATATCGTGAATGGTCGGGTCCATACCCAGCTCTTTCAGAGAACCCAGGTACAGCTCCTGAATGTTGTCCGGAGACGGCTTAATCACTACCTGGAACTGATAGTAGTGCTGTAAGCGGTTTGGGTTTTCGCCATAGCGGCCATCGGTCGGACGACGAGAAGGCTGCACATACGCAGTCGCCATCGGCTCCGGCCCCAGCGCACGCAGGCAGGTCATTGGGTGAGATGTTCCCGCGCCGACTTCCATGTCCAATGGTTGAACGATGGTGCAGCCCTGGCGAGCCCAGTAATCCTGTAAGGTCAGGATCAAGCCCTGGAAGGTCCTGGTATCAAACTTTTGCATATTATTTCGTGCTGGATACGTGTGGATTTAAAGGAAGCGATCAGTATACCCGCTGGCTGCAAGATATACAGTACGAAACGGGAAAAAGGGGGAACTTAGCGCATGGAAAGGTGCAAAAACTGCCCGTCTGCATCAAAAGAACAGACAAAACTCTCTTTACGGAAGGTAGAACCACGCATCTCATAGCTGCCCTGGAATTGTTCCAGTCCAGAGATATCAATTTTCTGCGCGCCAGTGTTGTAGCGTTGCGCCGCCTCATTTTTGCACAATGACTCCATATCCAGCGAACGTGTGGCACTGACCTTAACCTTTTGCGCTTTCTGCGCAGGATCAGACGATTGCGTGTCAGCGCACGCTACCAGCAAAAGGGCAGCGATCGCGGGAAAGAAATACTTCATCATCATTTTATTACCGCCTGGTTTGCTGGTCAGTCTTATTATTAGTGTCTGGAAACAGATCCTATTTTGAGAATCTCATCAGACCATCTCAAGCTTTAGCGTAAGAACTCGGATTATTCCAGTGAGCTACGTTCGCAAAATATCGGTCAGACTTTTTTTAATGGACACAGAGGAACTGATGCAGCCCAAAATTTTCTGGATTGATAACCTGCGCGGGATAGCCTGTTTAATGGTCGTGATGATCCACACCACAACCTGGTACATCACCAATGCGCAAAGCGTCAGCCCGTTGAATTGGGATCTGGCTAACGTGCTCAATTCAGCCTCTCGCGTCAGCGTTCCGCTGTTCTTTATGATTTCGGGCTATCTGTTCTTTGGTGAGCGTAGCGCCAAACCGCGCCATTTCCTGCGCATCGCGCTCTGCATCCTGTTTTACAGCAGCGTGGCGCTGGCCTATATTCTGCTGTTTACCTCGATCAACGCTGAGCTGTCGCTGAAGAACCTACTGCAAAAGCCGGTGTTCTATCACCTGTGGTTTTTCTTCGCGATCGCCGTCATCTACCTGGTTTCTCCGCTGATACAGGTGAAAAATATCAGCGGCAAGATGCTACTGGCGCTCATGGTTGTGATTGGGGTGATTGCCAATCCCAACACCGTCTCGCAAAAAATCGGCGGCTTTGAGTGGCTCCCAGTCAACCTGTACATCAGTGGCGATACTTTCTATTACATCCTGTACGGCATGCTGGGCCGGGCGATTGGCATGATGGATACGCAAAAGCGTGCGCTCAGCTGGCTCTGTGCGGCGGTATTTATTACCGCAGTATTTATTATTTCTCGTGGCACATTGCATGAACTGCGCTGGCGAGGCAATTTTGCCGACACCTGGTACCTCTACTGCGGCCCAGCGGTATTTATTTGCGCCGCCTCGCTCCTGACGCTGGTCAAAAATACGCTCAGCACACGTACCCTGCCGCTACTGGGCCTTATTTCTCGCCATTCATTGGGCATTTATGGTTTTCATGCGCTGATCATTCACGCACTACGTACCAACGGAATTGAACTCAAAAACTGGCCACCGCTGGATATGCTGTGGATTTTCAGCGCCACGCTGGCAGGAAGTTTACTGTTGTCTATTCTGTTGCAGCGTATTGATACACGTAGGCTGGTGAGTTAGGTGTCTCCAGGCAGCGCCCGATTACACGAACGCTGCAGTAAAAATTGCCCCATTAAACAGACGAAGAATGCTGCCGGGTATAACCCTATTTCGAAGGGCGCCAACGGGGCATTCCACACCCCCACCAGCAACAACCCTGCCGTGATGAGCGCCACCATCTGACATACGGAAGCGAAGCGTTCATCGTTTTGATTGAGATTTACTGCGCGCTGATAGGCATACGTTACGAACATCCCCGTCATCAGCGCCCCCAAAAAATACCCCTTGCCGCTCAATAACGGGCATGCACGCCATAAACCGATACTGTAAGTCAGTATGCCTGAGAGGAATAATATCCATGGCAACAGCCTGGTTGTCTTCATTGGGATCTCCTTATCCATCATGGATACAATATGAATAACCCGCTAAAGACAACACAGAAAAAAGCGACTACGCTGGACTTTCAGAATACATCCATACGTGTAACTTATTATTTTTGTGGATATATGTATGCGGCAAATTCCCCTCTGCTAGCCAGAGGGGAAAGTGGTCAGGACATCAGCGGTTGTAATTGCTGATAGATACGACGGAAGGTTTCTCGACGCTGTTGATAACGAGCATGACGCTCCGCGTCAGGATAATGCGCCTGCTCCAGCGTAAGCTGAGGCAGTAACTCTGATAACGACGTTTGCGGATTCATGGCAACTTGCGCCAGGCGCGCCGCGCCGAGTGCAGGGCCAACGTCACCGCCGGTACGGTAATCCAACTGCAATCCGCTGATGTCAGATAGCATCTGACGCCAGTATTCACTGCGTGCCCCACCGCCGATCAGCGTAATGCTGGCGGGCTGAACGCCACAGGCATGTACCACGTCCATACCGTCAGCCAGCGCGAAACCCACACCTTCCAGCACCGCCTGCGCCAGTTCTGCCGGACCATGCTGATGAGTCAGACCGAAAAATACGCCCTTAGCCTGCGGATTGTTATGCGGCGTACGCTCGCCGGACAAATAAGGTAAAAACCAGACCGGCTCCGCGTGTTCATCCGCCTGTTGCGCAGCGTCAATCAACGCAGGAACGCTCGCCAGTCCGGTTAATTTTGCCGCCCAGTCCAGACACGATGCCGCACTTAACATTACAGACATCAGATGCCATCGCTCAGGCAAAGCATGGCAAAAACTGTGAACCGCACTTTCCGGTTTGCTAAGGAAACCATCACTCACCGCAAAATAGACGCCGGATGTCCCCAGCGAAAGCATCGCCTGACCGGCATTCATCATACCTACGCCAACCGCGCCCGCCGCGTTATCACCGCCTCCGGCAACAACCGCAACCTCCTGCATTCCCCAGGCTTTGGCGACGTCTGGCAATAAGGTTCCGGTAATCTCGCTGCCTTCATAGAGCGCAGGCATATGTGCGCGAGTCAGTTTACAGGCAGCCAGCATGACATCGCTCCAGTCACGCTTCGCGACATCCAGCCACATTGTCCCTGCCGCATCAGACATATCGCTGGCAAAATCACCGGTCATGCGCAAACGCAGGTAATCTTTCGGCAGCAGGACTTTATCAATCTGGTTGAAAATCTCCGGCTCGTGGCGTTGCACCCACAGCAGTTTTGGCGCGGTAAAGCCAGGCATCATCAGGTTGCCAGTGATGGCTCGAGACTGCGGAACCTGACTCTCCAGCATCACGCACTCTTCAGCACAGCGACCGTCGTTCCATAAGATAGCCGGACGCAATACCTTCTGTTGTTCATCCAGTAGCGTCGCGCCGTGCATCTGCCCGGCAATCCCCAACGCTTTCACCTCGCGGAGTGAATGCTGCTGACCCAGTGCTTTTACCGCGCGATCCGTTGCCAGCCACCACTGCTCAGGGTCTTGTTCTGACCATAACGGGTGCGGGCGCGAGACGGTGAGTTTCTCCGTTTTTGAAGCCACCACATCGCCCTGCTCATTGAGCAGAATGGCCTTTACGCCTGATGTGCCAAGATCTATCCCGATATACATAAGGCATCGTTCCTTAAAGAAAGGCCCGGTAGCGCTAGCTGACCGGGCTTACGGACGTTCTCAGAGACCCGTTATTTGTCGAACAAATAATGGTTTACCAGATTTTCCAGCAATTCCTGATGACCGCTCTGGTGCACTGGCGCCAGGTTGTGTTGTTCAGCGTACTGCGCAATTTCTGTCAGCGTCATCTGGCCTTTCAGAATTTGCTGGCCCAGCTCACCATTCCAACCGGCATAACGTTTAGCCACACGCTGATCCAGGCCACCGTCTTCAATCATACGGGCCGCAATTTTCAGCGACAGCGCCATGGTATCCATCGCGCCAATATGACCATAGAACAGATCGTATTTATCGGTGCTCTGACGACGTACTTTGGCATCAAAGTTCAGGCCGCCGGTAGTGAAGCCGCCCGCTTTCAGGATTTCGTACATCACCAGCGCATTCTCTTCTACGCTGTTCGGGAACTGGTCGGTATCCCAGCCCAGCTGTGCGTCGCCGCGGTTGGCATCGACAGAGCCAAACAGACCCAGCGCGATAGCAGTGGCGATTTCGTGATGGAACGAATGGCCTGCAAGCGTAGCGTGGTTGGCTTCGATATTCAGTTTGATCTCTTTTTCCAGACCGAACTGCTTGAGGAATCCGTACACGGTCGCCGCATCGTAGTCGTACTGGTGCTTGGTCGGTTCCTGCGGTTTCGGCTCAATAAGCAAAGTGCCCTGGAAACCAGTTTTGTGTTTGTGTTCCACGACTAATTGCATGAAACGACCAATCTGCTCACGTTCCTGACGCAGATCGGTATTCAGCAGTGTTTCATAACCTTCACGGCCGCCCCACAGAACGTAGTTTTCACCACCTAACTTGTGCGTGGCATCCATGGCCGTAACCACCTGCGTGGCGGCCCAGCTGAACACATCTGGATCTGGGTTTGTGGCCGCACCCGCACCGTAGCGTGGGTTAGTGAAGCAGTTTGCTGTACCCCACAGCAGCTTCACGCCGCTCTGTTCCTGTTTTGCCGCCAGCACATCAACCATCTGCGCAAAGTTGTTTTTGTACTCTTTCAAAGACGCGCCTTCCGGCGAAACATCCACGTCATGGAAGCAGTAGTAAGGCACGTTCAGCTTGTGGAAAAACTCAAATGCCACATCCGCTTTGCGTTTCGCCAGCGCCAGAGCTTCACCAGGCTGCTGCCATGGACGATCGAAAGCGCCCATACCGAACATATCCGCCCCGTTCCAGCAGAAGGTATGCCAGTAGCAGGCCGCAAAACGCAGATGATCTTCCATGCGCTTGCCCAATACGATTTCGTCAGGGTTGTAATGGCGAAATGCGAGCGGGTTGGTGGATTGAGTGCCTTCGAAACGAACACGATCGAGTTGGTCAAAATAAGCCGGCATAATAAGCTCCATAATCAGGTAATACGGCAAGTAAACTGCGATATGGCTATACTGGAATTTCCTGATTTATTGCTCAATTACGTTATTTCACACCGCCATTAAGAGAATACCCAAACGTGCGCTGGCTCCCAAAAAAACGCGCTAAATAAAGAAATAAAAAAGCGATCGCGATCGAAGGTTAGTCATTAAACAAAAAACCGTAATGCGCAGATAAAAAATGACAATTGTCATCCCGCGACCAGTATGTAAATTTTGCGTAGCCTCAGGCAATCAGGAATTTTGTCACGCTTCATCAAGCAGTCGTACCTGCGACTTTGCTAGTATCGACAGGCCCACGTTAACCTTTCCAGGACAGGTTCTTATGTTTGATAAACGTCACCGCATCACTCTGCTATTTAATGCCAATAAAGCCTACGACCGCCAGGTGGTAGAAGGTGTGGGTGAATATTTACAGGCATCGCAATCCGAGTGGGATATATTCATTGAGGAAGATTTCCGCGCCCGTATCGATAATATTAAAGACTGGTTAGGCGACGGCGTTATTGCTGATTATGACGATGATGATATTGCGCAATTACTTGCCGATGTTGAAGTTCCCATCATCGGCGTTGGAGGCTCCTACCATCTGGAGCAAGATTATCCACCGGTACATTACATCGCCACCGACAACCATGCGTTGGTAGAAAGCGCTTTCCTGCACCTGAAGGAAAAAGGGGTTAACCGCTTTGCATTCTATGGTCTGCCATCGTCAAGCGGCAAACGCTGGGCCGCGGAACGTGAATATGCGTTTTGCCAGCTGGTTGCCAAAGAGAAGTACCGCGGCGTTGTCTATCAGGGGCTGGAAACCGCACCGGAAAACTGGCAGCACGCGCAAAATCGTCTGGCGGACTGGCTACAAACACTACCGCCGCAAACCGGTATTATCGCCGTTACCGATGCACGAGCACGACACGTCCTGCAAGTTTGCGAACACCTGCATATTCCGGTTCCGGAAAAGCTGTGTGTGATTGGGATCGACAACGAAGAACTGACCCGCTATCTGTCGCGGGTGGCGCTTTCATCCGTGGCTCAGGGAGCCAGGCAGATGGGGTATCAGGCCGCTAAGCTCTTACATCGTTTACTGGCAAATGAAGAGCTGCCGCTGCAACGTACACTGGTTCCTCCGGTGCGCGTCATTGAACGCCGCTCAACCGACTACCGTTCATTAACCGATCCGGCGGTGATTCAGGCGATGCACTTTATCCGCAACCATGCCTGTAAAGGTATTAAGGTTGAACAAGTGCTGGATTCAGTGGGGATTTCTCGTTCGAATCTGGAGAAGCGTTTTAAAGAAGAGGTCGGAGAGACTATCCACGCCGTGATTCATGCCGAAAAGCTGGAAAAAGCGCGCAGCCTGTTGATATCTACCACGCTTTCAATCAACGAAATCTCACAGATGTGCGGCTATCCGTCTCTGCAATACTTTTATTCGGTCTTTAAGAAAGAGTATGACACGACGCCAAAAGAGTATCGCGATGTGAACAGCGAAGTGTTGCTGTGAGGATTATTGCCGGATGCGGCAAAGCCGCCATCCGGCACACAGAATTACATATGCGCGGCGATTAAACGCTGGTTATCCTGATACATTGCGAACAGATAGTTGTTGTAGCTCTGTCCTTTAGTGGAATAACCCTTCAGCTTATGAATCATCGCGGTAGCGGTGACTTCCTGATCGGCTTTACGCAGTTGCGCACGTGACTTACGGAATGAAGAGTAAGCCGGATGCGTGTTCAGGTTGATGACGTAAGCATTCACCGACTCTTTCACCGATTCAAACTGTGAGTAGCCTTTCACCTTACCCGGGGCATTATTACAACGACCTTTGCCACATTTCATGCCAAACAGGTTGTTGTTGCTACGCGCCAGCTTCGACGTACCCCAGCCACTTTCAGCCGCAGCCATGGTTGCCACCATACTGGTCGGGATAATGTCTACGCGCTCAAGCAGCGTATTCCATGGGATTTTACGCGTGTTGCCAGACCAGCTCACCTTGTAGCGCTTCGCGATGTCTTTCATACGCGTACGCTCAGTCGGTGACCAGCGGTTCTGGTACTGTTTTGAAATCAGCCAGTTACGGTCCGCCGTAATGGCAGCATTTTGACTGGTAATATAAGGCATAACCGTCCGGAGAAACGCTTTTTTCCTTGGTGTTCCGGAAGGGTATTTTCGCAAATCAGGAAGTGAACTACTCTTTGCACTATTGCGAGAATACTCTTGTTTACTGCTTACCTGTGTATTACTTGTCTTGATTACCTGGGGCTTGTGACTCGTTGTCGCCGTGTGTGTCTTTGCCAGCACCTCACCCGAAAATGCAACGGTGAGTAACATAAGAATCATTGCCCCATATCGTCGAATGGGAGTCAATATCATTAGGTCTCCTGGTCGGATTTATACATTCCAACACCTTATATTTTTCACAAAAATGAGAGATGAATCTCAAATCATATCAAAAATAGCCGTCAAGAGCACCCAAAGGAATAGTCCAATTCTGAAACCATGTCACGCATTAACGGTTCAGGGTGCTATTAATTCGAAGAAAATGTGGAGGTTATCGCAAAATGAGTTCATTTTTTGCGCGCGATCGCTCACCCTCACTTCTCCTCCTGGCGGAATCGACCCAAAGGAGGAGTTTCCGACCTGATTTCACTGGCAAACTGGCGAAAATCGCAGCACCAAGGACAGCATTATGAAACTTGCCGCCGTTGCGCTGGCGCTCATGCCCGGCATTGCCATCGCCTCATCATGGACTTCTCAGGGACTCCCCACCTTCGAAGCGGAAGGTACGGGTAAATTCGTCAGCCATGCAGCGTTGACGAAGGGTACGCGTCCTTTAATCCTAAATTTTGACCAACAGTGCTGGCAGCCTGCTGATGCGATAAAACTCAACCAGATGCTGTCGCTAAAACCGTGTGAAGGCGCCCCGCCGCAGTGGCGCTTATTCAAAGACGGCGATTACACACTGGAAGTGGATACCCGCTCCGGAACGCCAACGTTGATGCTCTCGGTAAAAAGCGCCGCAGACCCTGTCACGACCCAGATTCGCCAGTGCCCGAAATGGGATGGTTCGCCGTTAACACTGGATGTGAGCCAGACCTTTCCGGAAGGTGCCATGGTGCGCGATTTCTACAGCCAGAAAACGGCAACGGTAAAAAATGGGACAATTACCCTACAGCCTGCCGCAGCCAGTAACGGACTGTTGCTGCTGGAACGGGCGGAAACCGATGCCCCGGCCGCTTTCGACTGGCATAACGCTACGGTGTATTTCGTCCTGACAGACCGCTTTGTAAATGGTGACCCGAGCAACGACCACAGCTACGGTCGGCGCAGCGATGGCATGCAGGAAATTGGCACCTTCCACGGGGGCGATTTACGCGGTCTTGCCAGCAAACTCGACTATCTGCAACAACTGGGCGTCAATGCGTTATGGATCAGCGCGCCGTTTGAGCAAATCCACGGCTGGGTCGGCGGTGGCACCAAAGGCGATTTCCCCCATTATGCTTACCACGGCTATTACACTCAGGACTGGACCACGCTCGATGCGAATATGGGTAATGAAGCTGACCTGCGTGCGCTGGTTGACGGCGCGCACCAGCGCGGCATTCGCATCCTGTTTGATGTCGTCATGAATCATACCGGCTACGCCACGCTGGCGGATATGCAGGAGTATCAGTTTGGGGCCCTGTACTTGTCGGGCGATGAACTGAAAAACACGCTCGGTGAACGCTGGACGGACTGGAAGCCAGCCGCCGGGCAAAGCTGGCACAGCTTTAATGATTACATCAACTTCAGCGATAAAGCAGGCTGGGAAAAATGGTGGGGGAAAAACTGGATCCGCACCGATATTGGCGATTACGACAATCCGGGTTTTGACGACCTGACCATGTCACTGGCTTTCCTGCCCGATCTGAAAACCGAATCCACCACGCCTTCCGGGCTGCCAAACTTTTATCTACACAAACCAGATACGCACGCTAAAGCTATTGCTGGTTACACGCCCCGAGATTATCTGACCCACTGGCTCAGCCAGTGGGTGCGTGATTACGGGATTGACGGGTTTCGGGTCGATACCGCCAAACACGTCGAACTTCCCGCCTGGCAGCAGTTAAAAACACAGGCCAGCGCGGCGCTGGTTGAATGGAAGAAAGCGAACCCGGATAAAGCGCTGGATGACAAACCTTTCTGGATGACCGGCGAGGCCTGGGGTCACGGCGTGATGCAAAGCGACTATTACCGTCACGGCTTTGATGCGATGATCAATTTCGACTATCAGGAGCAGGCGGCAAAGGCCGTCGATTGTCTGGCAAATATGGATGTCACCTGGCAACAAATGGCTGAAAAACTACAGGATTTCAACGTTCTGAGCTATCTTTCCTCGCACGATACGCGCCTGTTCCGCGAAGGTGGAGACAAAGCCGCCGAGCTATTGCTGCTGGCGCCAGGCGCGGTACAACTCTTTTACGGCGACGAATCGGCCCGGCCCTTTGGACCAACAGGTTCAGACCCATTGCAGGGTACGCGCTCAGAAATGAACTGGCCGGATGTGGCCGGGAAATCTGCCGCCAGCGTCACTCACTGGCAGCGCATCAGTCAGTTCCGGGCCAGACATCCCGCCATCGGTGCTGGTAAACAGACCACGCTGACATTGAAGCAGGGATACGGATTTATCCGCGAGCATGGCGACGATAAGGTGATGGTGGTGTGGGCCGGTCAGCCCTGATCCCAACAGGCTTCTCGCTGTGCATACAGCGGGAAGCCCAACACAAAATAAAAAACCAGCCAGGCAAACATCTGTAGCACAAAACATCAATCTAGCTCGTCCCCCCTGATTTGCACCCTGCCATAGGTAGCGCTATGGTTAGCCACTTTACTACTCAGTTCGACAGACCCCCTGCTATGACATTCTCACTTTTTGGCGACAAATTTACCCGCCATTCAGGCATCACCCGCCTGATGGAGGACCTCAACGACGGTTTACGCACCCCAGGCGCCATCATGCTCGGCGGTGGTAATCCGGCGCAAATT
Organism: Citrobacter sp. Cpo148; assembly: GCF_030332375.1. Lineage (NCBI taxonomy): Bacteria > Pseudomonadati > Pseudomonadota > Gammaproteobacteria > Enterobacterales > Enterobacteriaceae > Citrobacter > Citrobacter sp. Cpo148. Next base: position 264,714 of record NZ_JAOWHY010000050.1, read on the forward strand.
CCAGAGATGCAAAATTACTTCCAGTCTCTGCTGACAGATATGCTGGCAAACGGCAAAGCCACTGATGCGCTTTGCAATTATGACGGTCCGCAAGGGAAAACCGAGCTACTGTCTGAACTGGCGAAACTGCTACGTGAGAAGCAGGGTTGGGATATCGAGCCACAAAATATTGCACTGACAAATGGCAGTCAGAGCGCGTTTTTCTACTTATTCAATTTGTTCGCCGGACGCCGCGCTGACGGAACAACGCAAAAAGTGTTATTCCCGTTAGCGCCGGAATACATTGGCTATGCCGATTCAGGGCTGGAAGAAGATCTCTTCGTCTCAGCACGTCCGAACATTGAGCTGCTACCGGAAGGCCAGTTTAAGTATCACGTTGATTTTGAACACCTGCACATCGGTGAAGAGACGGGGATGATCTGTGTGTCGCGCCCCACTAACCCGACAGGCAACGTGATCACCGACGACGAGCTGATGAAGCTGGACCGGCTGGCCAACCAGCATGGGATCCCGCTGGTGATTGATAACGCCTATGGCGTACCATTCCCTGGCATTATCTTTAGCGAAGCACGCCCACTGTGGAACCCCAACATTGTGTTGTGCATGAGCCTTTCCAAGCTGGGTCTGCCAGGTTCCCGCTGCGGCATCATTATCGCGAATGAAAAAATCATCACTGCGATTACCAATATGAACGGCATCATCAGCCTTGCACCTGGCGGGATGGGACCGGCGATGATGTGCGAGATGATTAAACGTAACGATCTGCTGCGCCTGTCCGAAACGGTTATCAAGCCGTTTTATTATCAGCGCGTTCAGGAGACGATTGCGATTATTCGCCGCTATTTGTCAGAAGATCGCTGCCTTATCCATAAACCTGAAGGCGCTATTTTCCTGTGGCTATGGTTCAAAGATTTACCGATCACCACCGAACTGTTGTATCAGCGTCTGAAAGCGCGCGGCGTACTGATGGTTCCTGGTGACTACTTCTTCCCGGGGCTGGATAAACCCTGGCCACATACCCATCAGTGCATGCGGATGAACTACGTGCCAGAGCCGGAGAAAATCGAAGCTGGCGTGAAGATTCTGGCGGAAGAGATCGAACGCGCCTGGCTGGAAGGCTAACGCAAACCCGACCCAGGTGCGGGTCGGGCTCACTTCACAGCGGCTGTGAACGCAGGCGCTGGCGCTGAATACTGACGGCATCAACACACTGCAACGCGCTGGTCGGGCAGGCTTCGACACACGCTGGTCCCGCCTCGCGATGCCAGCACAAATCGCATTTTATCGCCTGCGCCCGCGACGAACGGGCAACGACATTCATTGCCCCAAACGGGCAGGCCAGCATACAGCTTTTACAACCAATACAACGTGCCTGTTCAACGAAGATATGCCCATGTTCACGACGAATGGCGTGAGTTGGACAAACATTCGCACAGGGAGCGTCTTCGCATTGATGACAGGCGACCGCCGTGGTAAAGGCGTCGTCTTTGATGACCCGAATCCGCGGTATAAACGCTGAAGAAGAAACCGAAGCACAGTCCTGGTTTTGCTGATGCGCGACGACGCAGGCAACTTCGCAGGTACGACACCCAATACATTTTGCCGCATCCGCCATAATAAACGCGTTCATTGCCCCCTCCCTCTGCGTGAAAACCACAGAGTGCCAGAGAGACCGCCCCTGACGCTTTGATCGGACAGGGGAAACGGTTAAATACTGTCAGGTGCCTGAACGACTTTGGGGATTGCCTGCAATTTTGTAGGCCGGGTAAGCATAGCGCCACCCGGCGATCCTCATTTACGCCGAATTAATATGCTCTTTGCAGTAGCGCCTTTTCCACGCCGCAGGCGTCAGGCTGGTATGCTTACGAAAGATTTTACGAAAGTAACCCACATCATTAAATCCACATTTAATCGCCACTTCGGTAAGCGACAGCGAGTCACTGATCAACAGCTTTTCTGCCGCCCTTACCCGCTGGCGATGCAATGCTTCAGTTAGCGTCAGCCGGAAAGCGCTCCGGAATACACGCCCCAGATAATCCGCATTGCAATGCAGCTCTTTCGCCAGAGTTGAAGCACTAATCGGCAGGTGGAACTGGGTGTGGATTATTTGTTGCGCTTTCCATGCCAGCGCATTACCGGGGCTATCTGCGGGTTGCTCGCTAGCCGCCGCGGAGATTTGCTGCAAAATCAGCAGTAGGATCAGTTCCAGCGCAACGCTGCGATGAATATTTTCCTGCTCGCGTAAGAACTGGCGAAACAGCGAAATAATATATTGTGGCTCGCTAACCCGGGCATGCTGAGGAATCGCAAGCAACGGTTCTGTAAGTGAAGCATCGTTTTCTGCTGTCACCTCAAAGTGTAGCCAGTAAAATTTCAAATCAGCCGGAAACTGTCCCACACCAATATGCGAACGCTGCGGCCATAACAGCAAACTTTCTCCAGCATTCACGCAAAAAACGGTCTGACCTTCGCAAATCGTTAATGTCCCTTTTTCGACAAAGATGATTTCCCAGGATTGTAATTGCCGCGCCGGATGGCTTCCCACACCTCGGGAAATAAATAGCCCACCATTTTGCACTTTAATCGGAAGAGACATGGATAATTCGAGCATATATATTCAAATTCCCGCTTTTTGCATTATTTAAACTGCTCTTTATTATTGATTATTCACGATAAACTTGCTTTTCGCTGGATCGAAATCACATTTTTATAATGAAGTCGGAATTGTCATCTTTTTATACTTTTCTCTTCCCTTGTTGACCCAAACATTTCGTGCAGAATAAATAACGTACTTTGCAAATTACAAACAAATAACCCGCAACGTAGCGGGATACTTTCTGAACATCCTCTCCGGGAGTTATTTATGACTTCGGCTCCGATTACGACATCTGATTTGGCACAGCGTGCCCAGGACGACAAATTATCCCTGCGTGAAAAAATAGGTTATGGGTTAGGCGATGCAGGCGGGACGGTAATTACCTGTCTGATCATGAACTTCCTGACATTTTTCTACACCGATGTCTTCGGGTTAACGCCCGCGCTGGTCGGCACATTGTTTATCGCCCTGCGCGTATTTGATGCCATTTCCGATCCGATAATGGGCATACTTGCCGACCGCACGCAAAGCCGCTGGGGGCGTTTTCGCCCATGGCAGCTGTGGGTGGCAATTCCCATTGGCATCATTGGCGTACTCACGTTTACCGTCCCTGACGCCAGCATGAGCGTAAAAATCGCCTGGGCATTCGGCACCTATCTACTGCTCTCTGTCGGCTATACCGCCATCAACGTACCGTATTGTGCGCTGATCAACACCATGACGACCCGCCATAACGAGGTGATCGCCTGTCAGTCCTGGCGCTTTGTGCTGTGCGGCGTGGCGGGATTCCTTGTCTCCGTTGGTCTGCCGTGGATGGTGGATATTCTGGGTCAGGGCAATGTCGCGCAGGGTTATCAGTTCGGCGTGGGCATCCTGTGCGCCATCGCTGTGGTGATGTTCCTGTGCTGCTTCTTCTGGGTTCGCGAGCGTGTAACGCTGGCGATGATGGGGAAATTTACCCTGCGTGAACACATTGGTGGGCTACGCAAAAATGACCAGTTGCTGCTGATGCTGGTGATGTCTTTCCTGCTGATTAACGTCTTCAATATTCGTGGCGGCGGGTACATGTATTTCATTACCTACGTGCTGGAAGGCAGTACCGCTTACACGTCGCTGTTTTTCACCATGGTGACCTTTGCGTCCATCATCGGTTCAGTGGTTGTCAGCCCGCTGACCCGCCGTATAGATACCGTCAAACTCTATTACTACACCAACCTGGTGCTGGCAGCCCTGGCAGTGATGATGTGGTTCCTGCCGACCGGTCCGGCTTATCAAACATTATGGCTGGCGGTTATTCTCGGCAACGGCATTATTCTGGGCTTTACGCTGCCTCTGCACTTCTCGCTGATGGCCTTTGCCGACGATTACGGCGAGTGGAAAACCGGCGTGCGTTCTTCCGGCATGAATTTCGCCTTCAACCTGTTTTTCATCAAGCTGGCCTGGGCCTCAAGCGCGGGGATCATCAGCCTGTTATTTATTTTTGTCGCCTATCAGCCAGGCGCTGGTAACCAAACCGCCAGTTCGCTGCAAGGAATTACCGCGATGGAGACGCTGCTTCCCGCGCTGTTCCACCTGCTGTTGGCGCTGTCTATCCGCATCTGCAAACTCAATAATCCGATGATGTCGCGCATTGCCACCGATCTGCGTCAGCGTCATGTACAGCCTTAAGGAGCACGAAATGAACGTACTGGAAGTCGACCTGCATAAGCTCACCGTCAGCGATCCGTTCCTCGGACAATACCAACAGTTGGTCCGTGATGTAGTGATCCCCTACCAGTGGGATGCGCTGAATGACCGCATTGCAGAGGCGGAACCAAGTCATGCGATAGAGAACTTTCGTATCGCCGCAGGACTGCAGGATGGCGAATTTTACGGCATGGTTTTTCAGGATAGCGACGTAGCGAAATGGCTGGAGGCAGTCGCCTGGTCCCTGTGCCAGAAACCTGATGCGGAACTTGAGAAAACCGCAGATGAGGTCATCGAGTTGGTGGCCGCTGCGCAGTGTGAAGACGGCTATCTCAATACATACTTTACAGTGAAAGCCCCGGATGAACGCTGGACTAACCTCGCCGAGTGTCATGAGTTGTACTGTGCAGGTCATTTGATCGAAGCAGGCGTCGCGTTCTTTCAGGCGACGGGAAAACGTCGTCTTTTAGATGTAGTGTGCCGTCTGGCAGACCACATCGATAACGTTTTCGGGCTTGGTGATAATCAACTGCGCGGCTATCCGGGACACCCGGAAATTGAGCTGGCGTTAATGCGCTTATACGAAGTGACCCAGCAACCACGCTATATGGCGCTGGTAAATTACTTTGTGGAACAGCGCGGCGCGCAACCCCATTTCTATGACGAAGAGTACGAAAAGCGTGGCCAAACCTCTTACTGGCATACTTACGGCCCGGCATGGATGGTGAAGGATAAACCCTATAGCCAGGCTCATCAGCCCATTTCAGAACAGCAAACGGCGATCGGTCATGCAGTACGTTTTGTTTATCTGATGACCGGCGTGGCGCATCTGGCACGCTTGAGTCAGGACGAAGGCAAGCGTCAGGATTGCCTGCGTCTGTGGAAAAACATGGCCCAGCGTCAGTTGTACATTACCGGCGGTATTGGTTCACAAAGCAGCGGCGAGGCGTTTAGCAGCGATTACGATCTGCCTAACGACTCCGTGTATGCGGAAAGCTGCGCCTCAATCGGTCTAATGATGTTCGCCCGCAGAATGCTGGAGATGGAGGCAGACAGCCAGTATGCCGACGTGATGGAGCGCGCCCTGTATAACACCGTATTGGGCGGGATGGCGCTCGATGGCAAGCACTTCTTCTATGTGAACCCGCTGGAAGTGCATCCTAAATCATTAAAATTCAATCATATTTATGACCACGTGAAACCCGTTCGTCAGCGCTGGTTTGGCTGCGCCTGTTGCCCGCCGAATATCGCCCGCGTACTCACCTCTATTGGTCATTACATCTACACACCACGTCAGGACGCGCTGTATATCAATATGTACGTGGGCAATAGCATGGAAGTCCCCGTGGCGGATGGCTCGCTCAAGCTGCGCATTAGCGGGGATTATCCATGGCATGAGCAGGTGAAAATCGCCATCGAATCACCGCAGTCGATATATCACACCCTGGCCCTGCGCCTGCCAGACTGGTGCACCGCACCGCAGGTTTTACTGAATGGTCAGCCAGTTGAGCAGGATATTCGCAAAGGCTATTTGCACATCAGCCGAACCTGGCAGGAAGGCGATACGCTCAGTCTGACCCTGCCAATGCCGGTGCGTCGGGTGTACGGAAATCCATTAGTGCGTCATGTTGCCGGTAAGGTCGCCATTCAGCGTGGACCGCTGGTGTATTGCCTGGAGCAGGCCGATAACGGTGAGGAATTGCATAACCTGTGGTTGCCAAAAGAGAATGAGTTCAGAGTATTCGAGGGTAAGGGATTGTTCAGTCATAAAATGTTAATTCAGGCTGAAGGCGTAAAGCAAAGTACTGCCGATGCAGCACAACAATCGTTGTGGCACTACGATGTTTCCCCAGCTTCGCGCCAGGCGCATACATTGACGTTTATTCCGTGGTTTAGCTGGGCGAACCGTGGTGAAGGCGAAATGCGTATCTGGATAAACGAGCAGTAATAATAAGGCGGATGGCGGCGGTTAGCCCCCATCCGTCAATGTCTCATGAAAAGATTGCCCTCCTCCCTGAGGACAAACGGGTGAGAATCAGAAACGCCAGGTCAGACCGGACATAAAGGTGAAGCTGTCATCACGATCAACCATCGGACTATTTTTAATGTCATCCGGCAGTGCGCTATAGTTGGCGCTTGCCAGCAGCGTCAGGTTAGTGGTTAATGCGTATTTAGCGGACAGGCCAACATACGGTGTCCAGCTATCCCCTGGGGAATAGCTTGATAAGCCACTACGACGGGACTCATTACCCGAAATGCCGTAGTAGTATTCATTGAATTTTTCGTCATAGTAGAGCACGCCAATTGATGGCGTCAGCGTCAGCTTGCCCATCGGCATTGGACGGAACAGTGAAACTTCCCCTACCCAGCCATTACTGTTGTCCAGCACATCCGCAGCAGCAGAGACTTTCACGCTACCCCATCTTTCATGGTGATACCACGCGGCACCCGCCATTGCAGTTGCGTCACGCTTATCCAGCGTTTTCATCGCGTGATCGTCATTGTCGCCGGGATCAAACTCCAGCGGCATATAAGAGGCAGTAATACTAAATTCATTACTTTCACTCTTAGACAAAATATAACCTAGCGTTGTTTGCCTAAAATAAAATGATTCACTTTCATAACTGACAAGCGGTACTGCGTGAACATTATCATTATACCCGCGATAAGGTGATTCATTATATACAGCGCCAGCGCCAATAGAAAATTCTGCGGCAGTTGCACTCGCCATAAAAGAAAAGGCGAGCAGCGCCACAATATTGTGTTTAATTAACATGCCAACATTCCATTTTAAAATAAGCTACAAAGCGGGTGCATAATAATGCTTACAATTTCATCGGTGCAAGGTTCATATTTATATAGTAATATATATAAAATTATATATATTGGGCTTGGCGATGAATAAATTACAACTTAAACACCGGGAACTGAAGATTATTTCGGTAATTGCTGCCAGTGAAAATATCAGCCATGCCGCTACTGTTCTCGGCATTGCTCAGGCCAACGTAAGTAAGTATCTTGCTGATTTTGAATCAAAAGTGGGGCTAAAGGTATTTGACCGCACCACCCGACAACTGACCCTCACGCCGTTTGGTATTGCGTTACTTCCTTACATCAATGACATGTTAGACAGAAATGAGCAGTTAAATAATTTCATTGCTGATTATAAGCACGAGAAACGTGGCAAAGTAACTGTATATGCACCAACCGGAATTATTGCTTACTTATCGCAACATGTTATTGCAAAAATTATGGATATTGGCGATATCAGTCTGGTGCTAAAAACCTATAATCTGGATCGCAAAGCATTTTATGAAGGCGTCGACTTTCCTGACGATTGTGATATTTTACTTTCCTATGCTCATCCTAAAGATGAATCACTGGTCGCCAGTTTTATCACTAAATATGCGGTTATTGCTTTTGCCAGTCGGGAATATCTCACCAAGAATCCTATTAGTAGTCCTGATGAATTAGTTAACCATTCCTGCATTCTAATTGATTCTATGATGATTGATGATGCCAACATTTGGCGATTCAATTCTGCTGAAGACAAAAAGATGCGCGACTATCGTGTGACGGGAAATTACATCTGCGACAATACACAATCCGCACTGGCGCTGGCACGTAATCATTTGGGGATTGTTTTTGCGCCAAATGAAAGTGTGCAAAGAGATTGTCGTTCCGAGATGCTGGTCCCGTGTTTCTCGGAGCAACATGAATGGTGGCTGGATTTAGTGGCGATTTTCCGCAAGCGTGAATACCAGCCCTGGCGAGTGCAGTATATTCTCGATGCAATGCTCGCGGAGATACGTCAGCAGCTTGCTCAGGCGATACGACAGCCTGAGCAAGCGAAATAGCCTGCGCTTAGTGGTCGAGATACAGGTAATGCACCCAACTGGTCATCCGCAGCAACACCTTGCGCATTACCGACACATGTTCGAAGTGGTCAGAGTAAACGGCGACCTGGGCGTAGATCCCATCAGGTAATGCGTTCACATCCGCATTATCGTTCAGCTCAATCGTGGCGATTACCCCTTCCGAACCAGGCGTAGAGTTTAAAGATTGCAGTGCCCCGTTCGACTGGTATGTACCACCCGGTACTGCCGGACTAATAGCTGCCAGTTTACCGCTAAACACCTTACCCGGCAGGGCATTAAACACCACTTCCGCTTCATCGCCTGGCTCCAGTCGCAACAACGAGTTTTGACGGAACTGGGCGATAATTTGTCGTTTCTGATCCGGGATGAATACCATGACCGGGCGCATCGGCAGCGCGGCGGCATAGGTTCCTGGGCGCATCAGCACCTGAGTGACGTAACCATCGCTGGGCGCGCGAACCACGGTCTGGTCCAGGTTGAACTCTGCTTCCGCTAGCTGTGCTTTCAGGCTGGCAATTTGCGAATTCTCACCCAGTACCAGGCTGTCCAACTGGCTCTGAATTTGCTGTTGTTCTGCAACGGAGGATTTCACCGAGGCTTCCTGCGCCAGGTAGTTTTGGCGCGCCGCGTCGATATCGCGTTCAGAAAAAGGATTCACCTTCGCCTGACTCCCCTGCGCATAGCGCTGGTAATCTTTTGCCAGTTTGTCACGCGTGGCCTTTGCCCGCTGCGTGTTGGCTTTCATTTCGTCTAACTGCGCAACCAGAGCCTGCTCTTTATGCTGTGCGGTAACAATATCAGCCTTCAGGCGATCGACCCGCGTCTGATAACGCCCTGGATTAAGCTTAAACAGAACCTCGCCTTTTTTGATTAGCGTATTCTTCTTATCCGTCACTTCTGTCACTACACCCGTTACCTGCGGCACCACGGGAATAGAAATTACCGCTTTTTGTGCCTTAAATGTATACGGATGGTTATAATTCATCAGTAATATAAGTCCGCAAACAATGAATATACCGCCTAATGCCGCGGTAGGAACTGTCCATTTATTTACAGGAATTTTAAAAATTTTAAATATTGACCATGCACACGCCACATAGGTCAGAACAATCAGTAAATCCATCGATATTACTCCGCCGGAGAGGTCTTGGCCTCACCCAGTTTCTTTTCCAGATCCGCAACCCTTGCCTGAAGCTGGATCAGGGAAGAATCCGCGCTCTGCATGCCCCACCCGCGTTCCGGGCGATAAAGCGTTGCCCAGATCCATAAAAAGGGCCAAATAACATGTAAGGTAAACAAACTAACCCAACCCGCAACATGTATTGCGTCGGCATGAGGATGGTTACGTTTCTTTGCAATTAGATAGGGAATATCATGCAGAATAATAATCCCGTAAAAAATGACCAGGAATACAAAAATAAGCACTCCTAATGCAAAATAATTAAGGAACATATTTGCCTCAGGGATTTAAATTAAGGAATTCGGATGCAATTTGATTTAAACAATAGAGTTGATAATAGTATTGGAATGACCAGATTGGATGCAATTATCTTATTTATATAACGATATATGGGTTTATATATACCCGTCGTCTTTCGAGCTGCTTCTTTGTTGGCTGCGTTCGTTCACCCAGCCACTTACCTGAGGACATAACTTGATGCCCGGTACGCTAAACGCGACCGGGCAGTAGGTGACGTGAAATTAAAACAGCCCCAGTGGTTTATCAGAGTAGCTCACTAACAGGCATTTGGTTTGCTGATAATGCTCAAGCATCATCTTATGCGTCTCGCGCCCGATACCCGACTGCTTGTAGCCGCCGAACGCCGCATGCGCCGGGTAAGCATGGTAACAGTTGGTCCAAACTCGCCCCGCCTGAATCCCACGCCCCATTTTGTAAGCCAGATTTCCGTTTCGACTCCAGACACCAGCGCCAAGCCCATATTGGGTGTCATTAGCGATCTCTAGCGCTTCCTCCATGGTTTTAAACGTCGTGACAGCCAGCACCGGTCCGAAGATCTCCTCCTGGAAAACCCGCATGTTGTTCTTACCAAACAGAATAGTCGGTTCGAGGTAGTACCCCTCTTTTAACTCGCCATCCAGCTGCTTGCGCCGCCCGCCGGTGAGAACATCTGCCCCTTCTTTTTTACCAATGTCGATGTAATTCAGAATGGTTTCCAGTTGACCATGCGACACCTGTGCGCCCATTTGCGTCACGCTGTCTAACGGGTTGCCGCTACGGATACTTTCCACCCGACGAATGGCTCTTTCCATAAAACGTTCGTAAATGGATTCTTGTACCAGCGCCCGACTCGGGCAGGTACATACTTCGCCCTGGTTGAAGGCAAACAATGCAAAACCTTCCAGCGCTTTGTCAAAGAACGCATCTTCTTCATCCATCACGTCCGCGAAGAAGATATTGGGGGATTTCCCGCCCAGCTCCAGCGTGACAGGGATAATGTTCTGCGTGGCGTACTGCATGATCTGCTGCCCAACTTCCGTTGAGCCGGTAAACGCCACTTTTGCAATGCGTTTTGACGTCGCCAGATACTCACCGATTTCCCCACCCGCGCCGTTTACCACGTTCACCACGCCAGGCGGGAGCAGATCGCCGACAACTTCCATCAGCAACAACACGGACAGCGGCGTCAGGCGCGCAGGTTTAAGCACGACACAGTTACCGGCAGCCAGGGCGGGCGCCATCTTCCAACTGGCCATCAACAGCGGGAAGTTCCACGGGATAATTTGCCCCACCACGCCAAGAGGTTCATGGAAGTGATACGCCACGGTATCGCTATCAACTTCGCTTATTCCCCCTTCCTGTGCACGAATACAGGACGCGAAATAGCGGAAATGGTCAATCGCCAGCGGCACATCTGCCGCGCTGGTTTCACGGATGGGTTTACCGTTATCCCAGGTTTCAGCCGTCGCCAGCAGCTCCAGATTTTGCTCCATACGATCGGCAATTTTGAACAAAATCGCCGCCCTGTCCTGCACGGAAGTCTGCGCCCATTTGTCTTTTGCTTTGTGCGCGGCATCCAGTGCCAAATCGATGTCCTTTTTGCCGGAAGAGGCCACTTCGCACAGTAATTGCCCGGTTACCGGCGTCAGGTTTTGGTAATACTCACCGTCCACCGGTGCGATCCAGTCACCGCCGATAAAGTTATCGTATCGGGCTTTTAACTTCAGAGGGTAACCATACTCGCCGGGATAAATACGCGTTGAAGGGGGGTTATTGGTCATGACCGTCTCCTTGCTGTAGGGGTACTACAAGGGTAGACGGGACTGGCGAATTATTCGCCAGCCTTTTACTGCTTTACGACAGGTATCACGAATTACATGGCAGCACGATAAATAGCCATGATTTCTTCATGTGTCGCCTGAATCGGGTTAGTGAAACCACAGGCATCTTTCAGGGCATTAGTCGCCAGAACGGCAAAATCTTCTTCTTTCACGTTCAGCTCACGCAGCCCAGCCGGAATATTCACTTTCTGCGCCAGTTCGCGGATCGCCGCGATGCAGGCTTCTGCCCCTTGCTCTTCGCTCAGACCAGCAACGTTCACACCCATTGCCGAGGCGCAATCGCGCAGGCGGGCGGCAGCAACTTTGCTATTAAATACCTGTACATGCGGCAGCAGTACGGCATTACATACTCCGTGTGGCAGATCGTAGAAGCCACCCAGCTGGTGCGCCATCGCATGTACGTATCCCAGAGAGGCATTGTTAAAGGCCATGCCTGCGAGGAACTGCGCATAGGCCATGGCTTCGCGCGCCTGAGCATTGCTGCCCTCTTCCACGGCGACCGGCAGGTTTTCCGCAATCATGGTGACGGCTTTAAGCGCGCACGCATCGGTAATGGGGGTCGCAGCAATAGAAACATAGGCTTCGATAGCGTGAGTCAGCGCATCCATACCGGTAGCCGCCGTCAGAGACTTCGGCATACCGACCATCAGCGAGGAGTCATTGACGGACAGCAGCGGTGTAACATGCTTATCCACAATCGCCATTTTAATGTGGCGTACTTCATCAGTGATGATGCAGAAGCGGGTCATTTCAGATGCCGTACCCGCCGTGGTGTTGATGGCGATCATCGGCAGTTGCGGTTTTGCAGAGCGGTCTACGCCTTCGTAGTCACGAATATCGCCACCATTAGCCGCCACCAGCGCAATGCCCTTCGCACAATCATGAGGAGAGCCGCCACCGAGAGAAATAACGCTATCACAGTCATTTTCTTTCAGCATTTTCAGGCCAGCGGCAACGTTACTGGTCGTGGGGTTAGGATGCGTACCATCGTAAATTACGCTGGAAATATCATGTTCCTGGAGCGCTTTTTGAATATCGCCAGCCATACCTAATTTCGTCAGCATGGCATCCGTAACAATCAGCGTACGGCGAAAACCATATTCCGCCATTGTATTCATTGCGTCTTTTAATGCGTCAGCGCCGATTACATTCACGGAAGGAATAAAAAATGTTGAAGCAGCCATTGTACGATCCTTAATTACTCTAAAGAGGTAGGAAGCATACGAGTGAAATTTCCAACAAAATATGATCGTGGTTGTTATTTTAATAACACTTACAATTAAAAAGCACATTAGGTTCATAATCTAATGTGCTTATTTCAATCAACATCTATTTTGTATTAATTCATTTAATCCATGAATTAATTGTTTCATTATTTTTCAGGGAACAGCAAGGCATCGCGTAATAAATGATCATTTCCCCGACGGCGAGTAAAACCAATGCGGTCAAAATATTCCAGAATTTGGATAGCCAATTTGCGCCCAACGTTAAGCCTGTCGCGAAAATCGGCGGCACATGTCGATCCCCTTTCCTGATCCAGTTCGCGGATCATATTGGCAAAGGCCACAATCCGATCGTTACGGTAATAACGATCTTTCACGATCGCGGTAATGATGCCTTGCTGTGCCGCTTGTCGTAACGCCACACGCATCATCTGCTCATCCGTTCCCGTCTGTTTTGCCAAATCGCGCACCCACCACGGCTCATCGCCAAAAAGTGGTTCTACTTTTTGCCAGATTGCCAACTGCTCATCGCTGAAACCCGCCTTATGTTCCGGCAAATGCAACCAGCCATGATGGCTATGGATCGCGCCACTCTCGCGCATCTTTTCAATTAGCAGCAATACCAGCGCTTCGTCTTCCATCGGCAAAGCCATACGGCGCAGGCGCTCGCGCCCGGGTCCTGGTTCATCACGGTGCTGCTCATGGTAGGTCGCCAGCGTATCGAGGACTTTTCGCTGCCAGCGCGCGGCAACGGGGGCATTCAACAGGCTGTATCCCGCCTGAATAAATCCATGTTGCTCAATCAACGGACGCATACCGTTGCCATTGAGCTGACGCGCCCAGGCAAAGTCAGGAATATTCACCGCCCCACGCGCCAGGTGCAGCGCCAGAGCGTCACCGTCAGTCTGCGCGTTTTCCAGCGCCGACAGCCACTGCAAATATTCCGGCTTACGCTTTCCGCGTCGCGGCGGATTAAGCGTCACAACACGTGCACCTGCCAGCGTTGTGCGGGCAGAAATATCACGCAGCACCAGACGGTCGTTATCGGCAAGCCAGAGTGGTGTATCAAACACCAGTTCAGCTAGTGTCCCTTCAAGCAGAGAGATGCGCCCGGTGACATGGCTGGCCGCGTGGTGAATATGCAACGGTTGCCACTGCATCAGCGGCGCGGCATGTTCTAAAGAAACAATCACGCGGGTAAAAGCCTCTGGCGGCGCATCGGAAAGCAGCCAGTCGCCGCGGTTTAGTTCTTCTTTTTGTGCATCGCCGGCAATATTCAGCGCAATACGTTGTCCCGCTTGCGCGCGGTCGGTGGCCTGGTTTTGTGCATGCAGGCTACGTACGCGCATCGGTTTGTTGACGCCCGTGAGCCACAGCGTGTCACCGACATTCACTTCACCGCTGAGCGCCGTCCCGGTCACCACCAGCCCTGCGCCTTTGACCGTAAAGGCACGGTCAATCGCCAGGCGGAAGCTGTGATCGCGGGCATGCTCGCGCGACGTTAATTGCAACAAATGGTCACGCAGTTCCTCGATGCCACGGCCTTCACTGGCCGCAGTGACGAAAAGCACCGACTCCGCGAAACCATAATTCCCCAGCGTGGCCTGAATCTCCGCACGCACCTCTTCAATTCTTGCTTCGTCTACGCGGTCGGCTTTCGTGAGTGCCACGGTGATCTGCGGATTGCCCGTCAGCTGCAGAATTTGCAAATGCTCACGGGTTTGCGCCATTACGCCATCATCACACGCCACCACCAGTAACGCGTGATCGATGCCGCCGACCCCCGCCAACATGTTGGACAGAAACTTTTCGTGTCCAGGAACGTCGATAAACCCCAGCACCCGCCCATCCGGCTGCGGCCAGTAGGCATAGCCGAGATCGATGGTCATGCCGCGCTTTTTTTCTTCCGGCAGACGGTCGGCATTCACACCGGTAATCGCCTGTAATAACGTTGTTTTTCCGTGGTCAACGTGTCCGGCGGTTGCAATAATCATTTCAGCATCATCTCCATAAACCGGGTCTCGTCTTCAAGGCAGCGCAGATCCAGCCATAAGCGGCCATCATAAATTCGCCCAATAACCGGCACGGGCAGCGTACGCCAACGGGCTGCCAACGCTTCAAGGCGGCTCCCGCGCCCGTCATGTGGGGTAAAGGTTAGCGCCGCGCTGGGCAGCCTATCAACAGGTAGTGAGCCGCTGCCAATCTGCGACAGGCAAGGCATCACATTCAGGGCGAACTCATCACCGTAATGCTCTGCAAGCTGTGCCTGTAATTGCTGTGCCTGCGCGTGGATCGCTTCTTGTGAGCGGGTGAGCTGGCGCAACGTGGGCAACTTCTCCGCCAGTGCTTCCGGGTGCAGATAGAGCCGTAGCGTAGCTTCCAGCGCAGCCAGTGTCATTTTATCTGCCCGTAATGCGCGTTTCAGCGGATGGCTCTGCAAACGAGCGATCATCTCTTTTTTACCGACAATTATCCCTGCCTGCGGCCCGCCCAGCAGTTTATCGCCGGAGAAACTCACCAGACTGACGCCAGCGGCAATCAGTTGCTGCGGCATCGGCTCCTGCGGCAAACCATACTGGCTGAGATCGACCAGCGAACCACTACCCAGATCCGCCACCACCGGTACATCCAGCTCCTGGCCAATTACGGCCAGCTCCGCCTCATCCACCGACTTTGTGAAGCCTTCAATGCTGTAATTACTGGTATGCACTTTCATCAGCAGACCGGTGTTTTCATTCACTGCCTGGCGGTAATCTTTCGCATGGGTCCGGTTGGTGGTCCCCACCTCGCGCAAAATGCATCCGGCCTGACACATGACGTCCGGAATACGAAACGCGCCGCCTATTTCCACCAGCTCGCCGCGAGAAACAACCACCTCTTTGCCGTTCGCCGTGGCGGCCAGCATCAGCAGAACAGCTGCCGCATTGTTATTGACGATACAGGCGTCTTCCGCCCCCGTCAGACGGCAGAGTAAATCCGCCAGGGCCCGATCCCGATGTCCCCGCCCGGCATCATCCAGACTATATTCCAGCGTCACCGGCGTGCGCATCGCCTGTACCACCGCTTCAATTGCTTCTTCAGCCTGCGACGCGCGCCCAAGGTTGGTATGCAGCACCGTTCCGGTCAGGTTAATCACCGGGCGTAGCGCGCTTTGCGATTCTCGTTCAAGCCGGGCGCTGGCTTCTTGCGCCCAGTCCTCACACCATTCCGGGAGCGCGTGCGTGTCGCGAATAGCTTCTCTGGCTTCATCGAGCATGTGACGCAGCAGGTCAACCACCCGGGTATGGCCGTGAGATTCACGTAAGGCTGGGAAGGCGCTATCGCGCAATAAACGATCGATAGCAGGAAGCTGGCTGTAGAGTGAACGCATGTCGGTTGTCATGAAAGGGCCTGGCTGTTGGTGGCCCTCTCCACCGTGGAGAGGGATATCGATATAGGAAGGATTGTACCGTGACTTTGCTCAGGCGGACATAATACGCATCAAGCCTTTGGCGGTTCTGTACGGGCAAAACTCTCGCGTTGAAAGAGCGTTTCCACCAGTTTGACCAGACGGGGTCGGTCAACACACCAGCCGGGCGCAACCCGACGGAAATTGAGATAACCGACGGCGCAGGCAATCGCAATGGTTGCCAGGTTAACCGTATCCGTTTTCAGCGTACCATCCGCCAGATAGCCTTCCAGCACATCCAGACTACGGGTGATCTTCTCACGCTGACGTAATAATTCAGTTTCTGACTGCTGCGCGGCAGGGCGAGCCTGTTCGCGCACCGAAACTAAACCGGCATCCATAATGCCGTCTGCCAACGCTTCCAACTGGCGTACCTTCAGCGCAGCCAGCGGATCACGCGGCAGCATGGCTGGTGCAATATCCAGTAGCTCTATATATTCCGCAATGATAGGAGAATCAAACCAATACTCGCCCGCATCGGTGACCAACGCGGGTACTTTACCTAACGGGTTATAGCGCGCCACGCCGCTATCCGCGTTATAGGGGAGTTCATTCACAAATTCGAAGGTGATGCCCTTTTCCAGTAACAGAATAGAAATTTTACGCACAAAAGGGCTGGTATAGCTGCCAATGAGTTTCATGCCGGGTCCTTTTTGCCAACAAAAAAGCGGTGCCCAACGATAGTGGGACACCGCTTAGTATGGCTCAGGTCACTGAAAATGGCAGGTGATGGCAGTCTCAATGATCCAAATAAAGGTAATGCATCCAACTGGTCATGCGCAGCAGTACTTTACGCATTACCGACACGTGGGCGAAATGGTCGGAATAGACTGCAACCTGAGCATAGATACCGTCCGGCAGCGCATCCACATCGGCATTCGGATCCAGCTCAATCGTGGCCAGCACGCCATCGGTACCCGGCACCACCGTTAAGGACTGTAATGCGCCCTGCGCCTGATAAGAACCGCCCGGAACGACCGGAAGAATACTGGTCAGCTTGCCGGTGAAAACCTGGCCAGGCAGCGCATTAAACACCACTTCCGCTTCATCGCCCGGCTTAAGGCGCAGCAGCGAGTTCTGGCGGAATTGCGCCACGATTTGCCGTTTTTGTTCAGGAATAAACACCATTACCGGACGCAAAGGTAATGCTGCTGCGTAAGTCCCCGGACGAATTAAAATCTGCGTGGCATAACCGTTGCTGGGGGCACGAACTACCGTCTGTTCAAGATTGTATTTAGCCTCGGCAAGCTGGGCACGTAGGGACGCAACCTGAGATTGCTCACCGTTGACCATACTGTCTAATTGGCTCTGAATCTGCGTCTGTTCTGCAACCGAGCCTTTGACCAGCGCATCTTGTGCCAGATAGTTTTGCCGGGCGTTATCGATATCGCTTTCAGAGAACGGATTAACCTTCGCCTGACTGCCTTTCAAATAGCGTTGATAATCTTTATACAGACGGTCACGTTCAGCAGATACACGGGTGGTATTGGCGACCGCTTCCGACAACTGTGCTTTCAGGTTGTCGATGTTATGCGTAGCAGTAACCAGATCAGCCTGCAGCCTGTCGACACGCGCCTGATACCGTACCGGATCGAGCTTAAACAGCACATCGCCTTTTTTAATTAGCTGATTATTTTTATCCGTTACCTCACTAACAATTCCTGTGACTTGCGGAGTGACCGGAATTGAAATAACTGCTTTTTGCGCCGTAAAGGTATATGGGTGGTTATAGTTCATTAATAAAATCAATCCCGCAACAATGAACACCCCACCTAATGCAGCGGTAGCAAGCGTCCATTGGTTTACCGGAATACGGAATATTTTAAAGATGGCCCAGGCAAAGGCCACATAGGTCAGGACTATCAACAAATCCATGATTAAATCTCCGGAAAGGTGGAGTTATCGGTTTTTTTCTCCCCATCCAGTCTTTTTTCCAACTGGGTGATTCGCGCTGCCAGCGCGGCAATCTCAGGGTCTGACTCCTTTCCGGTCGGTGTGATATGTGACTGCATTCCCCATCCCTTTTCAGGCTGGTAGAGCGTGGCCCAGATCCACAGGAACGGCCAAATAACATGAAGAGTGAACAAGCTCACCCATCCTGCAGTATGGATGGCATCGGCATGGGGATGGTTACGTTTTTTAGCCATGTTATAGGGAATATCGTGAATGGCGATGATTCCATAAAACAGAACCAGAAATACGAAAATCAGCACGCCCAACGCGAAATAATTTAGAAACATACCTGCCTCGAATTCACGCTAATTAGAGTTTTTTTATGCCGGCAGCCGTATGCACCCTGGCTGATGTTTTGAACATAACTGGAGTTAAGGGTTTTTGCCATACCACAAAATAAATATTTTTTCTGGTGAGAAGTTGCTTTGTTTTGCAATAAAAAATGTCGGGGGTAGAACCTGCCGCAGATCACATCTGATAAATTTCAGATGAAAATACTTTGCGATTCACATCACAAAAATCCAACAAACAAGGAAAGCAAAAATGTGAACCGCTTCACATTTAATCCTCATTTTTAGCGAATTATTGCACTGCGATGTTTTTTTGTACGGGTATTTTGTGATGAAAATCACATTAACTAACGCCATACACCCTATATTTACGTGACGAATGTCACATAAAAGGCCGTCGACTGGACAGTTGAACGATTCAGTGCCAGATTTCGCAGTATCTACAGGGTCCGGCTACCTCCTGCCGCTACATTAACAAACCTCGGGCTTTCAGCCTGCGTGATAGCAAACATAAGAAGGGGTGTTTTTATGTCATCCGATATTAAGATCAAGGTGCAAAGCTTTGGTCGATTCCTCAGCAACATGGTGATGCCAAATATCGGCGCGTTTATCGCGTGGGGTATTATCACCGCATTATTCATTCCGACAGGGTGGTTGCCGAACGAAACGCTGGCGAAGCTGGTCGGCCCGATGATCACCTATCTGCTGCCGCTACTGATCGGTTATACCGGTGGTAAACTGGTTGGCGGCGAGCGTGGCGGCGTAGTTGGTGCAATCACCACCATGGGCGTTATCGTCGGTGCGGACATGCCAATGTTCCTCGGCGCGATGATTGCAGGTCCACTGGGCGGCTGGGCGATCAAACACTTCGACAACTGGGTAGACGGTAAGATCAAATCCGGTTTTGAGATGCTGGTGAATAACTTCTCCGCTGGCATCATCGGTATGATCCTCGCCATTCTGGCATTCCTTGGCATTGGTCCATTGGTTGAAGCACTGTCCAAAATTCTGGCGGCAGGCGTTAACTTCATGGTTGTCCATGACATGCTGCCACTGGCATCGATTTTCGTTGAACCGGCGAAAATCCTGTTCCTCAACAACGCCATTAACCACGGTATTTTCTCACCGCTGGGTATTCAGCAGTCCCATGAGATGGGCAAATCCATCTTCTTCCTGATTGAAGCAAACCCGGGTCCGGGTATGGGCGTCCTGCTGGCGTACATGTTCTTCGGTCGCGGCAGCGCTAAGCAGTCTGCAGGCGGCGCGGCTATCATCCACTTCCTGGGTGGTATCCACGAAATTTACTTCCCGTACGTGCTGATGAACCCGCGCCTGATCCTGGCCGTTATTCTCGGCGGTATGACTGGCGTATTTACCCTGACTATCCTGAACGGCGGTCTGGTTTCTCCGGCGTCTCCGGGTTCTATCCTGGCCGTGCTGGCAATGACACCGAAGGGAGCTTACTTCGCTAACATCGCTGCTATCTGTGCGGCTATGGCAGTCTCCTTTGTGGTCTCAGCCATTCTGCTGAAAACCAGCAAAGTGAAAGAAGATGATGACATTGATGCCGCAACCCGTCGTATGCACGACATGAAAGCGGAATCCAAAGGCGCATCCCCGCTGGCGGCTGGCGACGTCACCAACGACCTGAGCCATGTGCGTAAAATCATCGTTGCCTGCGATGCCGGTATGGGTTCCAGCGCTATGGGTGCGGGCGTACTGCGTAAGAAAGTACAGGATGCAGGGCTGTCTCAGATTTCCGTCACTAACAGCGCGATTAATAATCTGCCGCCGGATGTGGATCTGGTCATTACCCACCGTGACCTGACCGAACGCGCGATGCGCCAGGTGCCTCAGGCACAGCACATTTCGCTGACCAACTTCCTCGACAGCGGTCTGTACTCCAACCTGACCGAACGTCTGGTCGCTGCGCAGCGCCACAACGTGAACGAGGAGAAAGTTCGCGACCACCTGAAAGACAGCTTTGAAGAGGGTGATACCCACCTGTTCAAACTGGGTGCGGAGAACATCTTCCTTGGCCGTAAAGCGGCTAACAAAGAAGAAGCGATTCGCTTTGCTGGTGAGCAACTGGTGAAAGGTGGTTACGTTGAGCCAGAATACGTCGAGGCGATGCTGGACCGCGAAAAACTGACCCCGACTTACCTGGGTGAGTCCATCGCAGTACCGCACGGTACGGTTGAAGCCAAAGACCGCGTGCTGAAAACCGGTGTGGTGTTCTGCCAGTACCCGGAAGGCGTTCGCTTCGGTGAAGAAGAAGACGATATTGCCCGTCTGGTTATTGGTATCGCAGCGCGTAACAACGAGCACATCCAGGTGATTACCAGCCTGACCAACGCTCTGGATGATGAATCCGTGATCGAACGTCTGGCCCATACCACCAGCGTGGATGAAGTTCTGGAACTGCTGGCAGGTCGTAAGTAAGCGTTATTGCCCGGTGGCGATCACGCTTACCGGGCCTACAAAATCCTCTCCCTTGTGGAGAGGGTTAGGTTGAGGGGAAATCAATGCAGTCCCTCACCCCAGCCCTCTTGGGTAAAAACATTAATGAAGGTTAATACTATGAAAGCATTACATTTTGGCGCAGGTAATATCGGTCGTGGCTTTATCGGCAAACTGCTGGCGGACGCGGGGATACAGCTGACGTTCGCGGATGTAAATCAGGTCGTGCTCGATGCCCTGAATGCCCGTCATAGCTATCAGGTTCATGTCGTGGGTGAAAATGAGCAGGTTGATACCGTCTCGGGCGTCAACGCTGTAAGCAGCATCGGCGATGATGTTGTTGAACTGATTGCCCACGTAGATTTAGTCACTACCGCCGTCGGTCCGGTTGTGCTTGAGCGTATCGCTCCAGCCATCGCCAAAGGACTGGTTAAACGCAAGGCGCAGGGCATCGCTACTCCACTAAATATCATCGCTTGTGAAAACATGGTGCGCGGAACGACCCAGTTGAAAGGCCATGTAATGAACGCGTTAGCAGATGAAGATAAAGCCTGGGTTGAAGAACATGTTGGCTTTGTCGATTCTGCCGTGGACCGCATTGTTCCGCCTTCAGCTTCAGCAACCAACGATCCGCTGGAAGTTACCGTCGAAACCTTCAGTGAGTGGATTGTCGACAAAACACAGTTCAAAGGTGAACTGCCAAATATCCCAGGAATGGAATTAACTGATAACCTGATGGCATTTGTCGAACGTAAACTCTTCACGCTGAACACCGGGCATGCTATAACCGCGTACCTCGGAAAATTGACCGGTCATCAGACCATCCGTGACGCGATTCTCGACGAGAAAATCCGCGCAGTGGTAAAAGGTGCGATGGAAGAGAGCGGCGCGGTACTGATCAAACGCTATGGCTTTGATGCAGCAAAACATGCGGCATACATTCAGAAAATCCTCGGTCGTTTTGAAAACCCGTATCTGAAAGATGACGTTGAGCGCGTGGGTCGTCAGCCGCTGCGTAAGCTGAGCGCAGGCGACCGCCTGATTAAACCGCTGCTGGGTACGCTGGAATATGGTTTGCCGCATACGAATCTGGTTACCGGTATTGCGGCAGCGATGCACTATCGCAGCGAAGAAGATCCGCAGGCACAGGAACTGGCCGCGCTGATTGACGAAAAAGGTCCACAGGCCGCGCTGGCGCAAGTTTCCGGGCTGGATGCCAATAGTGATGTCGTGCTTGAGGCTGTTAACGCGTATAACGCAAAGAAATGATGCAGGACCTGGCGCAGGATATCCTGCGCCTGAATAATAGATTGTCAGATATGCAGGCAATAATGGAACAAACGCAGGCCTTTGAAAATCGTGTGCTTGAGCGTCTGAATGCTGGCAAAACCGTACGCAGCTTCCTCATCACCGCCGTAGAACTGCTCACCGAGGCGGTGAATATCCTTGTGCTTCAGGTATTTCGCAAAGACGACTATGCGGTGAAATACGCCGTAGAACCGCTGCTCGACGGCGATGGTCCGTTGGGCGATCTTTCCGTTCGTCTGAAGTTAATCTACGGCCTGGGCGTACTCAGTCGCCCGGAGTACGAAGATGCGGAGCTGCTGATGGCGCTGCGGGAGGAGCTGAATCACGACGGCAACGAATACGCATTCACCGACGACGAAATTCTTGGACCGTTTGGTGAACTTCACTGCGTGACGGCACTCCCGCCGCCACCCCAGTTTGATACCTCAGACTCTGGTTTGCATGCCATGCAGATCCAGCGTTACCAGCAGATGGTACGATCCACCATGGTCCTTTCCCTGACCGAGCTGATTTCTAAAATCAGCTTAAAAAAAGCCTTTCAAAAATAAGACGATGTTTGCTTATTTCTCTTCCTGCTGCGGTCGATACAGCTGCCGATAGTACGCCAGACGTTGCAGATACAGCTGCGCGTTTTCCTGCGGTATTTCTGAAGGGACAACGTTGCGCGGCGGTGTTTTATTCAAATATTCGCGAAAAGCCTGGCTTGAAGCCATAAAATCGACAGTTTTATCAATCAGGATTGAAACGTTCTCACCTATTTTCGCCATAATCTTCCCTCCTCCATGTATTAACCGCGCTCAGCCTGTGCGGTTGATCATTTAAGTTTAGGATCAGTTGGGTGTTTATATTGAGGAAAACGTGCTTCACCACGAACACGCCAATAAAAAGCACCACGGCCGATCTTATCGCTTAAAATTCCTTGTTAATCAATGCAGTAACATTATCATTAGCTAATTAATACTTACGGTATTTGATTATTTATCTTCGAGCAGTTGTGAATAATCCCGCTCTGCGCGCATACTATAGGATATTCATCCTATTTTTATCAGAAGCTATCCTATGAAAGAAGTCGAAAAAAACGAAATTAAACGCCTGAGCGATCGTCTGGACGCTATTCGCCACCAGCAGGCAGACCTGTCCCTTGTTGAAGCCGCCGACAAATACGCCGAGCTGGAAAAAGAGAAAGAAACTCTGGAAGCCGAGATCGCACGCCTGCGTGAAGTTCACGGCCAGAAGCTGAGCAAAGAAGCGCAAAAGCTGACAAAACTTCCGTTCCGTCGGGCCATCACCAAAAAAGAGCAGGCTGACATGGGCAAACTGAAGAAAAGCGTGCGCGGCCTGATCGTCGTCCACCCGATGACCGAGCTTGGCCGTGAAATGGGCCTGAAAGAGATGACGGGCTTCGCGAAGAGCGAGTTCTAATCTCCCACCGGGCAACATCCGCTTGCCCGGTCCTTCATTCTCCCCCTCCTTAATTGGCCCTACCAATTTTAGCCAGATCCTACCAGCACCTCACATTTCATTAAAATGTACGTACAATGACGTTGCCAATAAATAACATTTGATTAACCATTCATTGTCATTACCCCTACACAACAATATTGGCAGGGCCACTTTTACACATAATGTGACGAAGATTTGAGCAAAGACTCATTCCATTATGTCAGCGGCCCCCAGGAGACCTGCAATGAATCTCTGGCAACAGAACTACGACCCGGCCGGTAATATCTGGCTTTCCAGCCTGATCGCATCGCTCCCTATCCTGTTCTTTTTCTTCGCCCTGATTAAGCTCAAGCTGAAAGGCTATGTTGCGGCGTCATGGACGGTGGTGATCGCTTTGTCGGTCGCCCTGCTGTTCTACAAAATGCCGGTCGATCACGCACTGGCATCCGTAGTGTACGGTTTCTTCTACGGTCTGTGGCCAATTGCCTGGATCATTATCGCCGCGGTATTCGTCTATAAAATCTCGGTGAAGACCGGGCAGTTCGACATTATCCGATCATCGATACTCTCGATTACCCCAGACCAGCGTCTGCAAATGCTGATTGTTGGTTTCTCCTTTGGGGCATTCCTCGAAGGAGCGGCAGGCTTTGGCGCTCCGGTAGCGATTACCGCCGCACTGCTGGTTGGTCTTGGCTTTAACCCGCTGTATGCGGCAGGTTTGTGCCTGATCGTAAATACCGCGCCGGTCGCTTTTGGCGCAATGGGCATTCCGATTCTGGTTGCCGGTCAGGTTACCGGACTGGACAGCTTCGAGATTGGCCAGATGGTAGGTCGTCAACTGCCGTTCCTGACCATTATCGTGCTGTTCTGGATTATGGCGATTATGGATGGCTGGCGTGGTGTCAAAGAAACCTGGCCTGCGGTGATGGTCGCTGGCGGCTCGTTTGCTATCGCACAGTACCTCAGCTCTAACTTTATCGGGCCGGAACTGCCGGACATCATCTCTTCTCTGGTCTCACTGGTGTGTCTGACGCTGTTCCTGAAACGCTGGCAGCCGGTACGCATCTTCCGTTTTGGCGATATGGGCGCTTCGCAGGTCGATATGGATCTGTCGCGCACCCGCTACACCGCTGGGCAGGTGGTACGCGCCTGGTCACCGTTCCTGTTCCTGACCGCTACCGTCACGCTGTGGAGCATACCGCCGTTTAAAGCGCTGTTTGCGCCAGGCGGTGCGATGTACCACTGGGTGGTCAATATTCCGGTTCCGTTCCTCGACAAGCTGGTTGCCCGTATGCCACCGGTCGTACACGAAGCCACAGCCTACGCGGCGGTGTACAAATTTGACTGGTTCTCCGCGACCGGTACCGCAATACTGTTTGCCGCCCTGCTGTCTATCGTCTGGCTGAAGATGAAGCCATCTGCTGCGCTGCAGACCTTTGGAAGCACGCTGAAAGATCTGGCGCTGCCTATCTACTCCATCGGGATGGTGCTGGCATTCGCGTTTATCTCTAACTACTCCGGGCTTTCATCCACCCTGGCACTGGCCCTGGCACATACCGGCAGCGCATTTACCTTCTTCTCGCCGTTCCTTGGCTGGCTGGGGGTATTCCTGACCGGGTCCGACACCTCATCAAACGCATTGTTCGCCGCCCTGCAGGCCACGGCCGCTCAGCAAATCGGCGTTTCGGATGTGCTGATGGTGGCCGCAAATACCACCGGCGGCGTGACCGGCAAGATGATCTCTCCGCAATCTATCGCAATCGCCTGTGCGGCAGTGGGATTAGTGGGGAAAGAGTCTGATCTGTTCCGCTTTACCGTGAAGCACAGTCTGATTTTCACCTGCATGGTGGGTGTAATTACCACGCTGCAGGCCTATGTCTTAACCTGGATGATTCCATGATAGTGATGCCCAGACGCCTGTCAGACGAAGTCGCATCTCGTGTGCGGGCGCTGATTGAAGAACAACAGCTGGAGGCGGGCATGAAGTTGCCCGCTGAGCGCCAACTGGCCGTACAGCTCGGCGTATCGCGCAACTCGCTGCGCGAGGCGCTGGCGAAACTGGTGAGCGAAGGCGTGTTGATTAGCCGTCGTGGCGGCGGGACGTTTATCCGCTGGCAGCATGAGGCATGGTCTGAACAAAACATCGTTCAGCCGCTGAAAACCCTGCTGGCGGACGACCCTGATTACAGTTTCGATATTCTGGAAGCCCGCCACGCCATCGAAGCCAGCACCGCCTGGCATGCAGCTATGCGTGCCACTGCTGCCGACAAAGAGAAGATCAGACTCTGTTTCGAGGCCACACAAAGCGAAGATCCAGATCTCGCCTCGCAGGCAGACGTTCGCTTTCATCTCGCCATTGCGGAGGCCTCGCACAACGTGGTGCTGTTACAGACCATGCGCGGTTTCTTCGACGTATTGCAGTCTTCGGTGAAACAGAGCCGCCAGCGTATGTACCTTGTGCCGCCCGTATTTTCACAGCTGACGGCGCAGCATCAGGCCGTCCTGGATGCGATTGTTGCCGGAGATGCCGACGGAGCGCGTAAAGCAATGATGGCGCACCTCAGTTTTGTCCACACCACGATTAAACGATTTGATGAAGATCAGGCCCGCCAGGCGCGTATCACCCGCCTGCCCGGTGACCCTGGTGAGAATAGCAGGGAGAACAACACATGATTATTTCAGCAGCCAGCGACTATCGCGCCGCAGCCCAGCGCATCCTACCCCCCTTCTTGTTCCACTATATAGACGGTGGGGCGTATGCAGAGCACACTCTGCGCCGTAACGTGGCAGACCTGTCGGAAGTGGCACTTCGCCAGCGCGTGCTGAAGAATATGTCCGACCTGAGCCTGGAGACAAAGTTGTTCAACGAAACGCTCTCCATGCCGGTGGCCCTTGCACCTGTCGGTCTGTGCGGCATGTACGCGCGCCGGGGCGAAGTTCAGGCCGCCGCCGCCGCTGATGCCAAAGGCATTCCATTTACGCTTTCCACGGTATCCGTATGTCCGATTGAAGAAGTCGCCCCAACCATCAAACGTCCAATGTGGTTTCAGCTATATGTTCTGCGCGATCGTGGCTTTATGCGCAACGCGCTGGAGCGCGCCAAAGCGGCGGGTTGCTCCACGCTGGTCTTTACCGTCGATATGCCAACACCGGGTGCACGCTACCGTGACGCCCATTCCGGGATGAGCGGCCCAAATGCCGCACTACGCCGCTACTGGCAGGCAGTCACCCATCCACAGTGGGCATGGGACGTTGGCCTGAACGGTCGCCCACATGATTTAGGTAATATCTCGACTTATCTTGGTAAACCTACCGGTCTTGAGGATTACATCGGCTGGCTGGCGAATAACTTCGATCCGTCGATTTCCTGGAAAGACCTCGAGTGGATCCGCGAATTTTGGGATGGTCCGATGGTGATCAAAGGGATCCTCGATCCCGAAGATGCCCGAGATGCCGTACGCTTTGGTGCGGACGGCATCGTTGTCTCTAACCACGGTGGTCGCCAGTTAGACGGCGTGCTGTCTTCAGCTCGCGCGCTGCCCGCCATTGCCGATGCGGTAAAAGGCGATATCACCATTCTGGCAGACAGTGGGATCCGCAACGGTCTGGACGTCGTACGTATGATTGCGCTGGGCGCGGATAGTGTTCTGCTGGGACGTGCTTATCTGTACGCGCTGGCCACCCACGGTCAGGCCGGGGTGGCGAATCTGCTGAATCTGATCGAGAAAGAGATGAAGGTGGCAATGACCCTTACCGGGGCGAAATCGATTAGCGAAATCAGCCGTGATTCGCTGGTACAGGAACTGGGCAAACAGGTGGCTGACTACCCGATGCAGTCCAAACGTGGAAATGCGGCGTAAACGTTAATTTGCTATGCTGCCCCGTACTTAAGGGGGCAGCATGCTAAACATCGTTTTATTCGAACCAGAAATCCCGCCAAATACCGGCAATATTATTCGCCTTTGCGCCAACACCGGCTTTCGTCTGCATATTATTGAGCCAATGGGCTTTACCTGGGACGACAAGCGCCTGCGTCGCGCGGGGCTGGATTACCATGAATTTACCGCTGTGCTACGCCACCCTGATTACGCCGCCTTCGTCGCCGCAGAAAATCCGCAACGTCTGTTTGCCCTGACCACCAAAGGTACGCCAGCGCATAGCGCGGTAAGCTATCAGGATGGGGATTATCTGATGTTTGGCCCGGAAACTCGCGGTCTGCCAGCCAGCATCCTCGACGCGTTGCCAGCCGAACAAAAAATTCGTATTCCGATGATGCCGGACAGTCGCAGCATGAACCTGTCGAATGCGGTGTCGGTGGTGGTGTATGAGGCCTGGCGCCAGTTAGGTTATCCCGGCGCGGTATTGCGTAGTTGATTTTTGTCGGATGGCGGCTGACGCCTTATCCGACCTACGAAAGAATTTACCGTTATTTTTCGAGCGTTATCGGCGTAGTCAGGTTGGACACGGACTGCGCTTGCCGACCTGCGCGTACACGTAGTACGTGAGGATGGCGAGCACAGCCCGGGTTCAAGATGACAAGTAAGATAGCTCGAAATCAGATTCCATCGCCGTATTCGAAAGTATGATGAATCCCGTTGAAATGCTGATCCATATCCATAGACGGCTTATCGCTGTCTGGCTTACCGACGATGCGCGCCGGTACGCCTGCGGCGGTGGTATGCGGCGGTACGGGCTGTAGCACGACCGAACCTGCGCCAATCTTCGCGCCGCGTCCGACTTCAATGTTGCCGAGAATTTTTGCTCCCGCGCCGATCATCACGCCTTCACGAATTTTCGGGTGGCGGTCACCGCCGGCTTTACCGGTCCCGCCAAGCGTAACGGATTGCAGAATAGAGACATCGTTTTCAATCACCGCGGTTTCACCAACCACAATGCCGGTGGCGTGATCGAGCATAATCCCACGGCCAATTTTTGCCGCCGGATGAATATCTACCTGGAAGGTAACGGACACCTGATTTTGCAGGAAGATCGCCAGCGCCTGACGCCCCTGATGCCACAGCCAGTGACCGATACGGTAGGCCTGAAGCGCATGAAAGCCCTTCAGATACAGCAGTGGAGTGGAATATTTATCGACAGCCGGGTCACGCGTGCGTACTGCCTGAATATCGCAGGCCGCTGAGGCAATCATTTCAGGATCGGCCGCGTAGGCCTCTTCTACGACTTCGCGAATCGCAATGGCGGGCATGATTGGAGAAGCGAGTTTATTCGCCAGCATATAGCTTAGCGCACTGCCGAGATTTTCATGCTTGAGCAGCGTTGCGTGGTAAAAACTGGCCAGCATTGGCTCACATTCCGCCAGTGCCCGGGCTTCCGCTTTAATGTTTTTCCAGACGATATCCAGTTCTTCACACGGCATTGCGTACTCCAGAAGGTAGCAAAACGACCGATCCGTTCTTCGCGGATCGGGTCGTTATATTCAACAGTTCCTTACAGCTAGTGGCGACTCAGCTCGTCCTTGCGTGCACGGCCTAATAACGTCAATGCTGCCTCGCGCGCGTTTTTTCCGCAATACAATACTTGATAAATTTCCTCGGTTATTGGCATCTCAACACCAAAACGGTGCGCCAATTCACGAACTTCTTTCGTATTGCGATAGCCTTCAACCACTTGGCCAATCTTGTCCTGCGCACCCTGCACGTCCATCCCTTGGCCGAGCATCATGCCAAAACGACGGTTGCGCGACTGGTTGTCGGTACAGGTCAGCACCAGATCGCCTAAACCCGCCATCCCCATAAAGGTGGCAGGATCGGCTCCCAGCGCCGCACCAAGACGAGACATTTCGGTCAACCCACGGGTGATCAATGCGGTTCGCGCATTCGCGCCAAAACCGATGCCGTCAGACATCCCCGCACCAATGGCAATGACGTTTTTCACCGCGCCGCCAAGCTGCACGCCAATGAAATCCGGATTGCTGTATACGCGGAAGCTTTTGCCGCAGTGCAGCAACTGCTGGAGATCGTCAGCAAAGGTGTCGTCCGTCGAGGCCAAAGAAATCGCCGTCGGCATGCCCGCAGCCAACTCTTTGGCGAACGTCGGGCCGGAAATAACCGCCAGTGGAATTGAGTCCCCCAGCGCTTCACGCGCGACGTCCTGCAGCAGACGCCCTGTTTCCGCTTCCAGACCTTTTGTCGCCCAGACCAGTCGTGCGTAAGGACGCATCAATGGTTTGATGTTACGCAGCACTTCGCCAAAGACGTGGCTCGGCACCACCACCAGAATATTACGACTGGCGGCCAGTGCAGTGGCTAAATCACTTTCCAGGCGCAGCGTGTCGGGAAAAGGCACATCAGGAAGGAACGCGACGTTGCAGCGATCGTGCTCGAGAGTCGCGATATGTTTAGGATCATGGCCCCACAGGACAACCTGATGGCCATTTCTTGCCAGGGTGATGGCAAGAGCGGTGCCGTACGAGCCGGCACCAATCACAGTCATTGAAGCATTACTTTGGTTCATCAGGCATCCTGATGTTCTTCAGTACCTTCGCCAGCCTGCTGCTGTAAATAGTTCATGAACAGCGCATCAAAGTTGACCGGCGCAAGGTTCAGTTGCGGGAACGTACCGCGTGAAACCAGGCTGGTGATGCATTCGCGGGCATACGGGAACAGAATGTTCGGGCAGTATGCGCCCAGGCAATGCGCCATCTGAGTCCCTTCGATACCACTGATGGAGAAAATACCGCCCTGCTGAACTTCGCACAGGAACGCAGTTTCTTCACCCAGGGAAGCCGTTACGGTGACACGCAGCACTACTTCATACACGTCATCTGCCAGTTGGGTAGATGCGGTATCAAGATCCAGTTTAACCTCTGGCTGCCAATCTTTCTGGAAAACATGCGGTGCATTTGGCGCTTCGAAAGACACATCCTTGGTATAAATACGTTGGATCTGGAAAGCCATTTCAGTGTTATTTTGTTCTGACATGTTGAGAAAACCCTTTAGTGTTGTCCTTTAAATACTTCGGTACGCCTTAACGCAGCAGCGGATCCAGTCCACCACGCGCATCCAACGCATACAAGTCGTCACAACCACCAATGTGCTGTGCATCAATAAAAATCTGCGGAACCGTAGTACGGCCACTGCGCTTGATCATTTCTTCACGCTTCACGGCATCACCGTCAATCGGAAGCTCCTGGAAACTCACACCTTTGCTGTTTAACAGCGCCTTTGCGCGATGGCAAAACGGGCAGGTTGCTTTGGTATAGATCTCAATATTGGCCATGACTTATCTCCAGTGTTCTTTTTACCCTGCGGCATGAAAGAAGACGGGTAAATTACTTGCCGCGAACCAGTGGCAGATTCTCACCACTCCAGCCCGCTACGCCATCTTTCAGTACAGACACCTGCTCAAAACCGGCTTTGATCAGCGCAGTCGCTGAATCCTGGCATTGCATGCCTGAGCCATCAACCACAATAACAGGTTTGTTTTTGTGTTTTTCCAGTTCGCCAAAGTTGTTGGCTTTGATTTCGCTCGGCAGCAGGTTCGTGGAGCCAGCGATATGACCTTTGCGGAAGTCGTCGCGCTGACGTAAATCCACGACAACGGCGTCTTCTTTATTGATGAGACGTGTGGCTTCTCCGCGCGTAATCACCTTCACTTTGGAAGTCAGGCTCTTAAACGTGGTAAATAATACAGCCGCCAGTAACGCAATCCAGGCGATACTCAATACAGGGTGGCGACTAACAAATTGCATAATTTCTTGCATGGGGGGTAACAACTCCCGACTCAGTGATTAAAAAAACCAGGAAAGGAGTATACCTGCGCGTTGACGCAAATACAGCCAGAGCGTGCATTGGATTGCATTTTTGCGGGGCGCTACGGAAAAAAAAACCTAAAACCACGCCCTCTGCGGCGCGCTCTGGTCGATTATTTGATCTTCCGGGGCTACTTTATCGATTCAGCTGTAGTAAAATTACGCAATTATTTTTATCTATTAAGTGTGAGGTTGTCGCAATGTCGGTTTCTAAAAAACCTATGGTACTGGTGATTCTGGATGGCTATGGCTATCGCGAAGACAGCCAGGATAACGCCATCTTTAATGCCAAAACCCCGGTAATGGATGCCCTGTGGGCAAAACGTCCGCATACCCTGATTGATGCGTCTGGCCTGGAAGTTGGCCTGCCCGATCGCCAGATGGGCAACTCCGAAGTCGGTCACGTCAACCTGGGCGCGGGCCGCATCGTGTATCAGGACCTGACCCGTCTGGATGTAGAAATTAAAGAGCGTACTTTCTTCGCTAACCCGGTGCTGACCAATGCGGTCGACCAGGCAAAAAATAGCGGCAAAGCGGTTCACATCATGGGTCTGCTCTCTGCGGGCGGTGTTCACAGCCACGAAGATCACATCATGGCGATGGTAGAAATGGCTGCTGAACGCGGCGCGGAAAAAATCTATCTGCACGCTTTCCTTGATGGCCGCGATACCCCGCCGCGCAGCGCTGAACATTCACTGCAGAAATTCGAAGAGAAATTTGCCGCACTGGGCAAAGGCCGCGTAGCGTCCATCATCGGTCGTTACTACGCGATGGACCGCGACAACCGTTGGGATCGCGTTGAACAGGCTTATGACCTGATGACGTTGGCCAAAGGCGAGTTCCAGTTCGCTACGGCGGTTGAAGGCCTGCAGGCTGCTTATGCCCGCGACGAAAACGACGAATTCGTGAAAGCGACCGTGATCCGTGCTGAAGGCCAGGCTGAAGCCGCCATGGAAGACGGCGATACGCTGATTTTCATGAACTTCCGTGCTGACCGTGCGCGTGAAATCACTCGTGCGTTTGTTAACGCTGACTTCGACGGCTTCGCCCGTAAGAAAGTCGTTAACCTCAACTTTGTGATGCTGACCGAATACGCGGCCGACATCAAAACTGCGGTTGCTTACCCACCAGCATCTCTGGCTAACACCCTTGGAGAGTGGATGGCGAAGCACGACAAAACGCAGTTGCGTATTTCCGAAACCGAAAAATATGCGCACGTGACCTTCTTCTTCAACGGCGGCGTAGAAGAGCCGTTCAAAGGCGAAGACCGCATCCTGATCAACTCGCCGAAAGTTGCGACCTACGATCTGCAGCCGGAGATGAGCTCTGCTGAGCTGACCGAAAAACTGGTTGCGGCGATTGAGAGCGGAAAATACGACACCATCATTTGTAACTATCCGAACGGCGACATGGTTGGTCATACCGGGGTGATGGAAGCAGCGGTTAAAGCGGTTGAAGCGCTGGATCACTGCGTTGAACAGGTCGCGAAAGCGGTTGAATCCGTTGGCGGCCAGTTGCTGATCACCGCGGACCACGGTAACGCAGAGCAGATGCGCGATCCGTCCACCGGTCAGGCGCACACTGCGCACACCAACCTGCCCGTTCCGCTGATTTATGTCGGTGGTAAGAACGTTAAAGCAGTCGAAGGCGGCAAACTTTCTGATATCGCCCCGACGATGCTGACGCTGATGGGTATGGAAATCCCGCAAGAGATGACTGGTAAGCCGCTGTTCATCGTGGAATAATCCCTCCCCATGAGGGGAAAGGCGATTAATACCATCACTCGGGCCGTGAAACCACGTAAGTTTTCAGTCAGGCCCTTGTTCTACGCCAGCGCGCTTAGCGCTGGCGTATTGCTGTGCGCCTTTTCCGCCCACGCGGACGAACGCGACCAGCTCAAATCTATTCAGGCTGATATCGCGGCAAAAGAACGCGCGGTACGCCAACAGCAACAACAACGCGCCACCCTCCTCGCTCAGCTTAAAGCTCAGGAACAAGCCATCGCCGTTGCCGCAAGGCAGTTGCGCGAAACGCAAAACTCACTGGCACAGCTGAATGCGCAAATCGCAGAGATGAACGCAGCACTCGCGAAGCTGGAAAAACAGCGGGCCGCGCAAGAACGCAGCCTGGCAGCCCAACTCGACGCAGCTTTTCGCCAGGGCGAACACACCGGCATTCAGCTCATTCTTAGCGGTGAAGAAAGCCAGCGTGGGCAACGCCTGCAGGCCTATTTCGGCTATCTGAACCAGGCGCGACAGGAAACCATCGCGCAGCTGAAACAAACCCGCGAAGAGGTCGACTCGCAAAAAGCCGAGCTGGAAGATAAGCAGAGCGAACAGCAGACGCTACTGTACGAACAGCGCGCCCAGCAGGCTAAGCTGGAACAGGCACGTAACGAACGTCAGAAAACACTTTCGAGTCTGGAATCATCGATTCAACAGGGTCAACAGCAACTGGGCGAAATGCGCGCCAACGAATCCCGTCTGCGCAACAGCATTGCCCGCGCCGAAGCCGCAGCCAAAGCGCGTGCGGAACGTGAAGCACGCGAGGCGCAGGCCGTACGTGATAAGCAGAAGGATGCGTCACGAAAAGGCTCAACCTATAAACCGACCGAAAGTGAAAAATCACTGATGTCGCGTACCGGCGGTTTGGGCTCGCCACGCGGTCAGGCATTCTGGCCCGTTCGTGGTCCAACGTTACATCGTTATGGCGAACAGCTGCAGGGTGAGCTACGTTGGAAGGGGATGGTTATTGGTGCATCCGAGGGCACCGAAGTTAAAGCCATTGCCGATGGTCGTGTCATTCTGGCGGACTGGCTGCAGGGCTATGGCCTGGTGGTCGTCGTTGAACACGGTAAAGGCGATATGAGCCTGTACGGTTATAACCAGAGCGCACTGGTCAGCGTCGGTACGCAGGTTCGCGCCGGGCAGCCTATAGCACTTGTGGGTAGCAGCGGCGGTCAGGGCAGGCCGGCACTCTATTTCGAAATTCGTCGCCAGGGTCAGGCGGTCAATCCACAGCCGTGGTTGGGAAGATAAGTTTTGCCACAACAATTTCGTCGTCTACTACTCTCTCTCGCCAGTCTGCTGGCCTTCGCAACACCTGTATTTGCTGGCAAACTCGCCATCGTCATTGATGATTTCGGCTATCGCCCACACACTGAAAACCAGGTACTGGCGATGCCTTCTACCATCTCCGTTGCCGTTCTGCCTAACGCCCCACATGCGCGTGAAATGGCAATCAAAGCGCATAACAGCGGGCATGAAGTATTGATCCATCTGCCAATGGCGCCGCTGAGCAAGCAGCCGTTAGAGAAAGACACGTTACGCCCTGAAATGAGCAGCGAAGAGATTGAGCGGATTATTCGCGACGCGGTAAGCAAAGTACCGAATGCGGTCGGTCTGAACAACCATATGGGCAGCGCGATGACCTCCAGTCTTTTCGGCATGCAGAAGGTGATGCAGGCGCTGGAACGCTACGACCTCTACTTCCTGGACAGCATGACCATCGGTAACAGCCAGGCAATGCGCGCAGCGTCAGGCACAGGTGTGAAGGTCATCAAACGCAAAGTCTTCCTGGATGACACGCAAAACGAAGCCGATATTCGCCGTCAGTTTAATCGTGCCGTCGAGCTTGCGCGCCGCAACGGTTCCGCAATCGCCATTGGCCACCCTCACCCGTCTACGGTTCGCGTCCTGCAGCAGATGCTGTATAGCCTGCCAGCCGACATCACGCTGGTTCGCCCAAGCAGTTTGCTCAATGAACCACAGGTGGATACCTCCAGACCAAACCTCACACCACCGAAGAACGGTACGCCTGATGCGCCGCGTAATCCTTTCCGCGGGGTGAAATTATGCAAACCGAAACAGCCGTTAGAGCCGGTGTACGCCAGCCGCTTCTTCAGCGTGCTCGGCGAAAGCATCACCCAAAGCACGCTGGTGCAGTATATGCGCCTGCAGTGGCAGGGCTGGGGAAATACATCCTCTCCCGGCACTATGAACGCTAACGTAGATTAAGCGTTTTACGTGCAATACGAGAAGGCGACGATGTTTTATCTCGCCATTTCCAGAGACGGAATGACCATAGCAGTGCCTGGTACAATACTTTGGCACTGCGTACGTTAGTTATCATGCGCTTATACATACCAGAGACAAAAATCTCTGCGATCATACGCTGACGAATATGCACATCCTGTTCTTTCCGGACTGCATGGCATACGCGTAATGCTTCATAGGTGACTTGCTGATGAAATTCCGGATAAATAGTAATCCGATCGGCATATTCACGATTCAGCCTAGCCAATAACCGCGTAATTTTAATATAGTGCCGCTGGTAGTTGAGATTTTTTAAACCTTGTCGTTTAAGACGGCTGATTGATTGATCATGTAAGAAGTATTTATATAAAGATTGCTCGGTGTATCGCACACGTACAGCGTTAAACATAAACTCCGTCGTCCAGACAATATCCTGATGATGTAACCCCGGAATAAATTTTATTTTATTTTTCTCAATAATATCCCGGCGATAAATTCCCATCCAGACCACATGTGTCCAGCGGCGTGAAGCCAACGCCATACGTAACCAGTCAGGGCCGGTCAACACCCCCGTAGACCGAAGACGAGCCGTCGGTATTGATTGCCAGGTGTGCCCCGTTTCAAGAATGCACCAGTCGGAATTACACTGAGCTAAATCCAGGTCATCCTGAATCGCCATGGTCATCAGTGTTTCGTACATATTGGGATAAACCAGGTCATCGGCATCGACAAATGCAACATATTCCCCTTTGGCCGCTTCCAGGCCGCGGTTACGCGCTACGGATGCCCCTGCGTTAGCCTGATGCAACAACCGTACATGGGGATAGTTATCCGCATAATGTTTCGCAATATCAACAGAGTTATCCGTTGAACCATCATTCACAATGATGATCTCTAGCGCAGTCCATGTCTGTGCGATCAACGATTCCATGCAATCCCGAAAACTATCACCCACGTTATATAACGGAATAATAACACTCAACATATTTGTGCAGTTTCTCATCAGCTAACCCAAGGTTGTCATTACGCTGATGACTTTTACTACAGTTTCATTAAGGAATTATTAAGCTTGGAACGTTTTACCACCAGAAGCGACA
Source organism: Citrobacter sp. Cpo148 (assembly GCF_030332375.1). Lineage (NCBI taxonomy): Bacteria > Pseudomonadati > Pseudomonadota > Gammaproteobacteria > Enterobacterales > Enterobacteriaceae > Citrobacter > Citrobacter sp. Cpo148. The sequence goes on from NZ_JAOWHY010000050.1 coordinate 301,201, forward strand.
CGGCGAAAGCAGCCAGTATGAGAAAATGCTATACGAAACCTGAGTTCAGCGGATTGTGAAAGCTCAGATCGTCTACATATTGAGAGGCGCAACCTGTATACTATATCGCTATAAATTAACGCATTATGTACACTGATATTGAGGAAAGTGATGGCCATCAGTAAGACACATGAAAAAGGTTATACGGTATATTGTAAAGAAACCAATATCGACCTTAACTTACTGATGAGTAAGTATATAAATAAAGAAATCAGTGGCAAACCGTTGAGCAGTGGTAACGCATTGCGCAGCGTGGAGTTGGTCGAGTACAACTCACAAAAATTTATCATCAAAAACGACCGTGAAGTTGATCCTCGATTTGAGAAAAAAATGCAGAATTTTATCTCAGGTCCCTTCTATTCCAGGCTCATCAAGAAGCTGGACAAGCTCTCCCCGGAAATGCGCATCTGTACTGCCGATCTCTATTATGCTGCTGAGAAAACACGTTTTCGCCAGTGCCATGATGTTTATACTATTCATGAATATATTGAAGGTACTCCCTTAAAAGAAATTAGCCCTAAGAATGCCGATGAAGTGAAGCAGTGCGTTCTGCGCCTTCATAAAGTCGGGTTGGCATCTAATGATATCCACCCAGGAAACTTCATTCGTACACCAAGCGGTGAATTAAGAATTATCGACTTATCTTGTAAGGGAAACATAAAGGTTTGTCAGGCTAATGATATTTTAGCGTTGCAGCGAAAATATAATATTAAAATCAAAGGGAAAGGGTTAGTCTATAATCTCATCTGGCTCAAAGAAGCGGCAAGATCTTTATCCAGAAAGCTTCGTGGTAAATAACATTTATTATGTATACGGCCAGATCAAATAATCTGGCCGTTGGTTAATACAGATCAAGCTTTCAATCCCAGCTCAGGATCACTTTCCCTGACTGGCCTGAACGCATCGCGTCAAAGCCCTGCTGGAATTCATCGATGGAGAATCGATGGGTGATGATCGGCGACAAATCCAGACCAGACTGGATCAGTGCAGCCATTTTGTACCAGGTTTCAAACATCTCACGACCGTAGATACCTTTAATAAACAGCCCCTTAAAGATAACTTTGGTCCAATCGATTGACATATCAGATGGCGGAATACCCAGCATAGCAATACGGCCACCGTGGTTCATGGTGTCCAGCATGGCGCGAAACGCTGGCGGCGCCCCGGACATCTCCAGGCCCACATCAAACCCTTCGGTCATACCCAGTTCAGCCATCACGTCGGTCAGATTCTCTTTCGACACGTTGACCGCGCGGGTGATACCCATTTTGCGCGCCAGCTCAAGGCGATACTCATTAACGTCGGTGATCACCACGTGGCGTGCGCCAACATGCTTCGCGACCGCTGCCGCCATAATACCGATTGGACCCGCACCGGAAACCAGCACATCTTCCCCAACCAGATCGAACGACAGCGCCGTGTGCACTGCATTACCGAACGGATCGAAGATAGACGCCAGGTCGTCGGAGATATTGTCCGGGATTTTAAATGCGTTAAATGCCGGGATCACCAGGTACTCCGCAAAGCAGCCAGGGCGGTTTACACCGACACCGGTCGTATTGCGGCAGAGGTGAGTACGCCCACCGCGGCAGTTACGGCAATGCCCGCAGGTGATATGACCTTCGCCTGAAACGCGATCGCCGATTTTAAAGCCTTTAACTTCCTGACCGATGCCAACAACTTCGCCGACATATTCATGCCCAACGACCATCGGTACCGGGATGGTTTTTTGCGACCATTCATCCCAGTTATAAATGTGAACGTCAGTCCCGCAGATGGCTGTTTTACGGATTTTAATCAGCAAATCGTTATGACCGACTTCCGGTTCAGGAACGTCGGTCATCCAAATGCCCTCTTCCGCTTTCAGTTTGGATAACGCTTTCATTTCACATCCTCAGGCAATAACGCCCAGTTGTTTACCAATGCGTGTGAACGCCTCAACAGCACGCGTAATCTGCTCAGGGGTATGCGCCGCAGACATCTGGGTACGGATACGCGCCTGGCCTTTTGGAACCACCGGATAAAAGAATCCGGTAACGTAAATCCCCTCTTTTTGCAGTTCGCGGGCGAATGCCTGCGCCACTACTGCATCACCCAGCATAACCGGGATGATCGCGTGATCCGCACCGGCTAACGTAAAGCCTGCGGCAGACATTTGCTCGCGGAACTGACGTGCATTCGCCCACAGGCGATCGCGCAGCTCGCTGCCAGCTTCAACCATTTCCAGCACTTTAATGGAAGCCGCAACAATCGCCGGTGCCAGTGAGTTGGAGAACAAATAAGGGCGGGAACGCTGACGCAGCCACTCAACAACTTCTTTGCGCGCTGCGGTGTAACCACCGGATGCGCCGCCGAGTGCTTTACCCAGCGTACCGGTGATGATGTCCACGCGACCCATCACGTCACAGTATTCATGGGAGCCACGACCATTTTCGCCGACAAAACCGACGGCATGGGAATCATCAACCATGACCAGCGCGTCGTATTTATCCGCCAGATCGCAAACGCCTTTCAGGTTAGCGATTACCCCATCCATAGAGAACACGCCATCAGTGGCGATCAGGATATGACGAGCGCCTGCTTCACGCGCTTCTTTCAGGCGAGCTTCCAGTTCCACCATATCGTTGTTGGCGTAACGGAAACGTTTTGCTTTACACAGACGCACACCATCAATGATAGAAGCGTGGTTCAGGGCATCGGAAATAATTGCGTCTTCTGCGCCCAACAGCGTTTCAAACAGGCCACCGTTGGCGTCGAAGCAAGAAGAGTAAAGGATGGCATCTTCCATACCGAGGAATGCCGCCAGTTTTTGCTCCAGTTGTTTATGGCTGTCCTGGGTACCGCAAATAAAGCGAACCGAAGCCATACCAAATCCGTGAGAATCCATACCCGCTTTTGCCGCTGCAATCAGTTCCGGATGGTTAGCCAGTCCCAGATAGTTGTTCGCACAAAAGTTAATAACGTGGCTTCCATCCGCCACGGTGATATCCGCCTGCTGGGCAGATGTAATAATGCGTTCTTCTTTAAACAATCCTTCCGCACGTGCGGTTTCGAGATCGTTCGTTAACTGTTTGTAAAAATCCCCACGCATTTCAATTCTCCAGACTGGGCAAATTTCAGCACATATTACCCAAAGCTATACGTTGATACGAGATGACGCATCATCACTTCTTCAAAATGAAGCATAAATCACGTGTACCCGCACGGCTTATCGGTGAATGGCTGAAGCCTAAGCCATGTAGTGATATGATAGAAGTATTCGTGTCTGAGATTGTCTCTGACTCCATAATTCGAAGGTTACATTTATGATCATCGTTACCGGCGGCGCGGGCTTTATCGGCAGCAACATCGTTAAGTCCCTGAATGATAAAGGCATCACCGACATCCTGGTGGTGGACAACCTGAAAGACGGCACCAAGTTTGTTAACCTGGTGGATCTGAATATTGCTGACTACATGGACAAGGAAGACTTCCTGATCCAGATTATGGCCGGGGAAGATTTCGGCGATATCGAAGCGATTTTCCACGAAGGCGCATGCTCGTCCACCACCGAGTGGGACGGCAAGTATATGATGGATAACAACTATCAATACTCCAAAGAGCTACTGCACTACTGCCTGGAGCGTGAAATCCCGTTCCTGTACGCGTCCTCTGCCGCCACCTACGGCGGTCGCACGTCTGATTTCATCGAATCCCGTGAATATGAGAAACCACTGAACGTCTACGGCTACTCAAAATTCCTGTTCGACGAGTACGTGCGTCAGATCCTGCCAGAAGCCAATTCTCAGATTGTTGGCTTCCGCTATTTCAACGTTTACGGACCGCGTGAAGGCCACAAAGGCAGCATGGCAAGCGTTGCTTTCCACCTCAACACCCAGCTTAACAATGGCGAAACGCCAAAACTGTTTGAAGGCAGTGAAAACTTCAAACGTGATTTCGTTTATGTAGGCGACGTGGCTGCGGTAAACCTGTGGTTCCTGGAAAATGGGGTTTCTGGCATCTTTAACCTCGGTACAGGTCGTGCGGAATCTTTCCAGGCCGTTGCCGATGCTACGCTGGCGTACCACAAAAAAGGCAGCATTGAGTACATTCCATTCCCGGAAAAACTGAAAGGCCGCTACCAGGCATTTACCCAGGCAGATCTGACGAACCTGCGCGCAGCGGGCTATGACAAGCCGTTTAAAACCGTCGCCGAAGGCGTCACGGAATATATGGCCTGGCTGAACCGCGACGCGTAAATATGAAAATTTTGGTGGTTGGCCCGTCTTGGGTGGGCGACATGATGATGTCGCAAAGTCTCTATCGCACGCTCAAGGCGCGCTATCCCCAGGCGATAATCGACGTGATGGCACCTGCCTGGTGCCGTCCGTTATTGTCGCGCATGCCAGAAGTCAACGAAGCTATCGCCATGCCGTTGGGGCACGGCGCGCTGGAGATCGGCGAGCGCCGTAAACTCGGCCACAGTCTGCGTGAGAAGCGCTATGACCGCGCTTATGTGCTGCCTAACTCGTTTAAATCCGCTCTGGTGCCGTTCTTTGCGGGTATTCCCCATCGTACCGGTTGGCGTGGCGAGATGCGCTACGGTCTGCTGAACGATGCGCGCGTACTGGATAAAGACGCATGGCCACTGATGGTCGAGCGCTATGTGGCTCTGGCTTATGATAAAGGCGTGATGCTGACGGCCAAAGATTTGCCGCAGCCTCTGCTATGGCCGCAGTTGCAGGTCAGCGAAGGCGAGAAATCACTGACCTGTAGTCAGTTTTCCCTCTCTGCCGAACGCCCCATCATCGGCTTTTGCCCAGGTGCGGAATTTGGTCCAGCAAAACGCTGGCCACATTACCACTACGCAGCGTTGGCGAAGCAGTTGATCGATGAAGGCCATCAGATTGTGCTGTTTGGCTCAGCAAAAGACCATGAAGCTGGCAATGAGATCCTGGCAACGCTGAGCACTGAACAGCAAGCCTGGTGCCGTAATCTGGCGGGCGAAACACAGCTGGAACAGGCCGTCATTCTGCTCGCCGCCTGCAAAGCGGTCGTCACCAACGATTCTGGATTAATGCACGTGGCCGCAGCACTGAACCGTCCACTGGTCGCATTGTATGGTCCAAGCAGCCCGGATTTTACGCCTCCGCTTTCCCACAAGGCACGTGTCATTCGCCTGATTACGGGGTATCACAAAGTGCGTAAGGGCGATGCGGCAGAAGGCTATCACCAGAGCCTGATGGACATCACACCCCAGCGCGTACTGGAAGAACTCAACGACCTGTTGTTACAAGAGGAAGCCTGACGGATGCGGGTTCTGATCGTTAAAACGTCGTCTATGGGCGATGTACTGCATATGTTGCCCGCATTAACCGATGCGCAGCAGGCTATTCCGGGTATTCAATTTGATTGGGTGGTGGAAGAAGGGTTCGCTCAAATCCCCTCCTGGCATTCAGCCGTTGACCGGGTTATTCCAGTGGCGATCCGTCGCTGGCGTAAAGCCTGGTTTTCAGCGCCGATTAAAGCCGAGCGTAAAGCGTTTCACGATGCGGTGCGTTTACAGCATTATGACGCAATAATCGATGCTCAGGGTTTAGTTAAAAGCGCGGCGTTGGTGACACGTCTGGCACGTGGCATCAAGCATGGTATGGACTGGAGCACAGCCCGCGAACCGCTGGCAAGTCTGTTTTATAATCGCAAACATCACATAGCCAAACAGCAGCACGCGGTAGAACGTACGCGTGAATTGTTCGCCAAAAGCCTGGGGTATGCCCTCCCCGATGAGCAAGGTGACTATGCCATTGCCCGGCATTTCCAGGGGACATATACGCCAACGGAAGCCCCCTACTGCGTTTTTTTGCACGCCACCACTCGCGACGATAAGCACTGGCCGGAGAGCAACTGGCGCGAGCTGATTGGGCTGCTAAAAGAGAGCGGGCTGCACATTAAACTCCCCTGGGGCGCGCCGCATGAAGAAACACGCGCGAAGCGCTTGGCTGAAGGGTTTGATTACGTGGAAGTTCTGCCGCGTCTGAGCCTAGAGAAGGTGGCGCACGTGCTGGCAGGTGCGGAATTTGTCGTTTCAGTGGATACCGGATTGAGCCACTTAGCCGCGGCGCTGGATCGCCCAAATATCACGCTGTATGGGCCGACAGATCCAAGGTTAATTGGAGGGTATGGAAAGAATCAGATGGTATGCTGTTCTGAAAATGCTTCTTTAGAAAACCTGTCTGTAGCCATGGTAGAAAAATATCTACAGTTCATAGGAATAAAACATGTTTCTCAGTGAGAAAAATCCGCTATCAAACTGGCAATCGCGATGGAATAGATCTCTTGTCTCGCTTTATATTTTTCTTTATTTTTTGGAAGGTGTTACGCGCTTCAAAAATGCATTAACATTATTGATGGTTATTACTGCATTGGCTTACTGTTATCAATTACGAGCGAAAGCGTTAGTTTTGTTCAAAAACAACATTAGCATCACCTTTTTCATCTTTATCATTAGCATGGTTTATTCAATACTAATATCTGTAAATACGGATATTAGTATAAAAGCGGTGGAAAAAGATATTCTAGAAAAAGTTATAGTCATAATACTACCTATGATAGTCGTACTACACAAAGAAAAAAAAGAAGATATTGCAAAGCTTTTAATATATTCATTATGTGCATCGATTATCCCCATGGCTATCGCCGATGGCATCCAGTATTACAATGACTATAAAGTTGGTATACTCCCATTTACAAGTTTTGAACACAGATATAAATCTGATGCTTTTATATTCATGGCCATCGGACTGATGGGGCTATGGTCCTTAAAACGGAAATACACTGCCGCCGCTTTTTGCATCCTTCTCCCAATTTTATCGATAATGATTCTGGGAACACTTCAACGTGGCACATGGCTTGCGGTACTGATCCCCGGGCTGGTATGGATAGTTCTTCGTAAAGAATGGCGACTGATGCTCTGCGTGGCAATAATCGTGGCTCTTCCATTAGGATATGTCTACTTAAAAAAGGATCAGCAATTCTCTACTCTTTTCCATAAAATGCAACAGACCGATAGTAGTGAGAGATATGGAAATGGTACGCAAGGAGCCGCTCTCGATCTGATTCTTGATAAACCATTCAAGGGGTATGGTTATGGGAAAGAACTTTATCTGGATGTTTATGCAAAGAACATCGACACCCATCCTCAATGGTTTTTCCAGAAACCAATCGGCCCACACAATTTATCCTTATCTATGTGGTTTTCTGGAGGAATCTTTGGATTAATCAGTTTGTGGCTTTTACTATTAGCCCTGGTGCAAAAATCAGTAAGCCAATATATTAAAAATACAGGTGTAACCCAAATAGGATGGTTAACTATATTCTTAATTGTTCTTGGTGATTTTTTAGTAAGAGGTATGTTCGAAACAATAAACCTACAGCATTTTTCTATTGTTATTGGTATAGCCATATCCATGATCATACCAAAAGCCATCAAGAAATAAGACGTGTATTAAAGCTAGAGAACCGGACACATGGATGATGTCCGGTTAATGCAAGAATAGAGTAAAGGTATAACTTTTATTTCCACCAACAAAAACCAAGAATATAACGCCTTGCAATCCAATAGCTGGATGATATTTTCTTTCTTAAATAAGACTTTTTCTTTCGAACTTTCTTGTCTTTATTATTTTCTTTACGTTCTTTATCTAACCAGCTATTAGATAAATCTTCTGGGTGATGAACAAAATCAGCCAGATATATATTTGAGAAGAGCCCCTCTCTCATTAAGTAAGCCCACTCATCAATAATAAAGAAACCTTCATTAAAGCGTTTCATTAAACGAGAAGCAGTGCTTAAACTAATCAAATAACCACACGATCTTAAAACATAACCATGACCAGATATCACTTTATGGAATACTTCTCCACCGATTAACTCCCTCGCAAAATGGCTCAGCACGACTTTATTTCTATAGACCAATCCATCTTGCCCACCCAATATATACTGCGTATCATCGGTGAGTTTTGTCTCGTCTACTTTTGATATAAAATCTTTGAAGGTCTCATCTATAATAGCATCATCTTCAAGAACACATGCCCATTTTATTTCATCATGTACCATTTTTTCAAATAGTCGAATATGGCTCAATGTACAACCAAACTCACCATCAATGGGATCATTTTTTGAACGCTTTTTAAAATCGACTGTAGATATTTTTTCTTTTTCTTCTGAAGTTAAATCTTTGCCATATACAGCATCGAAAAATGAATACTCAATATTCAGATCATTCATTTTCTTCCCAATTTCACTGCGTCGAGCCATGTCAAAAGGAAGTGATATTATAAAAACATGCATTTGTTTATACCTTTAAAAAATAATTAATGCACACAGAGATAGAGATATAGTGCTAAAAATGGGCTAATCAACACATCAGGATTAATTATTTATCATTCAATTTATTTATGCGTGCATTTTTCCGTCCCAACAAAGATACAATAATCTTAAATGGGAAAAATAGAACGAACCTACTGATAAAGGATAACATCTCATAATCTTTCTTGTATTTTTTCTGTTTCCTTTTCATTATTGCAATCTCTCTTTGAGCCTCCAGAAAATTCTTGACGTATTTACTATCATTCACCTCATCATGACAAAAATCATCACCATAGTTAGGCTCATAAAGAGCAACACATTGTTTTATTTTTTCTTGAATTTTTTCAACACTATCAAAAGGGACCCAATATTCAGAGAGTAAGTAGGCAATAATCTTTTCCTGAAACCCTGACATTCCGTTATGTTTTTCCTGGGAAAAAACAGCATCAAGATCTTGTAATTTTTCTATTTTATGGCTAGCTTCATACCATTCACTTTTCCCAAAACAGAAGACTGGCTTACCCGATATTAGTGCTTCAATACTTACGCCTGAGTTACATGCAATAACGGCACTACATTTATCAATTAAATCATGAATATTTGCATCAACTGACATCACTTTATTATTGGTAGCCAGTAGATGCTCAAGCTTGAGACTGATTCCTCTGGATTTACAAAGTGGGTGTCGTTTAATAATCACATATCGATTCGTTTTCAGTGCTAAATTTGCAATATAGTCAAGAACTTCTATTGCGTTGATATTTTCATGATCGGTAACTGAGTCAGAATTTATTTGCATGGGAAAAAAGATATAATCATCAGGTAGTGCAACCTTAAAATCAGATTGTACATATTTTGATAATTTTGTTTTCCCGAAAAAGTCTCTTTTCTCTTTTATTATGTTCTTCGCAGTGAGGGCATTTATTTTATTTATTTCATCACAGTAAGAATCGAAATTCACACATATATCCGCCCAACCTGAATAACCATTTTTATCAATAGAGTATAACCCGTAGATAGGAGATTCTTTAATTGAAAATACATTTTTATCATTGTTATAAGAATGAAATGCAAAAGTTATCCCACCTTTTATTGCTGGCCTTTCGAGGCCATAACATGGGAATTTAACTGGTGTCACTATTACTTTTAATTGTTCGCCATGAAGACACGAAATAAAATTACCAATAAATTGACGATGAATATTATCCCGATCACCAAGCCATCCGGGCAAATCGAAATAAAAGCGATTCAGGTCACTCATAAATGCCTCTCATAACAAGAATAAAGTCTACATGTCCATAAAAATTTATCATTGCCCAATGGGTGTTCATATTCCAACATAGTAGTTTTCGTACAAAAAACAGAATAATTTCAACATCAAAAAATATCTTCCACTTCAAGGGACAAGTTATAAGAGATGATAACCCTGCTGTTAGTATATAAATGCATAATATTTTCAATATTTTTTGGAATATAACGTTAAATAATCACCATAAGCTATGCTAACTTTTATACTGGCTTAAAAATGTCATAATGCTCTTTAAATAAAAACCTTGTCTTTTCTCATGCTTAGATTTTCGTTTAATCAATTTGACACTATTAGCCTTAACTAACGCACTATTTCCCCATGGTGATTGCAGAAATGCTCTTTTAAATGGTTGTGCAGACTCATAATCGATGGCCCATTCATGCCATGGTTTTGTTAAACCGACATAATGAATCAACACTGTAGATTTTTTAATATAGTCGCGATAAGTTTCTTTTTTAATTAACTCTCGGTCCATTCCATAAATACAATTGAAATCTCTTCTCATTATCACGGTATCACCACGAAAAATGAGATTTAACACGTCCTGATCCAAGAAAGCCAGATTGTATTTACTATTGCTCAATATATCAAGCGCTTGCTCAAAGCATGATTTTCTTTTCCATTTAACTAAATTCAAAAGAATAACACCAGCATTAAAATAGCTATCACCAAACTCACTTATTGAAAATCGCTCGGCGGCTTTAACTCTATTTCTCTCGACATCAGGAATAACAGCAGCTATGAAATTACTAATATCTTCGAAATAGAATTCGTCAATGCTATTATTACAAATAACATCAGCATCAATGTACATAACTCTATCAATATAATCTGACAAATACTCAAACGCAGCGAATCTAAAATAGGTAGCCCGAGACCAAGCATTGGTCGATGGAAATTGTGAAAAAACATCACCATCCAATGTATAAAGTGTTATTTTTGAGTGATACTTCTCTGCAATAACTCTTAAAGCATCTCTATATTCATCTGAAACAGTATCAGTAAATAAATAAAATGAAAAACGATTTGATGTATTGTTGATAAGTAGTGAAACTATAGATACTGATGCCCCAAATTGAAAATTAGCATCAACTCCGTAAGCCACATTAATTATGTCTAAAGAATTTCCCTCATCAGGATAAAAATTAAAGCACTCACTTTTTTTAATACAATCTTTAATATTCATAGATAACTCTTATAGTATAATTAATTATTAACTACAGATTTTTTCTCAATGTTCTTTCTTTTACGCGTTCAGCATTCTCTTCGATCTTATTTATAAGCATTGCTTCTTTGATAAACACGTCTTTCAGACGGCACCCGAAATATACCTTCATAAAACGAAGATAATCTCGAGTTTTCAATCCGATATCCATCGAAGAAAAATAAAGCCCTGTCAAATCCTTATCGCGCCATCGCAGTGGAACCTTGCGGCGAAGTTGCGCACGATGCAGGTCGATAACTGAGATTTTCAGCTCATCTTCATGGCCGCTAAACGGCAAATGCAGCAAAAAGTGACAAATATAGCAGTCACGGTGGTTAATACCAGCTTCGTGCATCTTGCGCACCATCATGGCGACACGTTTAATCAGCATGCGTTTAACCGCAGGCATCGGCGGATTCGCCACCCAGTCCGCGCAGTAGTCTTCCAAGCTGATGGTGGGCGTCAAATCTTCGGTGATGATAAATGACGTGCGGGTTAACGGATTTAACCCCTTTTCGCCAAAGCCCACGCCGTGCATAGTGTCGACGCCCACATCGTGCAGGCGGTGGATCGCGTTCCACTCACGGTCGGCGCCCAGCACCGGCATACGCAGGGAAATCAGGTTTTTAACGATCTCTTTGAGAGAGGTGCCACGGTGCCATTTCAGAAAATAGCTGCCGCCGGCCAGTTCGAAGCGCAGCGTTCGGCGGGTTTCCAGTTCACGAAACACCTCACCTTGCAGATGTTTTACTTCCTCAAAGGCATCTTTTCCGCTCCACAGCGTGGACAGCGGTTCGTTCAGCTCAACCATCCAAATCACCTATAATGATATCTGCCGCTCTGTCCGCCAGACTGTATAAGTCCTGTGTGTCGGCGTAATTGCGCGCATTTTCCGCCCATGCCTCGCGCAGCGCTGACTGGGTCAGGGCCTTAAGAAGAATCTCATTTAAGGCTTCTTGTCGGAACGGTTCGTCAATCACCGCGCCGCAGTTTGCGTCCACGATATAGTGCGCGTAGCCGCACACGCAGGTCGTTAACACCGGCAGGCCAGCCGTTACCGCTTCCAGCAGCACAATACCCGCCGCCTCCTGATAGGCCGGATGCAGCAGTAAATCTGCCGCAGCCATCAGCTCCGCCACGTCGTTGCGCCCGGAAAAAAAATGGACGTTGCGCTGAATACCGTACTTCTCGGCCAGCGCGGCAAATTTCCCCGGCTTATCCTGGCCGACAATAAACAGCTGCGTATTCTGACGCAGGCTTTCGGGTAACGAAGCCATCGCGGCCAGCGTGCGATCCACGCCTTTGCGCGTAAAATCGGATCCCACCTGTAGCAGCACGTTCTGCGATTCGCTCAAGCCGTTCTTCTGCCGATAAACCTGACGGGCGTTTAGGATCTGCTGACTGTATTTTCTGTCCGGGTAAATCCCCGGCGGCAGAATATTAAAACGCTCAGACTCGGTCTGATAGTGCTTCTGGAAATCCGCAATCTGCTTGTCCGTCAGCATCAGCAACTGCGTCGGCTTACCGTGTGCAAACGTCGCTCGCTCAAAAGCCGCGTAATGCCGATAACGCGATGTCAGGCGATAGAAGAAACCTTTTTCCTGCGCCACTTTCTCGGCGTAACACACATCGGCCGCGTAATACACATCCAGCCCCGGCATTTTGTTAAAACCGACAACCCGCGCGACAGGGTGCTCACGCAAATGGTTCTGCACCCACGCATAATACTCAGCGTTACGTCCATGGTTGGTTAGGGATTTTACTGGGACAAGAATCAACTCAAACGCATCAGGATATTCACCCTCCCAATATTGGGTATACACCCGTACCTGGTGACCACGTGTAGCCACGGTCTGGGCAATGCGCATAAAGTCCCGCTGTAAACCACCGAAAGGAAAATATTTATACAGACAAAAGGCAACAATCATAATTCTCCGCCCGTGACTGGTTTCACATGGCTGGTAGACATCATTTTATCAACCGCTGCAATAACATCTTCGGCCGGAATCACCGCCAGATACATTTCATTACGGTCAAGCTGCTCACGCGTTGGTATTGGCCGATAATCGCCGGCCCAGAATTGAATCATATTGTCTGACCAAGGGCGCCAGAAAACGTGATCAGTCGCACCGAACAGACAGATCAGCGGCGTTCTTACTGCGGCGGCGATATGCCCTGGAGCGGAGTCAACACCAATAAACAGTGACGCATGGTCAATAAGCGCTCCCAGCTCAGGAAACGTCAGCTTCCCCGCGAGCGCCGTCACCGGCGGCTGTTTGCAGCCTTGTGCAATTGCATTCACACAGGCTAAATCTTCCGCTCCCGGGCCAGATGTCAGAACAACTTCGGTACCACGTTCATGCAATGCATCAATCACCTGAGAGAATTTTTCATTCTCCCAGCATTTGAAAATCTGCCGTGCTGTCGGTTGGATCACAACATAACCCTCACCTACACCTGCCTTTATCAACTCATCATGCACGCGATCCCAGCACTCAGGTTTGTAGCTCATGGTTGTTTCAGCTACGGGAGTTTCAATCTCCAACGGCTCTAATATCGACAGGTTATTTTCAACAACATTGTTCCCTTTTAAGAGAACAAGACGCGTAAAACTATTACGCCATAAGGCTGACTGACGATGACCAAAATCCGGTGAAATGCTCATCGGTACGTTAAGTAAACGAACCAATACGGCCACCATCCATTGATCGGCCATATTGACGACAAGGTCGTACCGATTAGAACGCAGTGTTTTGATTAAACTAATAAAGTTGGCAATCTTTTCCGTCGTTTTGATTTTTTTATTCTTGATGCCATACAACGCATTGATTTCAGGATTCTCAGACAAAATTGGTATTGTGTCTTCGTACAATAAGACATCAACCTTCGCATCAGGATACTGGTGTTTAAGCGTGCTAATAACGGGTGTAATCAACAACATATCCCCGTGAAAACGCATTTTGATGACCAGAATTTTTCTAAATGACTTTTCCACAAGCAACTCTTTTGTTGTGATTGTCCGGTAAAAGTAGGAAAAAAGCACGCTACCGCCCAGGCTCAACAGCTACCTGATGACTGATATCGCGCTCATTTTTTGACGTAATAGTGTACCACTTCTTTTGCCGCAATCCGAACGAGAAGGATTTTGTACCACAAATAAAATTAATCAAATAAAAACAATGGATTAACAATTCACTCTCGAATAAAAATTTAATATTATCGCCCCAAAAAATCCAGAGGGATAACTCCCGATGAATGGCGGAGGTAAAGAGGGATAAGTCGCAATATCCACGAACAGCCCCTGTGCTGGGGATAATTTAGACCAAAATCAGCAAAAATGATGGTAAAGCCATAGTTAAATACATAGAATCCCCAGCACATTCATAAGTCAGCTACCATTATGCTCGAATTGCTTTACACCGCCCTTTTCTACCTTATTCAGCCTTTGATCTGGATACGGCTTTGGGTGCGCGGACGTAAGGCTCCGGCCTACCGTAAACGCTGGGGCGAACGCTACGGCTTTTATCGCCGCCCGCTAAAACCTGGCGGCATCATGCTTCATTCGGTTTCTGTGGGCGAAACGCTGGCTGCAATCCCATTAGTTCGCGCTCTGCGACATCGTTATCCCGACTTGCCGATCACGGTAACCACCATGACGCCAACCGGTTCCGAGCGCGTACAATCTGCTTTTGGCACTGACGTTCAGCACATTTATTTGCCATACGATTTACCGGATGCCCTGAACCGTTTTCTGAATAAAGTTGACCCCAAACTGGTGTTAATTATGGAAACCGAGCTGTGGCCAAATCTGATCGCGGCACTCCATAAGCGCCACATTCCTCTGGTCATTGCCAACGCACGTCTTTCTGCTCGTTCAGCCGCTGGTTATGCGAAATTAGGTAAATTTGTTGGCAGACTACTGCGTCGAATTACGTTGATTGCCGCACAAAACGAAGAAGATGGCGCACGTTTTATTACGCTTGGCGCCAGAAGCAATCAAGTCACCGTTACTGGCAGCCTGAAGTTTGATATATCCGTCACACCGCAACTAGCCGCAAAAGCGGTGACATTACGTCGTCAATGGGCGCCTCACCGCCCGGTATGGATTGCAACCAGCACCCACGACGGCGAAGAAAGCATCATCATTGCCGCCCATCAGGCGTTATTAAATCAGTTCCCGAATCTTTTATTGATTCTGGTTCCCAGACATCCAGAACGGTTCCCGGATGCCATTAACCTCGTACGCCAGGCTGGACTAAGCTATACCACTCGTTCTTCGGGTGAAGTTCCATCATCAGGTACTCAGGTTGTGATCGGCGATACCATGGGTGAGCTGATGTTGCTGTATGGCATTGCCGACCTTGCTTTTGTCGGCGGTTCACTGGTTGAACGTGGTGGACACAACCCGCTGGAAGCGGCAGCGCATGCTATTCCGGTGTTGATGGGACCACATACGTTTAATTTTAAAGATATTTGCGCCCGTCTCGAACAGGCAAGCGGATTGATCACCGTCACCGACGCAACTACGCTGGTGAAAGAGGTCTCTTCCTTACTGACCGATGCAGATTATCGTAATTTTTATGGCCGTCACGCAGTTGAAGTTCTGTATCAAAATCAGGGCGCGCTACAGCGTCTTCTGCAACTGCTGGAACCTTACCTGCCACCCAAAACGCATTGAGGCAAGTCATGCAAAAACGGGCGATTTATCCAGGAACCTTTGATCCTATTACTAACGGCCACCTCGATATCGTGACGCGTGCGACAAGCATGTTTGATCACGTGATTCTGGCAATAGCCGCAAGTCCCAGTAAAAAGCCGATGTTTACTCTGGAAGAGCGTGTTGAGCTGGCACAACAGGCAACGGCGCATCTTGGCAATGTGGAAGTGCTGGGATTCAGCGATCTGATGGCAAACTTTGCCCGTGATAATCAGGCGAACATTCTGATCCGTGGCCTGCGCGCGGTAGCCGATTTTGAGTATGAAATGCAGCTGGCCCATATGAACCGCCACCTCATGCCACAGCTGGAAAGCGTTTTTCTGATGCCATCTAAAGAGTGGTCATTTATCTCATCGTCACTGGTGAAAGAAGTTGCCCGCCACCAGGGTGACGTGACGCACTTTTTGCCGGAAAACGTCCATCAGGCATTAATGAGTAAACTGAAGTAATGCACCAGGCCGGATGCAGCATCCGGCCTGCAATGACACTATTTCTGACAGCGACGGCAATAGAACGTTGTACGCTGGGCGTGTTTTGTCGCAACAATCGGTGCGCCGCATGCACGACACGGTTCACCTTCTCTCCCATAGACCTGCAGCTCCTGGGCAAAATAGCCAGGCTTACCGTCACTTTGCAGAAAGTCCTTCAGCGTCGTCCCACCCTGCTCGATAGAACGCAGCAACACCGCCTTGATAACGCGTACCAGCAATTCACACTCATCTTTCGACAGCGATGACGCAAGACGGTCAGGATGAATCCCAGCCGCAAATAGCGACTCGCTGGCGTAGATATTACCCACACCCACCACCAGCTTGTTATCCATCAGCCAGGGTTTAATCGCCGTTTTCTTCTTCGAACATTTCTGCTGTAGATAATTGGCGTTGAAATCGTCGCTCAGCGGCTCAGGGCCAAGATGAGCGAGGACATTATGTCCATCCAGTTCTTTAGTCCACAGCCAGGCGCCAAAGCGGCGGGGATCGGTATAACGCAGAACTTTGCCGTTGCTCATCACTAAGTCAACGTGGTCGTGCTTGTCTGCCGGAAGCTCTTCAGGAAGGATACGCAAGCTACCCGACATCCCCAGATGAATGATTATCCAGCCATCCGCCAGTTCTAGCAGCAGGTATTTCGCGCGCCGCTGTACGCTGAGGACAGGTTGATCACTCAGACGATAGATTTCCTCAGATACTGGCCAACGCAAACGACCGTTACGCACCGTCGCGTGCATAATCGTTGCCCCCACCAGATGCGGCTCAATACCACGGCGACTGGTTTCGACTTCAGGTAATTCAGGCATAGTATCTCCGGCGGTATGTCAGGTCTCATTAATATGGGGACGGCCAGAAAACAAAAAACCCCGCCGAGGCAGGGTTTTTCTTTACATCAAAACGAAAATTATTTGATTTTCGCTTCTTTGTATAAAACGTGCTGACGAACAACTGGATCGAACTTTTTCAGTTCCAGTTTTTCCGGCTTAGTACGTTTGTTCTTCGTAGTGGTATAGAAGTGACCAGTACCAGCAGAAGAAACCAGCTTGATTTTCTCACGAATACCTTTAGCCATGATTTATTTCCTCTTAGTACTTAGTACTTTTCGCCACGGGCACGCAGTTCAGACAGAACTGTTTCGATGCCTTTCTTATCAATAACACGCATACCTTTAGCAGATACACGCAGGGTGACAAAACGCTTCTCGCTCTCAACCCAAAAACGGTGAGAGTGCAGGTTAGGCAGGAAACGGCGTTTAGTCGCGTTCAGTGCGTGGGAACGGTTGTTACCGGTCACCGGACGCTTGCCAGTAACTTGGCAGACTCGGGACATGTCTATTCTCCAAAAATCAAATTAGCTCGAGCTTCGTATGGGGTATTGGCGCCTCGTCAGGCTTCTCAGCCCGGTTATCGCAGTTCAATACACTTAATCTTTCAATGTTGCCTCGTCATTGGACGCAACAAGAATGATTTTGCGTATTTGCGAACTCTCGATTGCCAGGCCCAAATGCCAAACCCGAGATTCTCAAAGGTGGCGTAGTATACGCTGAGTCAGCGATGTGCTCAAGTCCCGAACAGACAAAGATCCCGATGGATCGCGTAAAGTGCGTTAAATCCAACCGCGTTCCGCAAAAGAAACGTACTCTCCGCGCCCAATGACCAGATGATCAAGCACCCGGATATCCATGAACTGACAGCATTTCACAACACGCTCGGTGATGAGTTTATCTGCTTTACTCGGCTCTGCACACCCCGAAGGGTGATTATGCGCAAGGATCACCGCAGAAGCATTCATTTTTATCGCTTCACGGACAATTTCTCTCGGATGCACCTCGACATGGCTAAGCGTACCGGAAAAAAGTTTGCTGTGTTTAATCACGCGATGTTGAGAATCCATAAAGATCACCAGAAAGATCTCGCGTTCCTCTTGCGAAAGCTGACTTTGCAGAAATTCACGCGCCATTTCCGGACTAAGTAGAGCACGCTCCTCTATCACTCGCACGTTGTAGTAGCGTCTTGCCAGCTCCGCAATCCCCTTCAACTGCGCGTACTTCGCGATACCGATTCCCTGAACATAGCTAAAATCCATGTAATCAGCAGACAACAGGCCATACAGCGACTCAAAATGCTGAAGCATCTCTTTCGCCAGCGTAAGCACATCTTTACCCTGCATGCCGGTACGTAAAAAAAGAGCCAAAAGCTCAACATCGGTCAGAGAACTGGCCCCCTGCGCCAATAGCTTTTCCCGGGGCATCATACTTCCTGTATTTTCCATGCTTCTCCCTCCTCTCGCGTCCGCATAGTGGCATAACACCGACGGTGATTCGACGCGTTGTTTTCACTTCTTCGTAGCGCCTCGCAAAGTGGAGCACGGTCAAAAGCACGACAAATTGCGGATTGTGATAAAATATCCGCCTTCTGGTGAAACCCAACAGGAAAGATCATGATGAGCCTGGCCGGTAAAAAAATCGTACTTGGCGTCAGTGGCGGTATTGCTGCGTACAAGACCCCTGAGTTGGTGCGTCGTTTACGGGAACGCGGCGCTGACGTCCGCGTGGCGATGACCGAAGCGGCAAAAGCATTTATTACTCCCCTGAGTTTACAGGCGGTTTCAGGTTATCCCGTTTCCGACAGCCTGCTTGACCCCGCAGCCGAAGCCGCGATGGGCCACATTGAGCTGGGAAAATGGGCCGATTTGGTCATCCTGGCACCCGCTACAGCAGACCTGATTGCTCGTGTCGCCGCAGGTATGGCCAACGACCTGGTTTCAACGATTTGTCTGGCAACGCCTGCTCCTGTTGCTGTACTGCCAGCCATGAACCAGCAGATGTACCGCGCTGCCGCGACCCAGCACAATCTGGGTATTCTTGCCTCACGCGGTTTGCTCATTTGGGGTCCTGACAGCGGTAGTCAGGCATGTGGTGATATCGGCCCTGGACGTATGCTGGATCCGTTAACGATTGTGGATATGGCGGCAGAACATTTTTCACCTGTCAACGATCTGCAACATCTCAACATCATGATTACGGCGGGTCCGACGCGTGAACCGCTTGATCCCGTGCGTTATATTTCCAACCACAGTTCCGGGAAGATGGGGTTTGCGATCGCGGCCGCTGCCGCAAAGCGCGGGGCAAACGTCACACTGGTATCGGGTCCGGTTTCGTTATCCACACCACCATTTGTTCAACGGGTTGATGTGATGACCGCGCTGGAAATGGAAGCCGCTGTGCAGTCTACGGTGCAACAACAGCATATTTTTATCGGCTGCGCTGCAGTCGCTGATTATCGCGCTGAAACTGTCGCCCACGAAAAAATAAAAAAACAAGCGACACAGGGTGATGAATTAACAGTAAAAATGGTCAAAAATCCGGACATTATCGCCGGTGTTGCCGCACTGGATGCTAACCGTCCTTTTGTCGTTGGGTTTGCCGCCGAAACAAATAATGTGGAAGAATATGCCCGGCAAAAACGCATCCGCAAAAACCTTGATATGATCTGTGCGAACGACGTTTCGCTGTCAACTCAAGGATTTAACAGCGATAGCAACGCATTACACCTTTTTTGGCAGGATGGAGACAAAGTCTTACCGCTTGAGCGTAAAGAACTCCTGGGCCAATTATTACTCGACGAGATCGTGACCCGTTATGATGAAAAAAATCGACGTTAAGATTCTGGACCCGCGCGTAGGGCAACAATTTCCGCTCCCGACGTACGCCACTTCTGGTTCTGCCGGACTTGACCTGCGTGCTTGTCTTGATGACGCCGTAGAGCTGGCGCCGGGCGCAACAACGCTGGTGCCAACCGGGTTAGCTATCCACATTGCCGATCCTTCTCTGGCAGCGGTAATGCTCCCTCGCTCCGGGCTGGGCCATAAGCACGGTATCGTGCTGGGCAATCTGGTTGGTTTGATTGATTCCGACTACCAGGGCCAACTGATGGTGTCCGTCTGGAACCGTGGTCAGGACAGCTTCACTATTGAGCCGGGCGAACGTATCGCGCAGATGGTATTTGTACCGGTCGTGCAGGCTGAATTTAATCTGGTGGAAGAGTTTGAAGCCACCGATCGTGGCGAAGGTGGCTTCGGCCATTCCGGGCGCAAGTAACCCGCAGAAAAGCATCCCATAGCGTAATAACGCAATAACACACCGCAAACAACAGTTTGCGGTCGCTGTGTGGATGCCTGCCTGGCAAGAGCTTATTTTCAGGGGTATTTTGTAACATGGTAGAAAAGCAAACTGCGAAAAGGAATCGTCGCGAAGAAATACTTCAGTCTCTGGCACTGATGCTTGAGTCCAGCGATGGTAGCCAACGCATCACCACAGCAAAGCTGGCAGCCTCAGTTGGCGTATCCGAAGCGGCATTGTATCGCCATTTCCCCAGCAAGACCCGTATGTTCGATAGCCTGATTGAGTTTATCGAAGATAGTCTGATTACGCGTATCAATCTGATTTTGAAAGATGAAAAAGACACCAACGCGCGTCTGCGTCTGATCGTTCTGCTGATTTTAGGGTTTGGTGAGCGTAATCCTGGCCTGACACGAATTCTGACCGGACACGCGTTGATGTTCGAGCAAGACCGTCTGCAAGGTCGCATTAACCAACTTTTTGAGCGCATTGAAGCGCAGTTGCGCCAGGTTCTGCGAGAAAAAAGAATGCGTGAAGGTGAAGGCTACACCGTGGATGAAACGCTGCTGGCCAGCCAGTTACTGGCTTTCTGCGAAGGTATGCTGTCCCGGTTTGTACGTAGCGAATTTAAATACCGCCCAACGGATGATTTTGACACCCGCTGGCCGTTGGTTGCCGCTCAATTGCAGTAGCGATTTCGTCTTGTCCGGCCTACGGGGTTACGTAGGCCGGATAAGCGCAGCGCCATCCGGCAGTTCTTAAACTCCGTACGCTTCGCGATAGGCCCGTACTGCCACCAGATGCTCCGCCATCTCTGGTTTCTCTTCCAGATACGCAATCAGATCTTTCAGGGTAATGATAGAAATCACCTTGCAGCCATAATCGCGTTCCACTTCCTGAATCGCGGAAATCTCGCCGCGACCGCGTTCCTGACGATCGAGAGAAATCAGTACCCCCGCCAGAGTGGCGCCATTCGCCTGGATAATCTCCATCGACTCACGAATCGCCGTACCTGCGGTGATAACATCATCCACCAGCATTACGCGTCCCTCTAGTGCGCTACCGACCAGATTTCCGCCTTCACCGTGGGTCTTCGCTTCTTTACGGTTAAAGCAGTACGGCAAATCTTTATCGTGGTGTTCCGCCAGCGCAACGGCCGTTGTGGTCGCAATCGGAATACCTTTGTAGGCAGGGCCAAACAGCAAATCGAACTCAATACCGGAATCCACCAGCGCTTCGGCATAAAAACGGCCTAACAGTGCCAGGTCGCGCCCGGTATTAAACAGCCCGGCGTTGAAGAAATAGGGGCTTTTGCGCCCGGATTTCAGCGTAAATTCGCCAAACTTTAGTACCTGCTTGCTAAGCGCAAACTCAATAAACTGGCGCTGATACGGTTTCATGGATTCGCTCCTCATCTCACTTTATTACAGACAAAAAAAAGGCGACTCATCAGTCGCCTTTAAAATCAATTTTCTAACGCCGCCTTCTGCGTCGCTACAATGGATTCGATTCCCCCTCGGGCCAATGCCAGTAGGGTGAGAAGTTCTTCATGGCTGAACGGTTCGCCTTCCGCCGTACCCTGAACCTCTATAATGCGACCGTCCTCAGTCATCACTACGTTCATGTCGGTTTCAGCAGCAGAGTCTTCAACATACTCAAGGTCACAGAGTGCTTCACCGTTCACAATGCCCACGGAAACCGCGGCGACCATCCCTTTCATCGGGTTAGTTTTCAGCTTACCGCTCGCCACCAGCTTGTTCAGCGCATCAGCCAACGCAACGCATGCGCCGGTAATTGATGCGGTGCGCGTACCGCCATCGGCCTGAATAACATCGCAATCCAGCGTAATTGTGAATTCGCCGAGCGTTTTCAGATCAACAGCTGCGCGCAGCGCGCGGGCGATCAGACGCTGGATTTCCATGGTACGACCGCCCTGCTTACCTTTTGCCGCTTCACGGGCGTTACGGGTGTGCGTAGCGCGTGGCAGCATGCCATATTCTGCGGTGATCCAGCCCTGGCCCTGACCTTTCAGAAAACGCGGTACGCCTTCATCAATAGAGGCGGTACACAGCACTTTGGTATCACCAAATTCGACCAGCACGGAGCCTTCAGCGTGTTTTGTATAATTACGGGTCAGGGTGACGGGACGCACCTGATTGGCACTACGACCTGCTGGACGCATGATAAAATCTCCGGCTTGAAACGAATGTGGCTGCGCATTATACGGACTTCCGACTGTTATTCCTATCCTGACAAGACGTGGATGGCTATAATCCTCCCATCTCATCTTTAAAAACAGGAACGTCTATGATCCGCAGCATGACCGCCTACGCCCGGCGTGAAATCAAGGGTGAATGGGGTAGCGCCACCTGGGAAATGCGCTCGGTAAACCAGCGTTATCTGGAAACTTATTTTCGCCTGCCGGAGCAGTTCCGTAGTCTCGAACCCGTTGTTCGCGAACGTATTCGCACGCGTCTGACGCGCGGTAAAGTCGAATGTACGCTGCGTTTTGAGCCTGATGCCAGCGCGCAAGGCGAGCTGATTCTGAATGAAAAACTCGCTAAACAGCTCGTTAGCGCTGCTAACTGGGTCAAAATGCAGAGCGATGAAGGTGAAATCAACCCAGTTGATATCCTGCGCTGGCCTGGCGTAATGGCTGCCCAGGAGCAAGATCTGGACGCCATTGCCGCCGAAATCCTCGCCGCGCTTGACGGTACGCTGGATGACTTCATCGTTGCGCGTGAAACCGAAGGTCAGGCGCTGAAAGCGCTGATCGAGCAGCGTCTGGAAGGCGTCAGTGCTGAAGTCACAAAAGTGCGTGCACATATGCCAGAAATCCTGCTATGGCAGCGCGAGCGTCTGGTAGCCAAACTGGAAGACGCCCAGGTGCAACTGGAAAATAACCGCCTTGAGCAAGAGCTGGTGCTGATGGCGCAACGTATCGATGTGGCGGAAGAATTAGATCGCCTGGAAGCCCACGTCAAAGAAACCTACAACATTCTGAAGAAAAAAGAGGCGGTTGGCCGTCGTCTGGACTTCATGATGCAGGAATTCAACCGTGAGTCGAACACTCTGGCATCGAAGTCTATCAATGCCGAAGTGACGAATTCCGCGATTGAACTGAAGGTACTGATCGAGCAAATGCGCGAGCAGATTCAGAATATCGAGTAATTTTGCGTACCATACCTATGCTATCGTAAAGCACAGGATAGCCTGCTAAATGCGGGCTATCCCTACCGCCAATAAGTGCTGATTGATATAAAATTGGAGTAATTATTTATCTGGCATATATTTGTCGTTATAAAGACTCTTCAGAATATCAACCCGAACAGCGTTGCTGCTGTTCATATTCACAACTGTCAGTACTTCATCAGATCCCCTGAGGCGCCAGCATTCTGCCTCTATATCGCATTTTTCCTGTTTTTCATAGCCCGCCATTGAGAGATATTCACTAATTTTCCACGTATCCTTGGTATTATAGAACGTCACACTCCATACATCAGCCTTAGGGCCAGAAATGTTCGTATAATTAAAGTCATACACTTGGGATATTCTCGGCATTTTTTTTAAAACTTGGGGAGTGTAATAATCATATTTGGCTTTATCAAACTCTGAATATTGTGCGTTACCTGCAAGTCTCATTTTAATATTAGGCCAGAAATAAGAGCTGCATATAGCTATTACCATCAGCACTATTATGACTGCCTGTTTCATATGTTTCCCTTTTTTACCAGTTAACGACCGTTCCATCTCTGGAAACTATTTTAACGTTACCAGAACTGAAGTCGCTGTAAGGTATCACTGTTCTCATTAATGAGGGTAAAACACCTTTTACAGGAAGAGCTAAAGCTGATTTCATCGGATCGGGAAATAAAATCGGTTGGAATGAGGTGTTTTTAAAAGAGCCGATTGGACCATAATAATCCCAACGTCTGAGGGCTTCCTCTTTGCTGACGGGCTGCAATAGCGGGAATGGGTTACTATCTTACGCTCATGTCTATCACTCCGACTCACTTAATGCTGAAAATTTTGCTGTAAATGCGCCTACACGCATAGAGGCGATAGCTGGGGGAACCATTTTTCAGAATAGAAGCCGCTGCATATCAGAGTTTACTCAGGATGACGTCCCTAATGGCTTCTGGAGTGTCAACTTGTCCTATGGTCGGGGGATAGTTTGATGAAATATCATACGTGGCTCGCCAGTAAACGGCGGCGCTACGCGTTTTTTCCGATGAGCATGTTTATAACCTCCCACTACGCATTATATTTTCTCATCATTTATCAGCGTCATTAATATCGTGATATCGCATATCATATGGCATTTTCGCCAAACCATCATTAGCTGTAGTTATTAAAATCACTTCACCTTAGAAAATCTCAATCGTGACAAGGCGCACAAATCGTTAACCTTAGCCCCCAGCAAATCAGGGGGAATGCATGCTGTTACACGTTTTATATTTAATTGGTATTACTGCCGAAGCCATGACCGGTGCGCTTGCTGCTGGGCGTCGTCGTATGGATACATTTGGCGTCATCATCATTGCCACCGCGACGGCCATTGGCGGCGGATCGGTACGCGATATTCTTCTCGGCCACTATCCTCTTGGCTGGGTAAAGCACCCTGAATACGTCATTATCGTGGCGACCGCTGCGGTACTCACCACCATTATTGCTCCCGTCATGCCCTATCTGCGCAAAATATTCCTCGTACTGGATGCGCTGGGCTTGGTGGTCTTTTCTATTATCGGTGCTCAGGTGGCACTGGATATGGGTCATGGACCGATTATCGCCGTGGTCGCTGCGGTCACGACCGGCGTCTTCGGTGGCGTATTACGCGACATGTTCTGCAAACGCATCCCGTTAGTGTTCCAGAAAGAGCTGTATGCTGGCGTATCATTCGCCGCTGCTGTGTTGTACATCGTGCTACAGCATTATGTCTCCAGTCATGATGTAGTGGTTATCTCTACCCTGCTCTTCGGTTTTACCGCCCGATTACTGGCACTGCGCCTGAAGTTAGGTCTGCCAGTATTTTACTATCGCCACGAAGGCCATTAACGCATAAAGCCCGCGATCCGCTGAGCAGCTAACCAGTTGCTCAGCGCTGTGACCTCTCGATCCTCCAGCCATTGAATAACCTGCCGTGCCCGCCGTTCCCCCATGAAAGGAAGCTGCCGCCAGCTTTGTTCATCGCGTTCTTTTAATTGCTGCCATGAACCATCCCGGCTGGCATTTAGCGTTGCCTGTGTTAACGGTATTCCCATGGCAATCACCCAGCGCGTGAACGGGAGATCGCGCGACAGGTTGAACTGATGCCACAGCTTCTCCCCTTTGATTACACCAAGTGCGGACTCTAACTGTTCCTGAGTTAACCCAAGCCAGGAAAAGATATGTTCAAAGCGATACGCCTGGTTGAGCTCTCGCCATCCCGCCTCGCCGATCCCCTCCAGCCCCAGCACCTCTTTGCCGCCCAGCCAGACCAGTCTGGCAACAAACTGTTCCTGGCACTCCGCTGTAGCATAAAAACAGGTTAATGAATTGAAGCGCCCCTCGGGGGGCATTGGCTTAGTACGCTGAGTGCTGCGCCAGACCACCTCGTCTATACGGGGTATCCCTTGTCCGGCCAGGCTCACCAGAATCTGATCGCCAGGCGCGATATCCCATTCATTCCAGCGTCGGACGGAGCCAATATTGACGCGCTGTACGCGTTTATCATCCAGCATGACGGGAGTCAGCAATGCAACCACCGCAATTTTCCCGCTTTTACCAACGGAGAACTGAATACCAGTAACCTCAGATACCCTCGTCACGGGAGGATATTTCCACGCCGCCAGCCAGTCACCCTGCCCGGGTAGCCAATACTTTGCCCGTGGCTCTTTTGCCGTTCGTACCACGACACCATCTGTCACAAAAGGTAATGCTGAACTCCACCACCTGGCGCGCAACTTTTCGACTTCATCCGCATTCTTCACGGCCTGAGTATAACGTTGCGTGTAACTGAACCCGGCAGCCGTGAGCTGCTCCAGTCTTTCAGGCATGACCGCCGGACCATCAGGCCAGGCCCAGATAAAAATTGCCAGCGAGCGTAACATTTCCGGATTGCCCTGGCGCATCATTAATCCAGCAACCTTCGAGCGGGCGTTCATTCCCCCTCTCTGCTTCTGAATATGCCCCTCTTGCTGCAAAAATATCTCACCCTGCAACGTACTGTTAGCGAGTTTCCCCTTGGTGGAATGTGGTACGGAAGGGATCTGCAGAACCTTTTGCGTCCAGTCTTCGCCTTTCAGGCCATTACCACGGCTAATCGCCCGTACCAGATTGCCATTGCGATAGACTAACGTCACCGCCACGCCATCCACCTTCGGTTGAACCCAGAGATCGCTGCGAGCGAGCATCCATTGCTGTAGCGCTTGCTTATCAGCAAGTTTTCGAACGCCCGTGTGGGGAACTGGATGCGAGACGGTGCCACTTATTGGGGGCACAGACAGATCTGGTGGGACTTCATCGCCAAAACAGCGCTGCCATTGAATTAGTTGCGCATTGAGCTGGTCATAAACGCCGTCGTCTACGGCACTTTCCCCTTGTTTCCAGTAACTGTCATTCCACTGTGTAATCTGCTGCTGTAGTCGTGAAATTTCCTCGTTTGCCCTGGCAGGCGACCAGACGGGGCATACCGCCCACGCAGGTAAATGCCACACCAGTAAAACCAGCCCTATGCATTTCCATAATCCCATGCTATCTCCGCTGAACGATACGTTTCCCGGCAGGTATAGCGCGAAGTGAAATAGAAACAGAGCGGCAAAAATTCATCCTGCGAACAGCTTTCCGGACATTTGCATGTATTGCTGCAAATCACCGATAAAACAGGAAACTGGTACGCAAAACGCAATAAACATGCGCAAAAAGTGTGACAAGGGCTACGTCACATAGCGGCTACGTGTATAATAAGCCCGTATGTAGGCTCTCTTTCGACAATCACATACATTAAGATACTCATGGCTCAAGGCACGCTTTATATTGTTTCTGCCCCCAGTGGCGCGGGTAAATCCAGCCTGATTCAGGCTTTATTAAAGACCCAACCGTTGTATGACACCCAGGTTTCTGTTTCGCACACCACGCGCGCACCGCGCCCGGGGGAAGTGCACGGTGAACACTATTTCTTTGTGAACCATGATGAATTCAGAACCATGATTGGCAGAGACGCGTTCCTGGAACACGCGGAGGTTTTCGGTAATTACTACGGCACCTCGCGTGAAACCATTGAGCAAGTATTAGCATCCGGCGTAGACGTCTTTTTAGATATCGACTGGCAAGGTGCGCAGCAAATTCGTGAAAAAATGCCGCATGCGCGCAGTATTTTTATTTTGCCACCGTCTAAGATTGAGCTGGACCGCCGCCTGCGTGGCCGCGGTCAGGATAGCGAAGACGTGATCGCGAAACGTATGGCGCAAGCTGTTGCAGAAATGAGCCATTACGCCGAATATGATTATCTTATTGTGAATGATGATTTCGACACCGCCCTGGGCGATTTGAAAACCATCATTCGCGCCGAACGTCTGCGCATGAGCCGCCAAAAGCAGCGTCATGACGCTTTAATCAGCAAACTGTTGGCAGACTGAACCCACATTCAGTATCATGCCCAGTCATTTCTTCACCTGTGGAGCATTTTAAGTATGGCACGCGTAACTGTTCAGGACGCTGTAGAGAAAATTGGTAACCGTTTTGACCTGGTACTGGTCGCCGCGCGTCGCGCTCGTCAGATGCAGGTAGGCGGAAAGGATCCGCTCGTACCGGAAGAAAACGATAAAACTACCGTTATCGCGCTGCGCGAAATCGAAGAAGGTCTGATCAACAACCAGATCCTCGACGTGCGTGAGCGCCAGGAACAGCAAGAGCAGGAAGCCGCTGAATTACAAGCCGTTACCGCTATTGCTGAAGGTCGTCGTTAATCACAAAGCGGGTCACCCTTGTATCTGTTTGAAAGCCTGAATCAACTGATTCAAAACTACCTGCCGGAAGACCAGATTAAGCGTCTTCGGCAGGCGTATCTCGTTGCACGTGACGCTCACGAGGGCCAGACACGTTCAAGCGGTGAACCTTATATCACGCACCCGGTAGCGGTAGCCTGCATTCTGGCCGAGATGAAACTCGACTACGAAACGCTGATGGCTGCGCTGCTGCATGACGTGATTGAAGATACCCCAGCCACCTATCAGGACATGGAACAGCTTTTTGGTAAAAGCGTTGCAGAGCTGGTAGAAGGGGTATCGAAACTTGATAAGCTTAAGTTTCGCGATAAGAAAGAGGCGCAAGCTGAAAACTTTCGCAAGATGATTATGGCGATGGTGCAGGATATCCGCGTCATTCTCATCAAACTTGCCGACCGCACCCACAACATGCGCACGCTGGGCTCATTACGCCCGGACAAACGTCGCCGCATCGCCCGTGAAACCCTCGAAATCTATAGTCCGCTGGCACACCGTTTAGGTATTCATCACATTAAAACCGAGCTGGAAGAGCTGGGTTTTGAAGCGCTGTACCCAAACCGCTATCGCGTGATTAAAGAAGTGGTTAAAGCCGCTCGCGGCAACCGCAAAGAGATGATCCAAAAAATCCTCTCGGAAATCGAAGGGCGTTTGCAGGAGGCAGGTATTCCGTGTCGCGTAAGCGGGCGTGAGAAGCACCTGTACTCTATTTACTGCAAAATGGTGCTCAAAGAGCAGCGTTTTCACTCCATCATGGATATCTACGCATTTCGCGTCATCGTTCATGATTCCGATACCTGCTATCGCGTACTCGGCCAGATGCACAGCCTGTACAAACCACGCCCTGGTCGCGTGAAAGACTATATCGCCATTCCGAAAGCGAACGGATATCAGTCTTTGCACACCTCAATGATCGGCCCTCATGGCGTCCCGGTTGAAGTACAGATTCGTACTGAAGACATGGACCAGATGGCAGAGATGGGTGTCGCAGCGCACTGGGCTTACAAAGAGCACGGCGGCGAAAGCAGCACCACTGCGCAAATCCGCGCTCAGCGCTGGATGCAAAGCTTGCTGGAACTGCAGCAGAGCGCCGGTAGCTCGTTTGAATTTATTGAAAGCGTCAAATCTGATCTCTTCCCGGATGAGATTTATGTTTTCACACCGGAAGGGCGAATTGTCGAACTGCCCGCCGGTGCAACGCCTGTCGACTTCGCCTACGCCGTGCATACCGATATCGGTCACGCCTGCGTCGGCGCGCGCGTCGACAGACAGCCTTACCCGCTTTCACAACCGCTCTTTAGCGGCCAGACCGTTGAGATTATCACCGCGCCGGGCGCACGTCCGAACGCAGCGTGGCTAAACTTCGTCGTCAGTTCGAAAGCGCGCGCCAAGATTCGCCAACTGTTGAAAAACCTCAAGCGCGATGATTCCGTCAGTCTGGGTCGTCGACTGCTCAACCATGCCCTGGGCGGTAGCCGTAAACTGGCTGAGATCCCGCCAGAGAGCATCCAGCGTGAGCTTGAGCGTATGAAGCTCGCCACGCTTGACGATCTGCTCGCAGAAATCGGTCTGGGTAACGCCATGAGCGTGGTGGTAGCGAAAAACCTCCAGCAGGGCGAAGCAACAGCGAACGTACCAGCACAATCTGGCCATGGTCATCTGCCGATCAAAGGCGCTGACGGCGTGCTGATCACCTTCGCGAAATGCTGTCGTCCAATTCCAGGCGATCCAATCATTGCCCACGTCAGTCCGGGTAAAGGTCTGGTGATCCACCATGAGTCCTGCCGTAATATTCGTGGCTACCAGAAAGAGCCAGAGAAGTTTATGGCGGTGGAATGGGATAAAGAGACAGAGCAGGAATTCATCACCGAGATTAAGGTGGATATGTTTAACCACCAGGGTGCTCTGGCGAACCTGACGGCGGCAATCAACACGACCACCTCCAATATTCAAAGTTTGAATACGGAAGAGAAAGATGGCCGCGTTTATAGCGCCTTTATTCGCCTGACCGCTCGTGATCGCGTGCACCTGGCGAATATCATGCGCAAAATCCGCGTCATGCCGGACGTGATAAAAGTCACCCGTAACCGAAACTAGTCTTATGAATGAACAGCGCTATGCACGTATCCGCGAGATGCTCGCACGTCGTCAGCCCGATCTGACCGTCTGCATGGAGCAGGTTCACAAACCTCATAACGTTTCTGCGATTATTCGTACTGCAGATGCGGTCGGCGTGCATGAAGTCCACGCCGTCTGGCCGGGTAGCCGTATGCGCACCATGGCCTCTTCTGCCGCAGGCAGCAACAGTTGGGTGCAGGTGAAAACTCACCTTACCATTGGCGATGCGGTCACACATTTAAAAAGCCGGGGCATGCAGGTCCTGGCAACCCATCTGTCAGATAAAGCCGTGGATTTTCGCGAGATTGATTACACGCGCCCCACCTGCATCCTGATGGGCCAGGAGAAAACCGGCATCACTCAGGAAGCGTTGGATCTGGCTGATCAGGACATCATCATTCCCATGACTGGCATGGTGCAGTCACTGAACGTTTCTGTCGCCTCCGCGCTGATTCTGTACGAAGCACAGCGCCAGCGGCAAAACGCGGGGATGTACCGACGAGAAAACAGCATGCTGCCACAAGAAGAGCAGCAGCGCTTACTGTTTGAAGGCGGTTATCCGGTGCTGGCGAATGTCGCTAAGCGCAAAGGTCTTCCCTACCCTCACGTAAACACGCAGGGCGAAATTGAAGCCGATGCAACGTGGTGGGCCACTATGCAATCTGCGAGATAAACGCGATGAAAGGCCGTTTACTGGATGCCATCCCACTCAACTCTCTGACCGGCGTTGGCGCAGCGCAAAGCAGTAAACTGGCGAAAATTGGCCTGCACACCGTGCAGGACCTCCTGCTCCACCTCCCTCTGCGTTACGAAGACCGTACCCATCTGTACCCAATTGGCGAACTGCTGCCGGGTGTCTATGCCACCGTTGAAGGCGAAGTGCTGAACTGCAATATTACCTTCGGCGGCCGCCGGATGATGACCTGTCAAATCAGCGATGGCTCGGGGATTCTCACCATGCGCTTTTTCAACTTCAGCGCAGCGATGAAAAACAGCCTCGCTACCGGGCGTAGGGTACTGGCCTACGGCGAAGCCAAACGCGGGAAATACGGCGCAGAGATGATTCACCCGGAATACCGCGTACAAGGCGATCTCAGCACGCCAGAATTGCAGGAAACACTCACACCAGTGTATCCAACCACCGAAGGTGTGAAGCAGGCCACGCTGCGCAAGCTGACCGATCAGGCACTGGATCTGCTCGATACCTGCGCCATTGCCGAACTGCTGCCGCCAGAGCTGTTACAGGGCATGATGAGCCTACCCGAAGCACTGCGCACATTGCACCGCCCCCCACCGTCGCTGCAACTCAGCGATCTGGAAACCGGACAACATCCGGCGCAGCGACGTCTGATTCTCGAAGAACTGCTGGCGCATAATCTCAGCATGCTGGCACTACGCGCCGGGGCACAGCGTTTTCACGCCCAGCCGTTAAGTGCTAACAACGCGCTAAAAGATAAGCTGCTGGCAGCATTGCCGTTCAAACCTACTGGCGCACAGGCCCGTGTTACCGCTGAGATTGAACGCGATATGGCACTGGATGTGCCGATGATGCGCCTGGTACAGGGTGATGTCGGCTCCGGTAAAACGCTGGTTGCCGCGCTGGCCGCGCTGCGGGCTATCGCACATGGTAAGCAGGTTGCGCTAATGGCTCCTACCGAACTATTGGCTGAACAACATGCAAATAACTTCCGCAACTGGTTCGCGCCACTGGGCGTTGAAGTGGGCTGGCTGGCGGGCAAGCAGAAAGGTAAAGCGCGTCTGGCGCAACAGGAAGCTATCGCCAGCGGTCAGGTGCAGATGATTGTCGGCACGCACGCGATTTTCCAGGAACAGGTGCAGTTCAGCGGGCTGGCGCTGGTTATCATCGACGAACAGCACCGCTTCGGCGTTCATCAGCGCCTGGCGCTGTGGGAAAAAGGTCAGCAGCAGGGTTTCCATCCACACCAGCTAATCATGACCGCCACGCCGATTCCACGTACCCTGGCGATGACGGCCTATGCTGACCTCGACACGTCGGTCATTGACGAACTCCCTCCGGGGCGTACGCCGGTCACTACAGTCGCCATTCCGGATACCCGCCGCAGCGATATCATTGATCGCGTGCGCAACGCCTGTACCCACGAAGGACGTCAAGCATACTGGGTCTGTACGCTGATTGAAGAGTCTGACTTGTTGGAAGCTCAGGCGGCAGAAGCGACGTGGGAAGAGCTTAAACTGGCGCTGCCAGAACTCAATATTGGCCTGGTACATGGGCGCATGAAGCCCGCCGAGAAGCAGTCAGTAATGGCGGCCTTTAAGCAGGGTGAACTGCATCTGCTGGTTGCCACCACGGTGATTGAAGTGGGCGTGGACGTGCCAAACGCCAGCCTGATGATTATTGAAAACCCGGAACGCTTAGGTCTGGCCCAGTTGCACCAGTTGCGTGGTCGCGTAGGCCGTGGCGCGGTGGCTTCCCACTGCGTTCTGCTCTACAAATCACCGCTGTCTAAAACCGCGCAGAAACGCCTGCAGGTTCTGCGAGACAGCAACGACGGGTTCGTAATTGCGCAAAAAGATTTAGAGATTCGCGGCCCCGGCGAGCTGTTAGGTACTCGCCAGACCGGAACGGCAGAATTCAAGGTCGCAGATTTACTGCGCGATCAGGCGATTATCCCGGAAGTTCAGCGCATTGCCCGCCATATTCACGAACGTTATCCGCAACAGGCCGTGGCACTGATAGAGCGCTGGATGCCGGAAACCGAACGCTACTCCAACGCGTAGTTAATTCATAGCGGCGGCGGACGTTACCCCACCGCACAGCCGTTATTGCGCGAAAATCGGTAACAGCAGATACAGCTTAATCACCAACGCGTTGACGATATCGATAAAGAACGCCCCCACCATCGGCACCACCAGAAACGCCATATGGGATGGTCCAAAACGTTCGGTAATCGCCTGCATGTTGGCAATCGCCGTCGGCGTCGCGCCGAGGCCAAAACCGCAGTGTCCGGCAGCCAGCACGGCGGCATCGTAGTTCTTACCCATCATGCGCCAGGTGACGAATATCGCGTACAGCGCCATGAAAATAGTCTGCACAACCAGGATTGCCAGCATCGGCAAGGCCAGTGAAGCCAGTTCCCACAACTTCAGGCTCATCAGCGCCATCGCCAGAAACAGCGACAGACTAACGTTACCCAGTACAGAAACCGCACGTTCGAACACCCGATAAAAGCCCAGTAGCGCCAGACCGTTACTGAGGATCACCCCAACAAACAGGACGCAGACGAAGGTCGGCAATTCCAGCACTGTTCCAACCAGCATTTGCGCAACGATTTTACCCACCGTCAGACAGATAGCGATCAGAGCAATGGTTTCAATCAGCACCAGCGAGGTGATCATGCGCCCAACGTCCGGCTTTTCAAATGCGGTCGGCACGGCCTGATCGTCCGGCATACCGTCTGGCGTGGTGGAGTGTTTGACCAGATAGCGTGCCACCGGGCCGCCAATCAGCCCACCCAACACCAGACCAAACGTTGCGCAAGCCATCGCCACTTCAGTCGCATTGGTGAAGCCATAACGTTCAATAAACAGCTTGCTCCACGCGGCCCCGGTTCCGTGTCCACCAGAGAGGGTGATCGAGCCAGCGATCAGACCCATCAGCGGGTCCAGACCCAGCAGGGTCGCCATACCAATACCGATGGCGTTTTGCATCAGCAACAAGCCAACAACCACTATCAGAAAGATACCCACCACGCGGCCACCAGCACGCAGACTGGCGATATTGGCGTTCAGACCGATAGTGGCGAAAAAGGCCAGCATCAGCGGATCGCGCAGGGTCATATCGAAGTTCACTTCCCAACCCATGCTTTTTTTCAGCACCAGCAGCGCAATCGCCACCAGCAATCCGCCTGCAACGGGTTCGGGAATGGTGTATTTTTTCAAGAAGGAGACAGACTGAACGAGCTTACGTCCCAGCAGCAACACAAGGGTTGCCGCAACCAGCGTTGATAACGTATCGAGATAAAACATTTACAGCTCCATTAGTGCGTTTAGCACAATCACGCACGATGCATTCCAGACCGATTTTTAGCTCTTATTGAGTTTTCGGAGTGGATTTTAAGCAGAAAATGATGAAAAGTTATATAAAAATGTTTGTTTATCCGTTTTAAATATTAAGAATACCTGCTAGCAAACGTTTGCTTTTCTGCCCTGGTCAGATAAAATCACCGCTTTTCCACCATGGGATTGCCTCTGATGTCCGTTAACGCCGTAGAGTCAACAAATGCGCAACCGGTTGCGCAGACTCACAACAGTGAACTGATTTACCGTCTTGAAGATCGCCCCCCGTTAGCCCAGACCCTGTTTGCCGCCTGCCAGCATCTGCTGGCCATGTTCGTCGCGGTGATCACCCCTGCCCTGTTAATTTGCCAGGCGCTTGGTTTACCGGCTCAGGATACTCAACACATTATCAGTATGTCGCTGTTCGCCTCCGGCGTGGCTTCTATCATTCAGATCAAAGCCTGGGGGCCGGTCGGCTCAGGGCTGCTATCCATTCAGGGCACCAGCTTTAACTTTGTTGCGCCACTGATTATGGGCGGTACGGCGCTAAAAACCGGTGGCGCAGATGTCCCAACCATGATGGCGGCGCTGTTCGGTACGCTGATGCTGGCAAGCTGCACCGAGATGGTTATCTCGCGTGTCCTGCACCTGGCGCGTCGTATTATTACTCCGCTGGTCTCAGGGGTGGTAGTGATGATTATCGGCCTGTCGTTGATTCAGGTGGGTCTGACATCGATTGGCGGTGGCTATGCCGCAATGAGCGACAACACCTTTGGTGCGCCGAAGAATTTACTGTTGGCAGGCGTGGTGCTGGCGCTAATCATCCTGCTTAACCGTCAACGCAACCCGTACCTGCGCGTTGCGTCATTGGTGATTGCGATGGCGGCAGGCTATCTGCTGGCCTGGTTTATGGACATGCTGCCGCAAAATACCGCACCGGTAAGTCAGGACCTGCTGATGGTGCCAACGCCGCTGTATTATGGCTTGGGCATCGACTGGAGTTTACTACTGCCGCTGATGCTGGTCTTTATGATCACGTCACTGGAAACCATCGGCGATATTACGGCCACCTCTGATGTCTCCGAGCAGCCGGTTTCTGGTCCGCTGTATATGAAGCGCCTGAAAGGCGGCGTGCTGGCGAACGGTCTGAACTCGTTTGTTTCCGCCGTGTTCAACACCTTCCCGAACTCCTGTTTTGGCCAGAACAATGGGGTTATTCAGTTAACAGGCGTTGCCAGCCGCTACGTTGGTTTTGTGGTGGCGCTGATGTTGATCGCGCTGGGCCTGTTCCCGGCAGTCAGCGGTTTTGTACAGCATATTCCTGAGCCGGTACTGGGCGGCGCAACGCTGGTGATGTTCGGTACTATCGCAGCATCCGGTGTGCGTATCGTGTCCCGCGAGCCGTTGAACCGCCGCGCGATTCTGATTATCGCGCTGTCGCTGGCCGTTGGTCTGGGTGTTTCCCAGCAGCCGCTGATTCTCCAGTTCGCCCCGGATTGGGTGAAAAACCTGCTCTCTTCCGGTATCGCCGCTGGCGGTATTACCGCAATCGTTCTGAATCTGGTATTCCCGCCAGAAAAGCAATAAGCAAAATGCGGCGTTGGTTCTGAATCAACGCCGCTGTAACGCTCTTTCACCATTCCCGCCTTGAGCATTGCGCCTAAATCGTGCATAACTTGACTATGTGCACTTCGCGGGATGGAAGACCATGAAATTTATTGGAAAGCTGCTTCTTTACGTGCTGATCGCCCTTGCAGTGGCGATTCTCGGCCTTTATTTTCTACTGCAAACCCGCTGGGGGGCAGAGCACGTCAGCGCCTGGGTTTCGGAGAACAGCAGCTACCATCTGGCGTTTGATGCC
The DNA here is from genome assembly GCF_030332375.1 of Citrobacter sp. Cpo148. NCBI lineage: Bacteria > Pseudomonadati > Pseudomonadota > Gammaproteobacteria > Enterobacterales > Enterobacteriaceae > Citrobacter > Citrobacter sp. Cpo148. The sequence continues at coordinate 337,426 of NZ_JAOWHY010000050.1, forward strand.
ATCGATCACCGGTTTTCCTCCCCTTCCCATATTCTGCTGGAAAACGTCACCTTTGGCCGGGATGGTCAGCCCGCAACGCTGGTCGCTAAAACGGTCGATATTGGGCTGAGTAGCCGCCAAATCACCGACCCGCTGCACGTAGACACCATTTTGTTGCAAAACGGCACACTGAATCTTTCCCAGCAAACCGCGCCGCTACCGTTCCAGGCCGATCGCCTGCAATTGCAGGATATGGCGCTTAACAGCCCCGGCAGCGAGTGGAATCTCAGCGCCCAGCGCGTTAACGGCGGCGTCATTCCCTGGAGCCCTGAGGCAGGTAAAATTCTCGGGAGCAAAGCGCAAATTCAGCTCAGCGCCAGTTCGTTGACGCTCAACGATGTTCCAACTACCAACGTCTTGATTGAAGGCAGCATCGACCATGACCGGGTGACGCTAAGCAATATTGGCGCTGACGTGGCGCGTGGGGCATTAACCGGCGTAGCGCAACGCAATGCCGACGGGAGCTGGGTTGTGGAGAATCTGCGCCTGAACGATATCCGGCTGCAAAGCGACAAATCGCTGGCCGACTTTTTTGCCCCGTTAAGCACTATTCCTTCCCTGCAAATTGGTCGTCTGGAAGTGACGGATGCCCGTCTGCAAGGCCCCGACTGGGCGGTGACGGATCTCGATCTGAGCTTGCGCAACATGACCTTCAGTAAGGACGACTGGCAAACTCAGGAAGGCAAACTGTCGATGAATGCCAGCGAGTTTATTTACGGCTCTCTGCACTTCTTCGATCCGATTCTGAACGCCGAGTTCTCACCGCAGGGCATTGCGCTGCGCCAGTTCACCACCCGCTGGGAAGGCGGTATGGTCAGAACATCCGGAAACTGGATGCGCAGCAACAAAGCGCTGGTCCTTGACGATGCCGCTATTGCTGGTCTGGAATACACGCTGCCGGAAAACTGGAAGCAGCTGTGGATGAAACCCCTGCCAGCGTGGCTAAACAGCCTGACGCTGAAGAAATTCAGCGCCAGCCGCAATCTGGTGATAGATATCGACCCCAATTTCCCGTGGCAGCTCACCGCGCTGGACGGCTACGGCGCTAACCTCGGGCTGGTACAGAACAATCAGTGGGGGATCTGGAGCGGGAGCGCCACCCTCAACGCTGCCGCAGCCACCTTTAACCGTACGGATGTGCGTCGTCCTTCTCTGGCGCTAACGGCAAACAGCAGAACCATCAATATCAGCGAACTGAGCGCCTATACGGAAAAAGGACTGCTGGAGGCCACTGCCAGCATTTCGCAGCTACCTCAGCGCCAGACGCAGGTCAGCCTGAACGGGCGCGGCGTGCCAATGACGATCCTGCAGCAGTGGGGCTGGCCCGCACTGCCGCTTTCCGGCGATGGCAACATCCAGCTTACCGCCAGCGGCAATATTCAGGCCGATGCGCCTCTCAAGCCAACGGTCAACGGTCAGTTGCATGCGGTGAACGTGGAGAAACAGCAGGTAACGCAAACCATGCAGGCGGGCGTGGTTTCGGGGAGTGAAGTCACTGCACCACCACCTGCACAATGATTTATTGCCCGGTGGCGCTTCGCTTACCGGGCCTACTCACGCTCATAAGCGAATATATTCACTGCACAGCAGCCATTTCACCGGCTCGTCTTCTTCAATCACCGGGAAGCGACCGCCAGGTTCCAGAAAGTGGTTGTCATGCTGGTCGTCATTGACCATCGAGATTTCCCAGCCCAGCACAAACGCCTTCTCCGCCCAAAAGCGATGATACAAGCGCGGCGGCAGACACACTCCTTGTCCCGGTTTCAATACCAGCGTCTCGCCAGCGTTAATTGTACGCCGCTGACCATCCACGCTAACCTCAACAACGCGTCGGGCATCATACTCATCATCAGGCGTGGCCCACGCCAGCTGCATACATAAATCACCGCCGCCGCGATTAACGATATCTTCCATTTTATGGCGATGAAAATGCCATGGCGTTTGCTGATCCTGCTGAATTTGCAGCATCTTTTCGGCATACGGTTTGGGGTAATCCGCTGACCCCATCAGACCATTGCGCAACGTTAGTAACGTCAGACCTGTTTGCGCAAAATCTCCGTGTCCGAAGTCGGTAATATCCCAGCCCAACTGGAGATCGCGCACTTCACGCCACAGAGTTTGATCCTGTTGCCGCCAGGCATCGACCGTAAAATACGCAAAATCAGGCAGACAGACCCGAAAAGTCTCAGCGATGGCATGCGCTTTATCGACGGCATAATTAATGTGTGAACGCTTCATTCCACTTTTCCTTGTTGCGAAAGAGGCGGGTCGCCCCGCCTGCATGCCGTTAGTAAAGTGATGCTTTGCCGGTTGAACCGAACAGTTTCATTTTGTGGCGGATCACGTCCCGCGCGGCGCTAATGGCTTCCGGGTAGATTACGTTCGGGTCCCACCAGGTTTCTTTCGCCAGGATTTCGCGGACTTTCTGGAAGTAGGCGTATTTCATATCGCTGGAAATGTTGATTTTGCCAACGCCCAGCGTCACGGATTCGGCAATTTCCGCATCCGGGTTCGCGGAACCACCGTGCAGCACCAGCGGAATATCCACACGTCCAGCGATATCGCGCAGGATGTTCATTTGCAGCTCTGGCTGCATCCCTTTCGGGTAGATCCCGTGCGCGGTTCCAATCGCCACCGCCAGCGTGTCTGCACCCGTTCGGGCGATAAAATCCTCTGCCTGAGCAGGATCGGTATAAGTAACCTTCGACACGCCGCCTTCCACTGACGTCCCGGTCTGGCCAATCGTTCCCAACTCCCCTTCCACCGAAACACCTACCGCATGCGCCAATTTGACCACTTCGCGGGTCAGCGCCACGTTCTCTTCATATGGCAGCAGCGAGCCATCAATCATCACCGAGGTAAACCCACACTGAATCGCCCGCAGGACATGCTCAACCGAAGCGCCGTGGTCCAGATGCAGAGTAAAGGGAACCGGGCTACGCATGGTGATATCACGGACGTAGCTAAAAAACGCATCGCCGACAAAATCATGTTCGCTGGGGTGAATGGAGATAATCGCCGGGGTATTGGTCGCCTCCGCTTCTTCCACTACTGCGCGTACAAAGCAGCTGTCCGCCACGTTGAATGCGCCGATGGCAAAACCGTGCTGACGGGTAGGTTGCAGTAATTCTTTCATCGAAACTAACATGTTAATTCTCCAGTTTCAGGGTGTAGAAAGCCCTGCCAGTGCGTCATCGCAGAGGCATAGAAGGCGTTACAGAAAATGAATCAGGCTTTGCCGATAGCGCCGCTGGCCTGCAGGTACGGAATAATGGCTTCCTCGCAGGCCTGTTCCATCAGGGCCAGGGCATCAACGAGTTCACCGGATGTGTCGCGACATAGGGTATGCAGTAGCGCAGCCTTTCCGGCTTCGAAAACCGCCGCACCAACGTTTATCTTGGCGACACCAAACGTCGGGCAGCGCTGTAGCTGGTCAAACGGCGTCCCGCTGCCGCCATGCAGCGCCAGCGGCACCGTTGATAACCGGGCTATTTCCTCCAGCCGCTGGAAATCAATAGCAGGTGTGATGCCCGGCGCGTACATGCCGTGTGCCGTACCCACCGACACCGCCAGCAAATCGATCCCGGTCTGTTGGATAAAGGGTTCCACGTCGGCGGCCTGGGTCATCAAATCAGCGTTAGCGGCGTGGTCATAGCACGGAGCATCGGCCAGATGACCCAGCTCGCCTTCCACGCACAGAGAAACGCTGGCTGCAAGCTCAACCACCGCCCGGGTCTGGCGAATGTTCTCCTCCAGCGCAAAGGCGGAGGCGTCGATCATTAAGCCGCTGAATCCGGCGCGAAAAGCCTGGCGAATGCGTACAGGATCCTTTCCATGATCCAGCGCCAGCGCGACCGGTACCGAGGCTTCCTCTGCCAGCGTTTTGACCACCGCTGCCGCTATCGGGGCCGGAAAATGCTCCAGATGCCCCTGATACAAATTCAGGATGATGGGCGCACGGTGTTTCTCCGCCACTCGCACCGCTGCGCGGGCGCTTTCCAGGTTCATACAGTTGATGGCCAGCAGCGCGTACTGTTCGCGCCAGGCTTTGGTCACCATGCTTTTCATATCGGCAAACATATGGCCTCCGGTTATTCCAGGGTGAAGGTGATTTCTTCGTCTTTCAGCTTTTGATCGCTGAGTTCGTCAAACTCTTCATCACGCTCGGTTACCGGTTTCTTCCACAGCGACAGCATGACGCCACAAATCACCGTACCGATCCCCAGCGCCAGGCAAAACAGCAGCGGATGCGTAAAGAGCGGAACCACAAACATGCCGCCGTGCGGTACCGGGCTTTCGACACCCCACACCATAATCAGGCCACCCGCAATCGCCGAGGCCACCACGCAGGAGCCCACCACGCGCAGCAGGTCGCGCGCCGCAATCGGAATAACCCCTTCGGTAATCATGCAGATCCCCATCGGGAATGCAGCCTTCAGCGCCTCACGTTCCGCACGGGTGTACTTGTGACGCGTCAGCAGGAAAGAGAGCGTAATGCCAAATGGAGGGATCATCGAACCAACAAACTTCACCGCTTCCGGACCGTACACGCCGCTGACCAGCATGCCGTCAGCAAACAGCGACATGGTTTTATTCACCGGCCCACCGAAGTCGAATGTCGCCATCGCACCGAGGATAGCGCCCATCAGAAAGCGGGATCCGCCCTGCATGGACTCCAGCAGATGAATCAACGCGTCCTGCAGCCAGGCAATCGGCTTGCCAATCAGCGTCATCATCAACAGGCCGCCGATAACGGTACTCAGTACCGGCAGCACCATGATGGGCATCAACCCCTGCATCGACTGCGGCAAACGGATATAGCGCTTGAGCAGCAGGACGGTATAACCGACCAGAAATCCGCCCAGCATCCCACCGATAAAACCGGTATGAATTTCTCCGCAGACGAAGCCGACAATCAGACCCGGCGCGAATCCCGGACGGTCAGCAATGGAGTACGCAATCGCCGCACTAATCAGCGGTACGATTAACCCCATCCCCCAGCCGCCAATCTGGTTGAGCATCCAGGGAATAGTTCCTGTTTTTTCACCGACGTTAGTGCCGCCAAGTATTTGCCCGAGAGCAATACAGATCCCGGCGGCGACAATTAACGGGATCATCCACGAAATTCCCGTTAATAAATGTTTTTTTATTTCCTGAGATAGCGGAATTTTATTTTCACTCATGTGAAACCCCTCCAGAATGAGGAACGCTACTGGTTATTATTAACTAATGATTTTTCAACCTTTTCAAGAAACTGAATGGGCGATTTTATGACGATTTCAGTTTTTACTCGCACAATGCGTTTGTTTGAAAATCTCTCCTCCCCTTTTATTTTTACATCGACAGCAAGAATCACGACATCAGCCGCAGAAATATCTTCTGTCAGCAGTTCGTTTTCTGTGCCAATGGTGCCCTGGGTTTCAACTCTTATATTATGACCAAGCGCTTTGGCACCTTTAATTAACTTCTCACGGGCAATATAGGTGTGCGCAATACCCGCCGTACAGGCGGCAACACAAACAATATTCATAACATGCTCCACATTTTATTTAGCAGACATTGGATTCAGCATATTGGCTAAAAAGCTCAATAATTTTTTGTGGACTACTTTCAACTAATAGTTGTTCAATAATGTCGTCATCTGCCAACGCGCCAGCAACCTGCGAAAGCAGACGAATATGGGTGGTGTTTTGATCTTCAAGACGTACGGCAAACAGAATAATGCAGCGCACGTTGCTGCCGTCCAGGGTTTCCCAGGGAATATCCTGGCGGGTACGCCCAATCGCCAGCGTGGTATTGACCACCGCCGAGGATTTCCCGTGCGGGATCGCAATATGGTTTTCGAAGCCGGTCGAGCCTTCTGACTCACGTTGCCAGACATCCTGAATAAACGTTTCGCGACAGCTAATTGCTCCATCTTTTTGCAGAATATCCGTCAGTTCCTCAATAGCCTCCGTTTTGCTTGTAGCCTTCATGTCCAAAATAACGCGATTTGTATTGAGTATTTTCGTGATGTCCATCAATCATACCTCATGGAGTTCAGACATTAATTTTCAACGACCAGCGACGTCGCCCGATGTAATTTTTCCGTAATAACCGTTTCTGTTACCCGCTTAATATCCGCATCATTGAAGAAGGCAGTGACATACACGACCGGCATGGCAACCGCGGGTAAATTAATCGTCGATACCACCAGTTCAATATCGTCCGTCAGTACAGTGGGCAGGCTGCCTGCCGACACCACGCCGACGATAGTCCAGTCCGGAAAGGCGCGTAGAATACGGCTTTTGAGTAAGTGAGAAGTGCCGATACCCGTTGAACAGACCAGTAGTACGCGTTTACGCGCTATCTGACGCTCCATTGCAGCCTGAAAATGCACGGTTAAATATCCCACTTCATCTTCCGACACGGCCCGCTCGCCCCAACCGCTAAACACCCGATTCACCGCACATTGGGTCAGACGCCACACGTCCTGCAACTCGCCTTTGATATCCTCCAGCAGCGGATTACGAATGCGGATCTGGTAGTTCAGTCGGTTAATCAGCGGCTTAATGTGGATCAGCAATCCGTCATACAGCGCCGTGTCCTGGCTAAGATCGCTGTCGACCATCTCGGCGAAGGTGGCAATCAACCGATGGGTAATCAAACGCGCTTCGTCGCTGGAGTGCATATGACCAATCACGCTCACGTCATTATGCTCTTCAATCACCACACCCGAGGAGATAATGTATTGATATATAAACCAGACTTCGTCTTCCGGCAGCGGGTGGGCAATGCGTTTTTCGATATGCTGAATCATGCGACTGGCAATGGAAAATATGTTCTCATCACAGGTAGAGATGCTCTCTTCTTTTCTCGGAAGCGCATTGCCCCGCGTGATGCGGTACATCATGATCAGAATATGGGTAAAGATATTGACGTAATAAGGCTCGCCGAGCGACCAGCACAGGTCGTTCTCCATTTCCTGCAATAACGTCTGGACAAATAAAACGTCTTCTTCGCCAAAGTAATGCACTAACGCTTTATAACTGCCCGGATCCAGGCGTGAATAAATCACGCTGCCGGGTTCATTATGGTTAATCACACCGTTAATCAGCGACGCCATCGCCTGGCGCACACCGCTCTCGCTGCCTTCAATGTGCGTGCCGCTCTGACTACGAATCAACGACAGGCCCAACGGGGTAATCCAGGATTCAATTACTTTCAGATCGTTAACAATCGATGCGCTACTAATGAAATAACGTTCGGATAATTTACTGATCGACGTTTCATGCGGCGTTTCGCTTAATAATTGTGAAGCTATCTTGACTCGCCGTGAATTATTCATCATGCCGTCAGCATCATCACCCTCCGTTCCTAATAACTGGTCCATATATAAAAGGTCTGTAATATTATCAGCACTTAATATCACCCCAGCACCAGCACGTTTATCGATGGCTATTTTCCATTCTGATAACCATGGTTCCAGTAAGCGCAGATCGCGCTGCACAGTTTTCTCTGAAACAGATAAATATTCGGCAATTTTCAGCAGCGTGACATATTCCTTCTTAGACAGAAGAAATTTTAATAATCTGTTTTGTCGCGAGGTAATCATTTGCATTATTTACCCTTATTACATACCAGATTAAATATCTATACCCGTCATACTTCAAGCTGCATGTGCGTTGGCTTTCCTCGCTCACCCCAGTCACGTACTTATGTACGTTCAGGGGATTCGCTGCGTCGCCGCCTTCCTGCAACTCGAATTATTTAGGTTATAAAGAAGCATTGATGCTCCACGTGTAATCCGTGATGATAAATATAAGAGGACTACGATGCGCCAACAATACTAAATCGTGTCCTGTATTCCGGACAGAAATAAGACAAAAACGGGAAATAGTGAAATATTTACGGCGCAGATCACATTTTTCGTGGGATTCAGAGTGATATTGCTCGCAAATATGGGGAGATAAAAATTTAATTCAGGATGTTTTGGATTTTCAGATCTGGAATGCTGCTCGCAGCGTGGGCCGGATAAAACGCATTGCGTCGCCATCCAGCCCACGTTGAGATTTACTTACAGGGTAATCGTCAGCACATCCGCATCCGGCGTGACAACCGTTCCCCACTCACTGCCCACAGATGAGCCGCCCTTCACGCCGCTAACCTGCGTAATATTACGCAGACACAGCGTCCAGTTGCGCGCTTCGCCACTTCCTTGCACGGTGATGGTATTACCCGTGCGCGTCGCCTTCAGCGTGAAGATAACCGAACCGTCAGCCGCCGGGACTTCACAAATCGCCTCCCGACCCTCCTGCAGATGGAACAGCTGGAACGCCGTCCCTTCGTGCCAGGCGTAGTCCGGCTTCTGGTTGTTGCAGCCCAGCGCCAGCAGTGTATTGTCGCGCACATAAACCGGCAGACTCAGGAAGTCATGCTGCTGCTTATGCCAACGGCTGCCCACCACCTCGTCGTTACGCCACAGATGCGTCCAGCGTCCTTCCGGCAGATAGAACTGCACATCACCCGCCTCGCTAAACACCGGCGCAACCATCACGCTATCGCCCAGCATGTACTGGCGGTCGAGATAATCACATGCCGGATCGTCCGGGAACTCCAGCATCATTGCGCGCATCATCGGCGTTCCGAGTTCATTGGCGCGCGCCGCTTCGCGATACAGGTATGGCATCATGCGGCATTTTTGCTCAGTGAAGTAGCGCACCACATCGCAGGATTCATCATCGTACGCCCATGGAACACGGTAGGATTTACTACCGTGCAGGCGGCTGTGGCTGGAGAGCAACCCAAACGCACACCAGCGCTTGTAGACGTGCGCCGGGGCGGTATTCTCAAAGCCGCCAATATCGTGACTCCAGAAGCCAAAGCCGGACAGGCCGATGGACAACCCGCCACGCAGGCTTTCGGCCATTGATTCATAGTTGGCGTAGCAGTCGCCGCCCCAGTGCACCGGGAACTGTTGCGCACCCACTGAGGCCGAACGGGCGAACAGCACTGCCTCTTCTTCACCGACGGTCTCTTTCAGCACGTTCCATACCAGTTCGTTGTAGATGTACGCATAATGGTTGTGCATTTTCTGCGGATCGGCACCGTCAAACCACTTAACGTCAGTAGGAATGCGTTCGCCAAAGTCAGTTTTGAAGCAGTCAACGCCGATATCCACCAGACCTTTCAGCTTGTTGGCATACCACTCGCAGGCTTCAGGATTGGTAAAGTCATAAATCGCCAGGCCCGGCTGCCATTTATCCCATTGCCACAGGGAGCCGTCCGGGCGCTTGAGCAGATAACCTTTCTCTTTCAGTTCATTGAACAGCGGGGATTTCTGGCCGATATAGGGGTTTATCCATACGCAGACCTTCAGCCCTTTCTCTTTCAGGCGGCGGATCATGCCTTCCGGGTCAGGGAAGGTCACCGGATCCCACTCAAAGTCGCACCACTGGAAGGCTTTCATCCAGAAGCAGTCGAAATGGAAGACGTGCAGCGGCAGATTGCGCTCGGCCATCCCGTCGATAAAACTATTCACCGTCGCTTCATCGTAATTAGTGGTGAACGATGTAGTCAGCCACAAACCGAATGACCAGGCTGGCGGCAGCGCCGGACGACCGGTAAAGCGAGTATAGCGATCCAGCACCGCTTTCGGCGTTGGGCCGTCGATGACGAAATATTCCAGATACTCGCTTTCAACGCTGAACTGCACTTTTGACACTTTCTCAGAGCCAATTTCAAACGACACGCACTGCGGATGGTTTACCAGCACGCCGTAACCACGGTTGGTGAGATAAAACGGGATGTTCTTGTAAGACTGCTCGGTACTGGTGCCACCATCGCGATTCCATGTTTCCACCGTCTGGCCGTTACGTACCAGCGCAGTAAAGCGCTCGCCCAGACCGTACACTGTTTCGCCAACGCCCAGATCCAGGCGTTCAAACATATAGTTTTTCCCGCTGTTGGTGTCCTGCACGTAGCCGTTATTTTTCAGCTGGCTGCCGGTAATACGTTCGCCGTTACGCAGGAAATCCAGCGACCAGAACTCACCTTTAGTGACCCGCACGCTCAAATTACCGCTTTTCAGTTCGGCAAATTCAGCGGTGTTTTGTATCTCTACGTTGACGTCCTGCAGCACGTTCAGCGAATAGTGCGGACCGTTATTCAACGCGCCCTGGAAATGTTCCATACGCACACCCACCACGCCTTCCTGTGGCGAGAAAAAGCGCAGGGTGAAGAGTGGAGTATCCAGTTGCCAGGTACGTTCACGCACATCGCGCGGCGCAACGTAGACAATCATCTCGTTACCCTGTTGCTCGACCTCGAATACCTGAATCGGGTGAGTTAAATTCAGGCCAGGCTGCGTCAGCCAGTTTCCGTCGCTAATTTTCATCGTTGGTTCCTTAGTTCTGTAATTCTTTCGTCGAAAAATCCTGCTGATTGCGGTGCGCACCCTGAGCCAGCTGACTCATGATTTCCGTCAGATACGGCGTTTTCAGGGTATAGAAGCGTTTGGCAATCACGGCACTCAACAGGTAACAAATAGCCGGGACAATCGTGAACAATGCGATAATGATGCTAATGGTGGCGCTATTCTGGGTTTTCGCTGCGGCATCGTAACCGCCGCCCGCCAGCATCCAGCCGATCATCGCCCCGCCGAGCGCCAGACCCAGCTTGAGCACGAACAGCGTGCCCGCGAAGCTGATCCCCGTCAGACGTTTTCCGTTACACCACTCGCCGTAATCAACGGTGTCGGACATCATCACCCACTGGATTGGCGTCACGAGCTGATGCAGTACGCCAATCACGAAGATGAAGGCGAACATGGTGAGATTTGCGTGCATCGGCACAAAGAACATTGCCAGACTGACGACCGCCAGCAGGGCGTTCGTCCACCAGAAGACGCTGACTTTGCATTTCCAGTCAGTCAGCGGTTTTGCCAGCGCAGAGCCGATAAGATTGCCGACGCAATAGGTGGTGAGGAAGGCGACAAACACTTCCGGGGTACCCAGAATCCAGGTGACGTAATACATCATCGCCCCGCCGCGAACGCAGACGGCAAGGATGTTGAGGATGGTCAGCAGGCCGACGATACGCCATTGGTCGTTCTGCCAGATGTCGCGCAGGTCTTCACGCATTGAGTTGCTGCTCGGCGGCGCTTCCACACGTTCTTTGGTAGTAAAGAAGCAAAACGCCAGCATCAGGAACGCCACAACCGAAAGCACGGCAATCCCGCCCTGGAAGCCCAGCGCTTTATTTTCACCGCCAATCAGATTCACCAGCGGCATCATCAGCACGGTGGAGAGCATGCCGCCCGCCGTCGCCAGCACAAAGCGCCATGACTGCAGGGAGATACGCTGCGTTGGGTCATTGGTTATCACACCGCCCAGCGCGCAGTAGGGAATATTCACCACGGTATAAAGCAGGGTCAGCAGCGTGTAGGTGATTGCGGCATAAATCATTTTGCCGTGCAGGCTGAGATCCGGCGTGCTGTAGGCGAGCACACAGACCAGACCAAATGGCAGAGCGCCAAACAGCACCCATGGGCGGAATTTCCCCCAGCGTGAACGGGTGCGGTCGGCGAGCAGTCCCATGCAAGGGTCTGAGATAGCATCCAGCGCGCGAGCCAGTAAGAACATCGTGCCGACAAAACCGGCCGGGATACCAAAAATATCGGTATAGAAGAACATCATATATAACATAACGTTATCAAAGATGATGTGGCTGGCGGCATCGCCCATGCCGTAGCCAATCTTCTCTTTAACGGACAAAATCTCACTTTTCATTACGCATCCTTGTTAGCACTTTCACACGCACTGATACCGGTTACAGTTCTTGTAAACCATCCCTGTGAGCGCGGGTATTCCGATATCTCGTTATCAAATTACGATTCTTGTTTTCTGTGATCAGAGTAGCGTCAAAAAATGTGTCTAAGTGTAAGTAATGGATTTTGCGGGGATTTATTTGAAACTGGTCATGGTATGGAGAAACGGAAGTTAAAAAAGTGAGTGAGGGGGTGTGGAAACGTTTGGAAGTAGCTATAATGCGCCCCGCCTCCATGTAGCAATCGAGGCGCGGAAGATCGTCATCTCCGGTGAGGTGGCTGGACTTCAAATCCAGTTGGGGCCGCCAGCGGTCCCGGGCAGGTTCGACTCCTGTGATCTTCCGCCAATTAACCTCTCCTGAACTCCACCATATTCAATAAATCCCTTATAATACCAATAAATAAAGCCATCAGCGCTCTACTAATGTCAACTCATGTCTACCGGAATCAAGTACATTCTGGGGGCATCATAGGGGGCATTGATGATGCCCCCATTTTGAGGTGCCCCCAATGAAGCTAACAGCCCGACAAGTTGAAACCGCTAAGCCTAAAGATAAGTCATACAAACTCTCTGATGGTGGCGGGCTTTATCTTGAAGTGACAGCCAGTGGTTCTCGCTATTGGAGATTGAAGTATCGCTATGGCGGTAAAGAGAAACGCCTGGCTTTTGGTGTCTACCCAGAGGTATCACTCGCTGAAGCGCGTGATAAACGCGATGTGGCAAAAAAGGTTATAGCAGCAGGAAATGATCCTGGTGAGATAAAGAAAGCCGAGAAAATCGCCCAAAAAATCAGCTTTGAAAATACTTTTGAAGCAATTGCTCGCGAGTGGCATCAGCATAAAGCAGACCGCTGGTCACTGCGTTATCGTGATGAAATCCTTGATACCTTTGAGAAGGATATATTTCCCTATACGGGGAGGCGTCCAATCGTCGATATGAAACCCATGGATTGGCTTGAAATTCTTCGTCGAATAGAAAAACGCGGTGCTTTAGAGAAAATGCGTAAAGTGCGTCAACGCTGTGGTGAAGTGTACCGCTACGCTATCGTAACTGGCAGAGCTGATTACAACCCCGTGTCAGATCTTGCAACAGCCTTAGCAACTCCTAAGAAAACACATTTCCCGTTCCTCACTGCCGAAGAGCTACCACACTTCATTAAAGATCTGGCTGGATATACTGGTAGTGTAATAACCAAAACTGCCACACAGATCATTATGCTAACCGGTGTACGCACGCAGGAAATGCGTTTCGCTCGCTGGGAGGATATTGATTTTGAGAAGAAATTATGGGAGATCCCGGCTGAAGTGATGAAGATGAAACGACCTCACATTGTGCCGCTTTCGGATCAGGTCATTGCATTGTTTAAGTTAATTGAACCAATTTCAAACCATCGCCCACTAGTGTTTATCGGCAGGAACGACCCGCGTAAACCAATTAGCAAAGAGAGCGTAAATCAGGTTATTGAGCTGCTGGGATATAAGGGCAGGCTTACGGGGCATGGTTTCCGTCACACAATGAGCACAATTCTGCATGAAGAAGGCTTTAACTCAGCGTGGATTGAAACGCAGCTTGCTCATGTGGATAAGAATGCGATTCGCGGGACGTACAACCATGCACAGTACCTGGATGGGCGTAGGGAGATGATGCAGTGGTATGCAGATTATATTGATAATTTAGGAAAGGAAGTGATTGTTACTAAAGGGGTATTTGGAAAAACAGCATAGTAACATAACCCCATCCATTTAGGTAACTGGATGGATGGGGTTATTGTAAGACTTCCCAACAAATCAATTGAAAAATCAAAGCGTTACTTGCTATATTGAATTAATCAAAATGTACCAATTGCTACTGAATCTGCCGATATCCGGTAGCGGGGAAATATTACATTTGGCAGATGAACTCACAGCAAAGAGCAGACGTACTAACTAAATAGATATTTTGCAAGATGCGATCTTAAGCACTCTCATTGAATGTCAATCTGTTGATCATTTTTTTGTATGCTTTCATAATGTTTTATCAAAAATGCTCTTTACCAGAATGACTAATAAGAATTTCAAGACAAATAATCATTATCTATAGCCAATGTTTTTTGCAAGGAAGAAAAATGCACTTGAGTAAACTGAAAATAAATGGTTTCCGCTGTTTTAATGACTATTTTAACATTCATTTATCTCGTGGATTGAATGTAATTGTAGGTGAAAATGGTGCAGGTAAAACTGCAATCATTAGTGCAATTAGACAGTTATTTATCGATTCTGAGTCTGGAAGATATAGCGTCAGCAACGATGATTTTTCATTTCCATTTAAGATTAATGGAGAAGCAGCAAATTCTTTCTCTATTCAAGCAGAGTTCGATGAACTGAGCGTAAGCGATAAAGTAACCCTCTTACCATGGATTGGATCTAATAAAACTGCAGTTCTAAATTTAGAAGCAGAAAATAAAGAAATACGTGGTAGATTTAGAAAGATACTTTGGGGCGGAAAGTCGAAAAGTTCTCTATTTGAGCCTGAGTTACTGGATTTAATCCAATGCATTTATCTACCCCCATTAAGGGATGCTGAATCAAAGTTGTCCAATGGTCGCCAATCACGTTTATCAAAACTACTTAGAGCATTGAACCGAAGAGAGTTAAAGCGCTCTCGTAAAGATGGTAAGCCTCATCCGCTAGAAGAAAAAATCAAGGAGTTTAATACTACGTTAGCTGCTGATGAAAACCTCGGTATTAAAGATGCTAATGAATTAATAACAAAAAACTTGATTAAGGCAATAGGTTATAACTTTGGACAAAAAACCAGTATACAATTTGCAGAAAGTGATTTTACAAAAATAGTAGAAAGTTTAAAACTTCTTTTTTTTCCAGATTTATCAAATGAAGATCAATCATTATTCCGTAGTTTAAGCCAAAATAGTTTGGGATATAATAACTTACTATATATTGCATCTATTTTAGCTGAATTAACGTTAGATGATGATGACGATGATGAGCAACCCCTTTTAAAATTACTGCTTATAGAAGAACCTGAAGCTCATTTACACCCACAGTTGCAAATCAGGCTTCTCAATCACATAAAATCCGTAGCTGACGAAAATAAAAATGTCCAGATAATTGTCACTACTCACTCAACGGTATTAGCTTCATCTGTTGAACTTGAATCAATCATTCATTTATCTAAATCCCATAATCCAGTTGCCACACCGTTGCGAAATTGTGGACTAAAAGAAAATAGTTCTCAGTTCATCAACCGATGGCTGGATGTTACAAAATCGAATCTATTGTTTGCCAGTGGTGTGATTTTAGTCGAAGGGATTGCCGAACAAATGTTAATACCGGCTCTCGCAAAAAGAGTGCTTAGTAATCAAAATGACGGTAAAAGAAGCCTAGAAGACATTGGTGTTTCAACAATAAATCTGAATGGAATATATTTTAAACACTTTATGCAACTATATTGCAACGTTAAATCAGTCGATGATGTCGACGAAGAAATTAATGGTGAAAATATTCCAATTCGATGTGCAGGTTTAACAGATTTAGATCCACCAAAGACTATTAAAAAAAAGGTTGCGGGCCTCGATAACACAGACGAAATTAAGGAAATCATCGAAGATTTCATACCTTATGATGGAAACATCAAAGATGGTAATAATCATGCTATCAAACTCGTAGAGTCTATTAATAATTCAAGTAATGCACGATTATTCGTAAGCAAATACAAAACACTGGAATATGATCTTGCCATGGAAGGAAATAATGCTGCGCTGATGTCAAAAATAATTGCATCACTGTGGCCAAAACCCCAGAAAGGTGAAAGTGAAATAATCAATGATTTCAATATAATGTCAAATATTGATTGGACAAAAAAAACAAATAAAGAAGTCGCAGAAGCTGCATATAAAATCCTAAATCGAATTGACGATGATAATATTGGGAAAGGTATGTTCGCACAAGTTATGACAGAAAAACTCAAAGACCCAACGTTAGACTTTATTGTTCCTGCTTATATAAGGGATGCAATTTTGTGGGCGACATCATTAGAAGTTGGCGGTGAAAAATGATGGATAACCAATTCACTGATGAACAAATTAATTATATTAATTCAAGTATTGATAAGCACATTTTTTTGGAAGCTTGTCCTGGGAGTGGTAAAACTGAGGTCGTAGCTGCCAAACTAGCGAAGGAAATATATATCTGGAATAAAAGACCAGGGGGGATAGCTGTACTTTCTTTTGCTAACAGTGCTACAGAAGAATTAATTAAAAGAGTATCAAAATACTGTAATGCAGGGCAATCCATATATCCTCATTTCATTGGCACATTTGATAGCTTCATTTACAAAAACATAGTATCTCCATTAGCAACAGAATTAACCAATTACACAGGGACTGGGAACGATGCTACAATTAGAATTGTAGAGCCATCTGCACAAATGGGGTACAGAACAAAATATAGTTACGCAAAACGTGGCAACATCCATGCCCATCACTATTCTCACAACCTTAGAAGCGGAGGTATAATTTTTGAGACTGGGGATGCAGTATTTGATAGAGCTTTAAACACCCTCAAGTTAGAGAATTGGCAAATTCAGGAT
Source organism: Citrobacter sp. Cpo148 (assembly GCF_030332375.1). Classification (NCBI taxonomy): domain Bacteria; kingdom Pseudomonadati; phylum Pseudomonadota; class Gammaproteobacteria; order Enterobacterales; family Enterobacteriaceae; genus Citrobacter; species Citrobacter sp. Cpo148. The sequence goes on from NZ_JAOWHY010000050.1 coordinate 353,859, forward strand.
TTTTCAGAGACAAAACGTAGAATGCTAGATGGAGGTTTCGCGACTTACCGAGATATTGAATATTTGGCTCTGCGAGCTCTTAATGAGGAAAGATTTAAGCATTTTGTCAGTTTATTAGCAAAGCGCTATCCGCTGATTATAATTGATGAATGCCAAGACTTATCGGAAGAACAATTAACTATTTTGCAAATACTATTAAATCAAGGGACAAAATTGCAATTTGTCGGGGATCTTCATCAAGCTATTTATGGTTTTCGTGAAGTTGAACCCGCGAGAGTAAAAAAGTTTATTATCGATAATAATTTTAACATTTTAGAATTAACGAGAAATTTTCGTAGCTGTCAAAATATTGTTAATCTTTGCGCAAAGCTCACAGGTCGTAACAATATCAACGGAAACGTAACTTGGCTAGATCCAAGATGCTTAGTCGTTCAATACCAAAATAGCCCAACTGAACTCACAGATACCTTTGACAGCATATGTAAAAATTATAATAAAAACGTAATCGTCTCAAGAGGCCACTCAAATTTATTAAAGTTTCAAACATCCGAAAATGAATTGAACAATATCCAAAAACTTGCCCTGGCCATTAGTATTTATAACTCAGACGATATGAGTATGTTAACTAACTCCTTGCAACTATTCTCGGAATTTATTCGCCATCATCTTAAAGAAAGCTGCAAAACAAAAGACTTTAATTGCCCGTATTCGGTTAATTCTTCTATTTCCTGGCGTAAATTTCTGTGTGCATCATTGAGCTACATGAATAGTATTGGACTTCAAAATATGAATATTTCATGGTCTAATTGGGTTAAGCAAGCTAAATCTTCAATTCGTATACTATCAAGTAAAGAATTTTGCCCTACCAATATTTCCGCAGCATTAGCACCATTAGCTAGTGTAAACTTAACTTCCCCATCAGGCTTAGCCAACAAAGAAGTAAACTCTACTTTAGGTACAATATCCGAATCAACATCGCTGTATGGAAGATCTACTATTCATGGTGCTAAAGGTGAGACCCATGATGTAACAATAGTGGTATCTTCCACCCGTTCAGGTAAAGATTCACATTGGCTTGACTGGCTCAGCGATCCAAAAAGTGAGGCTGCCAGATTCGCTTACGTGGCATCATCAAGGCCACAGCATTATTTAATTTGGGCTGTGAAAACCCTTAAAAACGAAGAAAAAAAGAAACTTGAGGCTATTGGTTTTACTGTTCTTCCACTCGATACTAATACATGAGCGAATAAGTAAAATTGAGAATCCTTTAGAGCTTACCATACCAGGGTATGCACTATGGAATACAGCGATTCCTTGAAGGCAACACCATGAGTTAAGGTCCATTCGGCGGCATCATCCTTGTTTTTTTGAAGCTCAAGATCATTCATTTACGCCCCCTAATTTTTACCTGACACTTAATTGGAAATTGTTACGAGGTTACCAGCCTATAAAGTCCGGTTGATTACTTCAATAGTTCTTGTAGCATTGAATTATGAAAAAAGACACCGCAACTCAAGTTTTTGAATCCCTGGCTTCTGGCATCCGACTGGATGTCTACCGCTTGCTGGTGAAAGCCGGGCCACAGGGGATGGTCGCGGGGCAAATTGCCTCAAGCCTTGCCATTGTTCCAAATAATTTGTCATTTCATCTCAAGGCTATGACCCGTGCCGAATTGCTATCGGTTGAGCAAGAAGGACGTTTCCAGCGTTATCGGGCCAACATCCCCTTGATGCTGGAGTTGATAACTTTCCTGACTGAAGAGTGTTGTTCTGGTCATCCGGAAAAATGCATATCTCTTTACTCTGATCCCAGTTGCTCCTCCACAGAACCACCGGCACCCACCAGGATAAATTGTGAGGACTAGTCTAATGAACGTTTTGTTTCTGTGTACCGGTAACTCTTGTCGATCCATTCTCGCCGAAGCGACATTCAACCATCTTGCACCAGAAGGCTGGCATGGGATGAGTGCCGGGAGTCATCCGACGGGTCATGTGCACCCTCGCTCACTTGCTTTACTGGCTCGTGAAGGTATCGCCACCGAGGGATATTTCAGCAAGTCGTGGGAAAACCTACCCGATGTACCGGATATCGTAATCAGCGTCTGTGGCAATGCTGCCAATGAAACCTGCCCAGCCTATTTGGGGCCTGTATTGCGAACCCATTGGGGAGTTGAGGACCCTGCTCATGTCACAGGGACGGACGAGGAGATTGATGCGGCTTTTGTAACGGCATACACCATTCTGCGCGCGCGTATCGAGGCGTTTTTTACTCTTCCACTGGCAAAGTTGCAGCAGGATAAAACCATGCTGAAAGCCGAGCTGGACCGTATCGGTAATCTGGTGGGTTAAGTATTTAGTCTATTTTTTTAATTTATTAGGAGCGAAAACAAGTACATGAGCAAGTTATATCATGCACTAATACCGGGCCATATTTACTGTGGCGGCGCTAATGATATCCAGCAGATGGTGGATGAAGATGGCATCGAAGTGGTGGTTGATTTACGTGCCGAATCGACGGGCTGTGCTGCACATCAACCAGAGGTGCAGTGGGTACATATTCCATTGAGTGATCATGCCGAAGAACCTGAGGAACAATTGTTCCGTGATGCAATTCTCGCGGTAGTGGATGCCTACCAAAATGGTCATAAAGTGGCATTTCATTGTGGTGCAGGCAGAGGGCGGACTGGAACTGTGGCAGCGGGAGTCTTGCTGGAATTAAAAATCAGCAAAACCTTACCGGAAGCGGTTGAACTGGCTAAATCTATTCGCCCAGTACTCAACATCAAGCCAATTCAGTATCAGGCGTTAGGCCTGCTCTACCCTGAACCCAACTAAATAAAAGACTCCAGTTTTCCGCTGCTCATACTAGTGCAATGCTGGAGTTTTTCGTTCTTAATGCAACCTGTGCCACTCAATACACATATGGATATTCAAATATAACTTTGACATCTTGCAGCAGTGGGAGGACACTACTTCATAAAAGCAGGAGGACTAATGTCGCCAATTTCATCCCTACAACTCTTCAAAAACCTGTCTGATGAAACCCGTCTGGGTATCGTGCTCTTGCTCAGAGAGATGGGGGAACTGTGCGTATGTGATTTGTGTACGGCACTAGAGCAGTCACAACCTAAAATCTCCCGCCATCTGGCAATGCTACGGGAAGGCGGGATTCTTCTGGATCGAAAACAAGGGAAATGGGTTCACTACCGCTTATCTCCACATATTCCTTCCTGGGCTGCTCAGATTATTGAGCAGGCCTGGTTAAGCCAACAGGACGACGTTCAGGCCATCGCCCGTAAGCTGGCTTCAGCTAACTGTGCTGGTAGCAGTAAGGCTGTTTGCATCTAAAATTTGCCTGAACATATATGATTTATCAAATGTGAGGTATTGAAATGAAAACGTTAACTGTATTTGACCCAGCGTTGTGTTGCAGCACCGGTGTCTGCGGTACAGATGTTGATCAGACTCTGGTTGATTTTTCTGCAGATGTGCAATGGCTGAAAGGTCGTGGTGTTCAGATCGAACGTTACAACCTGGCACAACAGCCGATGAGCTTCGTTCAGAACGAGAAGGTGAAAACATTCCTTGAGGCTTCTGGAGCAGAAGGGCTTCCGCTGTTGTTGCTGGACGGCGAAACGGTGATGGCAGGACGTTACCCAAAACGCGCTGAACTGGCTCGCTGGTTTGGCATTCCGCTGGAGAAAGTGGGATTAGCGGCTTCAGGCTGCTGTGGTGGCAATACTTCTTGTTGTTAAGTATGTCAGGAGGACATATGAAATTCTTACAGAACATCCCCCCTTATCTATTTTTTACTGGTAAAGGAGGCGTTGGTAAAACCTCTATTTCCTGCGCCACGGCGATCCGTCTGGCAGAACAGGGGAAACGGGTGCTGCTTGTCAGTACTGACCCGGCCTCAAACGTAGGTCAGGTCTTTGGTCAGACTATTGGCAATACCATTCAGCCAATAGCCTCTGTCCCTGGATTGTCGGCACTTGAGATTGATCCGCAGGCCGCTGCTCAACAGTACCGGGCTAGAATCGTTGACCCAATTAAAGGCATCCTGCCTGATAACGTCGTGAGTAGCATCAACGAGCAGTTGTCGGGAGCATGCACAACAGAGATTGCTGCATTTGACGAGTTTACCGGATTACTGACAGACGCCTCTCTGCTGACCCGGTTTGACCATATCATCTTTGATACCGCACCGACCGGCCACACTATTCGCCTTCTTCAGCTTCCCGGAGCCTGGAGCAGCTTTATTGAAAGTAATCCGGATGGCGCTTCCTGCCTTGGGCCAATGGCTGGCCTGGAAAAGCAGCGCGAACAGTATGCCCATGCCGTTGAAGCGTTGTCAGATCCAGCTCGTACCCGACTGGTTTTAGTTGCCCGACTGCAAAAATCTACCCTGCAGGAAGTCGCCCGAACTCATTTAGAACTCGCCGCAATCGGCCTTAAAAATCAGTACCTGGTCATCAACGGCGTTCTGCCCAAAACAGAAGCGGCAAACGATACACTGGCTGCGGCAATATGGGGCCGTGAACAGGAGGCGTTGGCCAATCTTCCTTCTGATCTTTCCGGGCTGCCAACTGACACGTTATTCCTCCAACCGCTCAATATGGTTGGCGTGTGTGCATTAAGCGGGCTTCTCTCCTCTCAGCCTGAAACAGTATCCTCTTCTGAAGAATACATTCAGCAACGACCTGAAATTCCGTCGCTCTCAGCGTTAGTCGATGATATTGCCCGTAATGAACATGGGCTGATTATGCTTATGGGTAAAGGTGGTGTGGGGAAAACCACGATGGCGGCTGCCATTGCCGTCAGACTGGCGGATTTGGGATTTGATGTCCATCTGACAACCTCAGATCCAGCAGCACACCTCAGCACAACCCTGAACGGCAGTCTTAACAATCTACAAGTCAGCAGGATAGATCCTCACGAGGAGACGGAGCGCTATCGCCAGCATGTCCTTGAGACAAAAGGAAGAGATCTGGACGATGCAGGGAAACGCCTGCTGGAAGAGGATTTACGCTCTCCCTGCACCGAAGAAATTGCAGTTTTCCAGGCCTTTTCACGCGTGATTCGTGAAGCGGGTAAACGCTTCGTGGTCATGGATACGGCACCCACCGGGCACACGTTACTGTTGCTGGATGCTACCGGCGCGTATCACCGCGAGATTGCTAAGAAAATGGGAGAAAATGGTCACTTCACCACTCCGATGATGCAACTGCAGGACCCGGAACGAACCAAAGTATTACTGGTCACGCTACCGGAAACCACGCCGGTACTTGAGGCGGCAAATTTACAGGCCGACCTTGAACGTGCAGGAATTCACCCCTGGGGTTGGATTATCAATAACAGCCTTTCCATAGCTGATACCCGTTCCCCCCTGCTCCGCTTGCGGGCTCAGCAGGAACGTCCGCAGATCGAGAGCGTTAAAAACCTGCATGCCAGCCGTGTAGCACTTGTCCCCGTACTGGCGTCAGAACCAACCGGCATCGACAAACTCAAACAACTCGCGGGTTAATTATTGCCATCATTCAGGGCAGCAATGCTGCCCTTTCAGGAGGTTTTATGTTACTGGCAGGAGCCATTTTTATCCTGACCATCATATTGGTTATCTGGCAGCCGAAGGGATTAGGGATTGGCTGGAGCGCCACGCTGGGGGCCGTACTGGCTCTGGCATCGGGGGTGATACACATTGCTGATATTCCGGTGGTGTGGAATATCGTCTGGAATGCGACGGCAACGTTTATCGCCGTTATTATCATCAGTCTGTTGTTGGACGAATCCGGCTTTTTCGAATGGGCTGCGCTGCACGTTTCTCGCTGGGGGAACGGTCGTGGCCGTCTGCTGTTTACCTATATCGTTCTACTCGGCGCGGCAGTAGCGGCACTGTTTGCCAACGATGGCGCGGCACTTATTCTGACGCCGATTGTTATTGCCATGCTGCTGGCGCTTGGCTTCAGTAAAAGCACCACGCTGGCATTCGTGATGGCCGCAGGGTTTATTGCCGATACCGCCAGCTTGCCGCTTATCGTATCGAACCTGGTCAATATCGTTTCGGCTGATTTCTTCAAACTGGGATTCACGGAATATGCCTCGGTAATGGTGCCGGTGGATATCGCCGCCATCGTCGCCACTCTGGTGATGCTGCATCTGTTTTTCCGCAAAGATATCCCGCCCACTTATGATCTGGAACGACTGAAAGAGCCCGCAAAAGCCATCAAAGATCTGGCAACATTCAGAACCGGTTGGATTGTATTAATTCTTTTGTTAGTGGGCTTTTTTGTACTCGAGCCACTGGGTATTCCGGTCAGTGCCATTGCAGCAGTAGGGGCAGCAATCCTGTTTGCTGTGGCAAAAAAAGGTCACGGCATTAACACCGGTAAAGTGTTGCGTGGGGCACCATGGCAGATCGTGATCTTCTCGCTGGGGATGTATCTGGTGGTCTATGGGCTGCGTAACGCAGGGCTGACAGAATACTTGTCTGACGTGCTGAACTTACTCGCAGATAAAGGCCTGTGGGCAGCCACGCTGGGAACGGGATTCCTGACCGCATTCCTCTCTTCTATCATGAATAACATGCCTACCGTATTGATTGGCGCATTGTCGATTGATGGCAGTACCGCGTCGGGTGTCATCAAAGAAGCGATGATTTATGCCAACGTCATTGGCTGCGATCTGGGGCCCAAAATCACCCCTATTGGTAGCCTGGCAACGCTGCTCTGGCTACACGTACTTTCACAGAAGAATATGACCATCACCTGGGGATACTATTTCCGCACCGGGATCGTCATGACTCTGCCTGTGCTGTTTGTAACGCTGGCCGCGCTGGCGCTACGTCTCTCTTTCACTTTGTAATGAGATACTGATATGAGCAACATCACCATTTATCACAACCCAGCCTGCGGCACATCGCGTAACACGCTGGAGATGATTCGCAACAGCGGTAATGAGCCGACCGTTATTCTTTACCTTGAGACTCCACCTTCACGCGATGAGCTGGTCAAACTCATTGCTGATATGGGCATTTCCGTCCGGGCGTTACTGCGTAAGAACGTTGAGCCGTATGAGGAACTGGGTCTTGCAGAAGATAAATTTACTGATGACCAGTTAATCGATTTTATGTTGCAACATCCGATCCTGATTAACCGTCCGATTGTGGTGACGCCACTGGGAACTAAACTTTGCCGTCCTTCGGAGGTGGTTCTGGATATTCTGCCAGAGGCTCAGAAAGCGGCTTTCACCAAGGAAGACGGTGAAAAAGTCGTTGATGAGGCAGGTAAACGACTGAAATAAAGATGAAGGGGGGCAAATGCCCCCTTCATTATTACTTCGCCATCTCTTCCAGCAGGTCAATACCAACCGGCTCTTCGCTCTGTAGCGCTGTGAGTGCAATACGTTTTGCATATTGTTCTTCCACATCAGAGATAAGTGGCAGCTCGCGGTTCGCCCTGGTCTTCAGGAAAGGTGAAGACGGTTCAGCTGCCGCCAGGCTGTTATTCACAACCCATGCCCATGGCTCGATGCCAGCTCGACGCAAATCCTGCTGCAGGTTTGCTGCTTCCAGTACAGGTGTCGTTTCGGCAAGCGTCACGATAATCACCTTCGTCTTCTCCGGGTCTTGCAATTGCATCATTGGCGTCAACACATGGTCATGTGTTTGCCCCATCTGGCGCACCATTTCCCGGTGATAGGCCCCTGTTGCATCCAGTAGCAGAAGCGTATGACCCGTTGGCGCTGTGTCCATAATGACAAAATGGTCGTCGGCCTCTTTGATGATCCGCGAGAATGCCTGGAAGACGGCGATCTCTTCAGTACATGGCGAGCGGAGATCCTCTTCCAGCACCGCCAGTCCTTCCGCATCTAACCCTTTGCCCTGATTTTCCAGTACAAATCGACGATAGCGCTCTGTCTCCACCTTCGGATCGATACGGCTGACCTGCAGATTTGGCAGTGAACCATCCAGCGTGTAAGACAGATGTGCTGCCGGGTCGGATGTGGTCAGGTGGACTTTGTGGCCGCGTTTCGCCAGCGATACCGCGACTGATGCCGCAACGGTCGTTTTGCCCACTCCGCCTTTACCCATCGTCATGACCAGCCCTTTGCCTGTCTGGCTGAGTTCATCCACCAATGAGGATAGTTTCGGCAAATCCAGAGTATTCAGCGTGGTAGCCGGGAGCGGCTGCGAGGCTTTGCTCGGTGTAAATAATTCCCGCAGGGCTTCCAGACCGACCAGATTAAATGGCTTCAGATACAGCTGCGAGCAGGGAAGATTAGCCAGATTATCAGGCATTGCCTGTAATGCTTTTTCTTCCCGAGCCAGAATACTTTGCGCCAGTGGATCATTCTCACCCGCAAACGGCGGCAGCACACCATTGATGGCAAGGTGCTGATGCTGCAAACCGATAGCAGACAGCTCATCGTGCGTATGAGAAACCTCTTTCAGCGTTGAAGCCTGGGCACGGGCTACCAGCACTAAGCGCGTGAGTGCTGCATCAGACAGCGCTTTAACCGCATCGGAGTATTGGTGCTGTTGTTTCTCCAGCCCTACCAGAGGCCCGAGGTTAGCGGCGGCATCGGGGTTCGCTTCCAGATAACCGCTCCAGGCCCCCGGAAGCTCAAGCATGCGGATGGTGTGACCGGTTGGCGCGGTATCAAATACAATATGGTCATATTTTTCCCGCAGCTCATGATTGGTCAGCAGACCGGTAAACTCATCAAACGCAGCGATTTCCGTGGTGCATGAGCCGGAGAGTTGCTCTTCAATGCTGCTGACCACATCAGCTGGCATCAGCCCGCGAACAGGGTCGAGCACACGATCACGATAGGCTTGCGCTGCAGCCATCGGATCAACTTCCATCGCGGCAAGATTTTCTACAGTACTAATATCTGTGATTCGGTGGCCGATAGTCTGGCTAAATACCTGGCCGACATTGGAAGCCGGATCGGTACTCACCAGAAGCGTTCTCTTACCCTGATCGGCCAGCCATACTGCAGTAGCACAGGCCAGAGATGTTTTACCCACGCCACCTTTACCGGTGAAGAAGATGAACGGGGGAATGTCTTTTAAAAATGGCATATTCATCAGTGATAGCTCCTCTGGAATTAAGGCATACGTGGAATGCTGCAGCAACGCGGTTGCGTACTGTCTTCACTCCAGTCCTGAGTTAGCGGAATACCTGCCCAACGGGAGATATCTTCACGAGTCGGCAGTTTGCCTGCCATCACCAGCTTGCCGTCGAGCAAGGTGACAGGGAGGGACTCCATCCCTGATGTGTTCAAAAACTCTTTGATGACAGGGGTGTTCAGGAACTGCTGCGGGTTTTTCGCAAGGCTGTAGCGCTGAATATCAACGCCATTCTTTTTCGCCCATTCGGCGCTGGCGTTCCATTTAACGGCTTCGTCGCTGACCACAACGCTACTGGTTGCGCAGCAACCTGCTGCTTCAAAGATCTCAATTTTTGACATGGATTGTTTACCTCAGTGTTTAGTCATTTGGCTTTACACTGAGGTAAACGAAGGTGGTGGGAAAAAGATGCGCGATTAGTTCATTTTTTTGTGGCAGCAGACGGGAGAATTGCCATCAGCCTCAATCTGACAGAGTTCTGTCATCGTCTCCTTCAGGTGCTTTCTGGCCCGAAGCAGACGGGATTTAAACGCGGTAAGCGTAATACCCAGTTCATCGGCCAGGGACTGCTGAGGACGCCGGTTAAGATCGGACTCTTCAATCAGCCACCGCTCATCTTCGGGCAATGCCTGTAATGTTTCAGGTAGGCAAATATCCAGCGTTGAGATGGCATCAGGGGAGGCGTCTGTGAATGGGGCATCTTCTTCCAGCTCAACGAACTCCCTGGTGGTGCGGTACTCATCAATCAGCAGATTCCTCGCCGCCCGATACAGCCAGGCTCGTGGATTATCCATTTCACAGAAACTGTCTGAATGAGTGCGGGCACGCAGGAATAGCTCTTGCAGAAGATCTGCCGCTTTTTCGCTATCACCTGTCTTCGATGTCAGAAAGCGAGAGAGTTCGGCTTCATGTTGCCGCCAGAACACGCTCATGCAGTTGTTGAATGCCGTTACATCACTCATACCAGCCCTCAAATTTTGCTCTGATTAACCCGCCGGGAAAGTTCCTCTGCCGACTCTTTTCGTTCGCTGTAGCGATCAACGAGATAGGCTGAGTTACCTCGGGTCAGCAGTGTAAATTTCACCAGTTCTTCCATTACATCCACGATGCGGTCGTAATAAGACGAGGGTTTCATTCGTCCATCTTCATCAAACTCCTGCCAGGCTTTTGCCACAGAGGATTGATTTGGGATGGTGATCATCCGCATCCAGCGGCCAAGAATGCGCATCTGGTTGACGGCATTGAAAGACTGAGAGCCACCGCAGACCTGCATTACGGCCAGTGTCTTACCCTGCGAAGGGCGAACAGCGCCTTCAGAAAGTGGTATCCAGTCAATCTGGGCCTTCATGATGCCAGTCATCGCACCATGGCGTTCAGGTGAACACCACACCATTCCTTCGGACCAACGAACCAGCTCACGCAGCTCCATGACTTTAGGATGCGAGTCAGGCGCATCATCAGGAAGAGGCAAACCAGAAGGATTGAAGATCCGCACCTCTGCGCCCATGGCGGTCAGTAACCTTGCCGCTTCCTCAGTTGCCAGTCGGCTGTAGGAACGTTCGCGTACAGAGCCGTACAGCATGAGGATACGGGGAGGATGGGGAACAGCAGGAATGCCTAATCTTGCCTCTGTGATTGAGGTGTCAAACAAACCAGAATCAACATTCTTAAGATCGCCTGTCATTTTACTTCTCCGTCTTCTGGGGCATGGTGAGGCAGTCGTTAGTCCCTGAACAGCATTCTTCTGTCAGGAAGGTAATGAGAGCCTCAAGGTTCTCATATCGAGCATGGCAATAGAGCGTTCTACCCTGGCGCTCCTGGCGTACCAGAGAGACTGATATCAGCGATGAGAGATGATGGCTCAGCGTAGAAGCAGGGATTTCAAGCCGTTTCTGCAATTCGCCAACCGGTAATCCTTCATGCCCGGCTTTAACCAACGCTCTGTATACGCTCAGGCGCGTAGGATGGCCCAGTTCTTTCAGGGTATCTGCTGCTTTTGAAAGCTCCATTTGCATCTCATTTCTATATTTCTGGAATAATGGAAATATATCGTATCCTCCAATAAATACCAATAGTGAATAGCCTTGCCCCTGAACATTTTGGATAAAGAGGGGGCGTCATTGAGAAAAAGTGGGTAGTAGGGAGGAGGAGTTCTGCTTTTTTGCTAGGTGTAAAAGCGCCTTGGCACAAATCGGAACTGATATCAGTGGCCGGTAAATAGCAGATATTCATCCATCATTTGCGTGAGAGATATGTTTTCCTCCTGCCGTCCAACCAGCCACAAGCCTAGATCTTCAGGTGCCTTACGTTTCAGGTTATCCAGCCAGTCTTCCAGCGTCGCCCCCATCATCAGATCGTACCAACATAGCCAGACCAGTTTGTGGCGATGCTCCGGTGAGCTGAATTGTTGTAACAGGCTAATCAGCCTATTTGCCAGTGGGCGTTGTTTTAGGCGGATACATTCACTCAGCAATATCCCTTCCAGCATTGGGTGGTGCAGTAAAGTTTTTTGCTTTGTCTGCAGGCTGATTTGCATATCAGTGACTATCGATAATGGCTCCGGGTGCTGACTTCCGTAAATCAGTCGGTAAAGGCATTGTGGTACCACTGCAGTCATCTGCCCCGCGCCGGGAAAGTACAGACTGCCCACCATCAGATGGTGGCTGGCCTGGATATTGGGGTGACACATGCCATTTATGATGGCCAGTTTTGTAAACCCGTTTAGCCAACGTTGATAGCTGTCCAGCAAACTGTCATATCGCGTCTTTGTCTCTTTCATGGTGAATTATCCCTGAATACTGAATGACAGGCAGCCGCAAACCTCCGCAATGAGCGGATAAAGAGTCTGCCAGTCAGGAAAGTGATATGTAAGGAGAGGTATCTAGCTGTGTGATTCGTCGATTCTCGCCTGTAGCCAGGCTTCCACTTCACTTTTCCGCCAGCGAGAGCTACGTCCCAGCTTTATCTGTTTAGGGAAAAGCCCCTCCTTGATGAGTCGGTATATCCATTTATCACTAACCCCAAGTAGGCTGGTGATAAACACCATATCGATAAACTGATCTTCGAGCAGGGAAGGTTTAACGGTCATGATTTGATTCTCCGGTAGCTAAGTGGGAACCGGAGATGGGTTAAGAATTACTGCTGCCCTCTCCGGCATAGCAACCGGTGCTGCTGTAAAAAACTAACTAAACTTTCTTGGTCTACCCTGCCTTGCAGGCGAAGGAACCTCATTACAACCCCAAATTAGATAACCATATTTTTGGTCTTCTTTTGTTAGATAACTGGCTATACGTCTGAGACTGTTTATGGCTTCGTTATTGTGATACTCAACAACATTGTTAATGTTGTCCTGATGATATTTCTTTGGTTTGCATCGCTGGTATTTTCCCTCGCCATAGGTAATTTGATGCCACAGTTCCCCGGCCTGTAAAATGAATGGGAATGATTTCTGATGTTCTCGGCCATTAAGATAAAAAATAGCATGGGCATGAACTGCCCCTTCTGATGTCCATTCCAGTACCCAGAAACTACCGACAACGCCAGGAAGGCTGATCATTGTCTGAGTAAGCTCTCTGAGGTCATCCTGTATTTCGATCGAGGAGTTACGAATGAATCGATTAGTACCCCGCTGGTAATCAAAATCCATTCGAAACGCCAGTATCTTGGCGTGACATGCCAGGATCTGATTAAGATGATGGTTAATCAGATTCAGCAGGAAGTCATTAGGGATGATTTTCTTTAAATGTGGGTAATGTTTTTGCATTGCTCTGTTCCTTTGAGTTAATCCAAAGGAATTGGTACATCTGTTTTTTTCTGTCACTTAAAGGATGCCTGCAAGGCAAGTTTTAATCACTTTTGACGGCTATATATCATCCCATGGTGGGGATGTTAGATGTCTATCAATTGGGATCTACTCTCTATAATACCAATTAACCTTAATTATTCTTTAACCTGATAACATTCCTCGGTTTCCCTACTGTTTTCTGCAAGCTGCCCGTGGCAGTCATCTGGGGGGCACATAGTCAATTTATAGTGTTTTCGGGATACTCATTTAGATGATGCATATCATACTTTCTTAATTATCAATAGATTCAAGGCTTGAAGAGCTGTTACAGAAGCTTACTACAATCAAAAAAGAACGTAGTATACTACGTAGAGTGCTACGTCTTTTTCTACGGTTGTTGTTACGTTTGAGGTTATGATGAGTGCAGGAAAACGAGTGACCAGTCTCTGGATGAAAAGAATAAATTTATGGCTTTACTGGGATATCTTTCGCTCAGCATTGATGCATGTTGATGAGTCTCGTGAATTAGTGGGAAGAATAGATGATGCCACTCTTTTCAAAGAGTCTTGCATTAAGTATATGAATAAAAAAGAAATGGTTAAATATAGGAGTGCGGAGGATTTCTTTGAAAAGAGTAAGCGAGAGGTTGAGGGTAAGTTAATACCTTTTAGTGAACTTGAGTGGATTGATTGTGAGCGTTCGTTGTCATTTGTTGCTAATTATATCCATGCCGAATATAAGCTATATACAAATAATAATGCCCCCTCTCTTCTTGATATCACTTTACCTGAATGGAGCCTTGATTCTGATAAGGGTGGCGTAAATTATGACGGGTTAATTCTTTTGATCGACTATCAATGTCGTGTATCAAGCTTTAACCATATCCGTTCAAACTTAGAGCATTTGAAAAATTCTTGGCTCCGTATCAAGAAAAAATTTGGCAATCCGTTCTGGTTCTCATCAACCAGACATGATGCTAAATACCAGGCAGATTATCAGTGGGTGATGTCTTACTTCGATAAGAACAAAATGATTAATGGTAATGTGGATTTTTGGTTTGAAAAAAATATGAATCTGAAAGTTCATTCAATCTTTGATCAATGGGTTGAGAATAAATCCGATGCTGAAGGTGAATTGTTTATTATAAAAACAAAAAAAGCATGGGGGCAGAAAAAATTCAGAGATAGTGTTGCAAACAAAAAGGTTCTCAATACCTATATTAGCAAAGGCAGTAAGAGAAAACTTGATTATCTGGTCAGTAAAAATGAAATGAAAATCAATGAATTAATTGAGATACTGATCAATGATGCATACGCAAAAGCTAAACTGAAAAGTTGGGAAAATTAAAAAATATTACAGATATATATCATCACTCTGAACATATCCCATTAACGGCAGAACCACGAGGTTCTGCCGTTTTTGTATACTTTTTCGGAGGAGCAGTAATGAAACAATTTGACGGTCTGCAGTCACTGCAGCAACCGCTTTCCGGCCTGCCCCAGTGGGTCTCTGAACGCATTCTGCAGCAGATAAATCAGTTAACCCAATACGAGCCTGTAATAGGCATTATGGGGAAAACCGGGACGGGAAAGAGCAGCCTGTGCAATACCCTGTTTGCTGGGGATATATCACCGGTCAGTGATGTAGCGGCATGTACTCGAAAACCACTGCAGTTTCGCCTGCAGCTCGGCAAACGCTTTATGACAATTAGGGACCTACCCGGCGTTGGTGAGTCCGAACTACGGGATGCTGAATATGCCGCACTCTACCGTGAACAACTTCCCCGGCTCGACCTGGTGCTGTGGTTGATCAAGGCCGATGACCGGGCGCTGGCGGTGGATGAACATTTTTACCGGGAGGTGATTGGTGAGGCATACCGGCATAAGGTGTTGTTTGTTATCAGTCAGTCCGACAAGGTTGAACCCACCTGCGGTGGTGAAAAGCTGTCTACAGAGCAGAAACAAAATATCAGCCGCAAAATCTGCCTGCTACATGAGTTGTTCCAGCCGGTAAACCCTGTCTGCGCAGTGTCGGTACGTTTGCAGTGGGGGCTGCGGATGATGGTTGAACGGATGATTCGTTGCCTGCCGCGAGAGGCCAGTAGTTCGGTAGCGGTACAGCTTAGTGCTCCACTTCGTACCGATGCCGTTAATAAAAAAGCCCGTGACGATTTTGGTGAAACGGTCGGCTCGGTACTGGACACAGTAAGTTCCATGCCCCTGATACCGGCCCCGGTTCGGACAGTCATCCAGTCTGTACGCGACATCGTAGTATCAGTCGCTCGTGCAGTCTGGAGTTTCTTCTTCTGAAAATTAACCCTTCTAACCCGTAGTTTGCTGAGCCCTGCTGCGACTTTGCGGCGGGGCTTTTTGTATTTATTTTCCATCATGAGGAGTCTGCTTATGACCCGTCTGGCTTCGCGCTTTGGCGCAGTAAATCTTATCCGTCGTGACCGTCCGTTAACCCACGAAGAACTGTTTCTTGTGGTACCCAGCGTTTTCAGCGAGGACAAACACGAATCCCGCAGTGAACGATACACATATATACCCACCATCTCTCTGCTGGACAGTCTGCAGCGGGAGGGCTTTCAGCCGTTCTTTGCCTGTCAGACCCGCGTGCGTGATCCGGGTCGTCGTGAACATACGAAGCACATGCTGCGCCTGCGTCGGGAGGGGCAGATTACCGGTAAGCAGGTGCCGGAAATTATTCTGCTCAATTCTCACGATGGCTCCAGTTCGTATCAGATGCTACCGGGACTATTCCGTGCGGTATGCCAGAACGGGCTTGTCTGCGGTGAGTCGTTTGGCGAGGTGCGAGTGCCGCACAAAGGAGATGTCGTGAGTCAGGTGATTGAGGGGGCGTATGAAGTACTGGGTATTTTTGACCGTGTGGAAGAGAAGCGGGATGCCATGCAGTCGCTGATGCTGCCGCCACCTGCACAACAGGCTCTGGCACAGGCTGCACTGACGTACCGTTTCGGTGAGGACCACCAGCCGGTGACAGCACCTCAGATACTTTCCCCACGCCGCTGGCAGGATGAGAGCAATGATCTGTGGACCACATACCAGCGTATTCAGGAGAACCTGATTAAGGGCGGGCTCAGTGGTCGGAGTACAAAAGGCGGGCGAACGCATACCCGCGCCGTACGTGGTATCGACGGAGATGTGAAGCTCAACCGGGCTCTCTGGGTGATGGCTGAAGCGATGCTGAGTGGGTTTCGGTCCTGAGATTGTTATCAGCATGTTAAGAAAGGACACTCCCTGTCCGTTTTACCTGCATTAAATTGAGTGTTTTTTCACCGCATTTCACGGTGTGCCGCGTCGGGCCTGCTTCCGGAGGCAGATAAAAAATAGTTCATTCCATGTCCATACCCTGTCCGCCCCCCTCTTTAGAATCATTTCATATTCAGTCAGTTAACTATTACGGAGATTTAAGATGACACAGGCAGAGCGCCGTCATGACCGGCTGGCTGTCAGGCTGTCACTGATAATCAGCCGCCTGGTTGCAGGTGAAACGCTGAACTTGGCGCGGCTGGCTGCAGAGTTTGGTGTGTCAGTCCGTACCCTGCGACGGGATTTTCGCGAACGGCTGATGTACCTCGACCTTGAGTATCGACGGGGGCAATGCCGCCTGCGCAGTACCGGTGGAGGCGTACAGGGCGAGCTGGATGCGCTGACCTTTGCTCACCGGGCAGGACTGGCCGATATTTTTCCGGGGCTGGACCGGCGTCTGGCGGGCATGCTGCTCACTGCAGGAGGGATGCCGTGTCTGGTATGGCAGCCGCCACAGTCTGTGTCCCCGGCCATCTCACTGGTGTTCTACCGTCTCGTCAGTGCCATAACCGCCTGCCAGCGGGTGCTGCTGTTGGCCGAGGGAGAGCGCTGTGACGGGCTGGCCCCGTACCGCCTGATATCACTCGACGGCTGCTGGTATCTCACCGGTGAACTTAACGGGCATATCACCGTGCATCCTCTGGCGACTATCCATGCGGTGACAGTTCTGAACACCACTTTTACCCCGCGAAAACGTCTCAGCCAGTTAACCACACAGGCGGGCTTTATCCGGGCTCTTCCGCACTTCAGCTGTATTTGCGAAGTCCTGTCTCCTGGGCCCTCTGAGGAGGAGCAGGGCAACACACTGATTTAATTACCTCTGTTAAGAAGGAAAAACAATGACCTGGCATTACGAGAAAAATGGCATACGTCAAGACAATGTGACCGAAGACGACATCACTGGCCTGATTATGCGCGGTGAACTCACAGCTGCCACGCTGGTGTGGCGACAGGGCATGACGGATTGGCAACCGGTCTCCGCCACCCCGCTGGCTTCAGCGCTGCTCCACAGCACTACACCACCAGCGCTGCCGGGGAACCGCATTCCGGGTGGAGTGGTATGGACGCTGGCATTTGCTCCCTTCATTGGTTATGCGCTCGAGCTGTGGACTGCAGGGCTGAACGGAATGTCTTTTGACGAGGCATATGAGGCCGTCTCGGGCGGGCAGTACTGGTTTATCACGCTGCTGCTCAATATCGCTCTGGGGTATCTCGATGAACGACGCCTGCGTAAGGCCGGAGTGGATACCACCATGTTCGGCAAACTGGCCTGGCTGGTGCCGTTCTATTTGTGGCGTCGGGCGAAAACCCTCGGTCAGAAACCGGCTTACTTCTGGGTATGGCTTGTGATGCTGGCCCTGACCGTATGGGCCTGAATCAATGCTACCTGATACTTTCTCTGTTAAGGACCAACGTAATGAAAACACTGATTAAAATACTGGGCATTACCGGCAGCCTTCTGCTTTGTGCAGAGGCTCAGGCCCAGCCCTATAACCGGACGCTACCTGCCGTCGTCAATGACAACAACGGGAATATTTTCTGGTGTGATGCGCATCGTCAGGTTACCGGAAAATGCGAAGCCATGTCTGTTGACCGTCAGGGCGGGATGGTCACGGTGCGTTCAGCACCTTTTAAAGACTGCGAAGGCGGCCTGTGGGGGTGGATAACCATCATGCACAACGATGTGTCGAAGGGATTCACCATTACTCCGGACAAGAAATTTGGGCTCACCGTAAAAGACCTGTGCCGTCCGGGCACGGTAGTGACCTTTAAGCCCAACCAGAAGAAGCCGGAATATGACGACCTGGTGGCACTTTACCAGGGCAAAGAGCTGTTTCGTTACCGCCGCTTCTGATAACACCCGATATCAACCTCCCTCATTTTGCCCGACAGCGGGCTGGATTAATTCAGGAAGAAAACCATGCTGAAAATAATTACTTCTGCTGTACCCGCCCTCATTCTGTCACTTGCCGCATTCAGTGCCGGTGCCGCTCAGCTTCCGGCAAGCCTGATGGATAAAGACAATCCCGGCCAGGAGTACTGGTGTCAGGGAAACGACATCAATACGTCTATGTGCTCACTGACCGGTGTCAGCGACGACCATAAATTTGCCCTGATTCAGGACCTGCCGGGCCCGGCCTGTGAGGACCTAAGCTTCGGGGTTATCGACCTGGTGCGCCAGACCGGTGTCAACATTTCTTACGACGGTGGTGACTGTAAGGGCGATGTGCAGGCCGGGTTTGTGCGCAGCACGAAAGATAATGCCCTATATGTGAAAATTGTACGGGGCAGCAAAACCCTGCGGCTGTATAAGGTGCAAACCGGTTACTGACCCCCCCACACATGCAAACTCCCACAGCCCCTAACGCATCTGCGTCAGGGGCTTTTGTTTTTAAGGTACACCGAATGCCTGAATCTCACATGCTGCCACCGGGTCCTTTTACCCGACAGCAGGCCGAAGCGGTTACCCGCCGGTATCGCAACATCGGTATTGAAGACGACCAGGGTAGTCACTTCCGCCTGGTGGTTCGTGACTCTGAAGGTCGAATGGTCTGGCGGGCCTGGTGCTTTGAACCTGATGCTGGTGAAGGACATAACCGTTATATCCGACAGTACGGCATCCTCAGAGAATCGTCCTCCTGATTACACTCATCCATCATCCCTGCATGTCCTTTATTTCCCATACGCCAGCCATCGTCGCTGGCGTTTTTATTGACGGAGAATATCCATGACGACACAAACGCAATGCGAATTGCTGTCCGCTAATGAACCTCAATTTGACCTTACTGCATCACCAGTACCTGACGAGCAGCGTCTCGATTTCTGGCCGCTGCACTTTGGTGCTATCACGCAGTGGATAACGCTGGAACCCCGTATTTTCGCCTGGATGGACCGCTTCTGTGATGAGTACAGCGGTGGTATCTGGTCCTTTTACACGCTCAGCAATGGCGGCGCGTTTATGGCTCCTGATGCTAACAGTGACGATAAATGGCATCTTTTCAACAGCATGAACGGTAATAGTGCGCAAATGAGCGCAGAAGCCGCAGGTATTGCTATCTGCCTGATTGAATACAGCCATCACGCCTGTCGCACCGAATGCGATGCCATGACGGAGCACTATTACCGCCTGCGGGATTACGCCCTGCAGCACCCTGAATCCCACGCCATTTTTCGCATTATTGATTAAGGATATTCATGATGGAACAGCCACTTATCCCACAGGCTCCGGCACTTCCACTGACCGCAAAACGTACGGTAAAACGCGCTTTAACGCTGCTTGATCGCCACCTGCGTGAAACTGGTGTGGCATTCACGTCCGCCCAGGCTGCCCGTGACTGGCTTAAATTGAAAATGGCGGGACTTGAGCGCGAAGAGTTCATGGTGCTGTACCTTAATCAGCAGAACCAGTTGATTGCCCATGAAACACTATTCACCGGCACCATCAGCAGCACCGAAGTCCATCCCCGCGAGGTGGTGAAACGTGCCCTGTACTTCAATGCGGCAGCGGTGATAGTTGCCCACAACCATCCCTCTGGCGATACCACACCCAGCCAGGCAGACAAAGCCATTACGCAGCGTCTGGTGCAGGCACTTGCGCTGGTGGACATCCGCGTACCCGACCACCTTATCGTCGGCGGTAACCAGATACTGTCGTTCGCTGAACACGGTTTGTTGTGAGATGTATTTGCCGTAAAGGAGATCATTAATGAATGAAATGAGCTGGGGCCTGCAGCGTGACGTCACTCCCCGTCTCGGTGCCAGGCTGGTGCAGGAGGGTAAACGGCTGCACTATCTCACGGACCGGGCTGGAATAACCGGTCATTTTGGCGAAAAAGAAAGCCAGATACTCGAAGACGCATTCCCGTGCTTTATCAGCCAAATGGAATCCATGCTGACCACGGGTGAACTGAATCCTCGACATGCGCATGGCGTTATCTTGTATCACAACGGTTTCACCTGCGAAGCCGATACACTTGGTTCACATGGTTACGTCTACATCGTCATTTACCCTACGCAGCGCTAAATCTTTTAAATTCACGCGAGATAAAAATGAAAACCTTACCTGCAATAATTCAGCGGACAGCAAAGCCACGCCTGCCCCCCGTAGTGGTCTGGCAGAAGCTGCTAACCCGTTTGCTGGAACAGCACTACGGCCTGACCCTGAACGACACCCCATTCAGTGATGAAACCGTTATTCAGGAACATATAAACGCTGGCATCACACTGGCTGATGCAGTTAACTTTCTAGTGGAGAAGTACGAACTGGTTCGTATTGATCGTAAGGGATTTAGCTGTCAGGAACAGTCACCTTATCTTCGGGCAGTAGATATTCTACGGGCGCGACAGGCAACTGGCTTGTTGCAACGAAGCCGTAATAAAACTGCATTCTGAAATCTGTAAGGAAACTCCCCGATTCACTTTCCCAAATTTCTCCCTCTTTACTCTCTGTATAATGCGCCTGCTATTCCCGGTAGGCGTATTTACTTTTTACGGACAAAATATCATGCAAACAGAAGTGTTAACCGATCACTACGTGCAAATCTGTTCCGCCAGTATTCAGGACAACGTGACCAGGCGCGATATTGCGCTGAAACATAAGCGTTCTGGAACGCCCCGACTTTCACAAGTAAATTCATTCGGGGGCACAAATGGGGGCACAAGACAAAATCAAACAAGACAATAATGATTAAAAACAATGATATTAACCATTAGATACGACTCCTGTGATCTCCGCCAAAGTTCCTATCTTATTCCAGTCATTTGCCATATATTCTCAGCATATGCATGCTTTTATAATTCTCGTCCACAATATCTATTTTCATTTATGATTAACGAGAATCCCATATGAGCACTGCCCTTACGATCATGGCCATTGCTGCTACTGTAATTAGCCCATTATTAGCCATTCAGACACAGAAATTTATAGAAAGATATTCTCAGAAAAAATCATTAAAAATTGATATATTCAAGCAACTTATGGCTACTCGATCTCAGAACTCTCGACTGTCTAATGAACATGTTCGCGCATTAAATATGATCGACTTAGCATTTTACGGAAAAATAAAAAGAGGAAGAACCAAGAGAAGCGATTCTGAAAGTAAAGTATTATCTTCGTGGAAACTTTACTTTGCACATTTAAATACATCTTACCCTGATAATGATAATGCATCTGGCACCATATGGAACCAAACAAGCAACAATCTTTTTCTAGACTTGCTATCAGAGATAGCGAAAGATATTGGCTATGATTTTGAGCGAGTTCAATTACAAACAGCCATATATTCACCTATTGCCCACGGGGCAATAGAAAACGATAAATTAAAAATTAGACAGGGGTTGGCTGCAATATTCTCAGGAGAAAATGCCCTAAAAATGGAAATTATTAATATTCCCGCAAGACAGGGCAATTAATCTATTCACTATTTATCCTGTGGCTCAATACCTAACCGTTCCAACTCCTTTCTCCCTAAAGTTTTGAGCCAATTCCCCAAACTCATCCCTTCGGCCTTTGCCGCAGCCTCGAACTGCGCCTTTAACTCGGGAGTGATGCGAATCTGGAAAGTTGGTGCTTTTCCGGATTTAGACTGATTTGGATCGCGTTTAGCCGTTGACATGTACGTACCTATAAGAGCAGTATACCACCAACCAGGTACGTACCTTTATGTCTGGCGACCTGATTTATAACGCCCTCGCCTGGTATTCGCAGTACCCGACGAGAGCTAACCTCACCAACTATCAAGGAGTTGATTATGGCTGATTCGCATTCTACCCCAGACACCGACCAATCCGGAACCGAGCGTTCGGTAATTGTGGGATACCGCCCTAATGTTTTCGACAAATCTACACCCAAAATTATTCTTTCCGGCAAGTGGCTACGCGAAGCGGGGTTTGATACCGGGCAACAGATTACCGTAAAAGTGATGAATGGCTGTATCGTCCTGATGGTCTATGGCGAGCAGGAGCAACGGTTGCAGGATGAGTTGAAAGAGGCACATCAGAAGCTGAACAGAATCGAGAGCACATTGGCGACTCTCCAGTGAAGCACGGCTGAACCTGCAAGCGGTACTTACAGGTTTACTTGGTGCCGGATGGCGCTTGCGCTTATCCGGCCTACTCAACTGAACTGGATTTGATAGAAAATGAACTATCCGGAAATTCCGGATAGTTCATTGGGAAGGGAAAGATTAGATTTCCGGATCAATAGCTCTCTAGAATCATGTAAGTGACACTTACATGCTCACCTGATGCCGGATGGCACTTGCGCTTATCCGGCCTACTTTCACAATACCCTCTGTCTGACCACCCACCTCATAGTGACCCCCAGAAAGATATCGACTATAATGAACGAATCGAACGATTCATGCGAAATGGTGGCAATATGCATACTCTTACGGCAAATGAAGCCAAAACCCAGTTTGGCGATATGCTACTTAAAGCGCAGCGAGAACCTGTGCAAATTAACCGTAACGGTAAACCTGTTGCAGTCGTCGTTTCTATTGAGGACTATGAACAAATGGAAGCCATGAAGCTCCAGTTACTGAAAGCCAAAATTCAGCGTGCTCAAAACGATATTCATTTGGGCAATATTGTTGATGGTGATGCTTTTTTTGATGAGTTGATGGAGCAACACAAAGGATAAAAAGTGAGTTACAAACTTACTGGAGAAGCACAGCGCGATATTATTGAAATCCGTGATTACACATCAAGAAATTGGGGCGCTAAACAGTCCAGGGATTATCTTAGAAAATTACGGGGCGTTCTCTCTCAGTTAGCTGAAATGCCAGACATGGGGCATCATCGAATTGATGATTTTGGTGAAGATATTTACAGCTTTCCTTATGTTAGCCATATGATTTACTACAGTGCACAAGACACAAATATTGTTGTACTGGCAGTCTTACACCAAAGCCGAGTACCAACAAAACATCTCGGACAACGTTTGTAGCCCGCCACCTTATTTGCCAGATGGCGCTTGCGCTTATCCGGCCTACGATTGCCACAAAAAAGAAAGCCGCCGATCGGTGAATCAGCGGCTTTTCCATTACTCACTTACATTAGAAATTATATTTTACGCCGAGCATACCGCGGGTATCGCTGTAGCCTTTATCGCCGACTTGTTGGGCCACGTTGCTCCACACATTGAGGCGCGGAGTGATTTGACCTTCAACGCCGACTTTCAGCTCGCCGATGTTTTTGGTGCCGCGCATGTCGTTGCTCACATCGTCCATCTTCACGCTGGTCGTCTGCGTGTTGTGGATCCAGTTGGCTTCAACAAACGGCTGGAACTCGCGAGATTTACCGTCGTCGATGGCGTTGTGACCATTAATAAAGGCTTTCACACCCAGACGGGTCATCAGGTTGCCATCGGTGTTGTCCTTCACGCGGGTACCGTTCGCTTCGCGGTGACTGTCGGCTTGCACGTCCATCCATACCACCTGCGCTTTCGGTTGCAGCCAGTAGCTGTTGCGTTCGCTTTCACCCAGTTTGAAGCTATAACCGGCTTCAACCGAAGCGGTTATCCCGCTGGATTTGTATTTCTCTGCTGCCTGCTCCTGGCCCATCACTTTGTTATCAAACCAGTTATACAGCGCCCAGGTATCCACGTAGGTGCCGGTCTTGTCGGCGTCATTGGCATACCATGTGCCATACAGCCCCACGCTGTAACCGGTGACCTGACCACGTGAATGGTAGCCGGTCAGGCTGGACTGCGTGCGGTTCTGGCTGTTGGCATAACCTGCCATCGCGCCAAGGTGCCAGCGGTCAAGACCGTCGCTACTCCACTGCGCCAGGTCGCCGCCTAGCTGCATTACATAGCTGTTGCTTTGGGTTTTCAACTGCCCGCTACCGTCTTTGAAGCGGGTATGCGCCCCAACGTTACGCATCCACAGGCTGGTAACTTTCTTCTCGCCTGTCAGCATATCTACGTACTGCGTTTCACCCAGACGATCGTGCAGTCGGGTCATAAACAGCGTGTTAGCCGCATAGTTGTTCGCCAGATAACTGCCTGCTTCCGGACGGTATTGCTGCTCAGTGACAGGAGGCGCAACAGGTTCTTCCGGCTCAGGGATAATCGGGTCTACAGGATCGACCGGGTCTGGATCAATAGGGTCAACCGGGTCCGGATCAACAGGGTCCGGGTCATGCGGATCGACGGGGTCCGGGTCTTCCGGATCCGGCGGAGCAGGAATAAAGCTGGTCAGATACCAGTTACTGCCTTTCTGCACCACGTTATAGTCGTACGCACCGGCAACAATACGGCCCGCTTTCTCAAAAGTACCGTCAGAATTACCGGCCACTTCGATGATCTCAATACCTTCAATGGTCTGCGCCCCGGTTCCGCCAATGTTATTCACCGCCACAAACGCATTACCCGCAGTGTTGCCGAGCACTTTCAGCTTGTCGGTTTCGGAGGTATCGTCATTCAGGACAGTATTGAAAACCAGTTTGCCGCCGTTCCCGGTAAAATCTTCATTGATGGTAAGCGTCTGCCACGGTTCGCCGTCAGCATGCCCAAAGTTCACCACTGACCCGCCGTTCAGCGTCAGGTCGGTGAGCGTTGAGCTGTTAGTCATGTTCCAGGTCGCGTCGCTCATTTGCAGCGAGATAACGCCCGTCCCGGCAGTGGCGCTGGTGATGTATGACGCCCCGCTCCACAACGAGTTGTCGGTCATGTTGAGCTTAATGGTACTGTTTTGCTGCGGCAGGCTGCTGGTTGCAGCAGTCGCGCCAGCGGCATGAAGATCGCCGTCGATAAGAAAACGCCCGCCAGTAGAACCGTCTACGATGCCGCCCGTTTCAGTACTGATGGCATAACTTTCGTTGCTGTGATCGCCCGCCATGGTAATGGCGGCACCGCCTGCCAGGTTTATCGTCCCGCGTGAAGTCGCATACAGGCCGCGTGGCGCTTTGCTGTATGACGCCGCTTTCGCCGAACTATTCACGTTGATCGTTGCGTTTTCACCAAGATTCACGGTCGCGTTGGTGGAATAAACCGCATGAGCGCTGACGCCGTTGACCGTAATCGTCGCGTTGTTGCCCAGTTCCGTTTTGGACGATGAGGCGGCATAAATCCCCGTTGAAGAAGCACCCGAAGTCTCAATGGTGGCGTCATTGCCAAGCAGTATCGAGGAACCGTTCTGCCCGGTGCGAAGACCCTCTGAACTGTCACCTGTCGTCACAATGTGTGCCCGGTCGCCAACGACAATTGTATTTTTGGCCTGCGTGGCGTCTTTCATCGCGTTTGCTGTGATACCACGTCCCTGGGAACCGGTGGTTTGAATATACAGATCGTCACCGACGTAAATGCTGGCCGAGCCCTTCCAACCCTGGCTATAGGAGTTGTAACCGGCGTTAATACCGTCACCATCCTGACCGTCCACATAAATACTGGTGCGATCCCCGGTTATGATAAAGACCGGGTTATCCGGCGTATTGGCCCCGTGCGTGCGGATACCGTCAACATCTTTACCATTATTGGCGGCATTCTTCGACTGCGTGCGAATCGTCAGGTCGTCCCCAAAAATAACGCCCGGACTACCCGTTGTACTGTTCTGAATAACGGTAACAGAGTGCTCAAAAGCTTCAGCGCCGGGTCCATTAATCGTTAATCCATTGCCATAAACGGGAATCGTGCCCGCACTCCATTGATAAACATAATTCGGCATGGCGCTGGTTTTAGCGAAACTGGCATTTGCCTGCGCTGGAATTATTGCCTGCAATTCCGGGGGCAGACTGCTAACCAGTCCGGTGGAGGGTAGACTATCAACGTCAACCCATGCCGCTTGAGCTGAAAATACCATAGAGGTTAATGCGGCTGAAACCGCTATGGCAATACGAGAATAAGATTTGGGATTTGGCATATTAGCCTCCTGCTTTCAGGCGTAGAGCGTCCACCACATCGCAAGGATGTGAAAATAATAAAATTCAAAAATACGTTATAAAATATTCGACAATATTTGATGAATACTATGGCCTAACTTATCTTCAAGCCTGAGCTTGTAGACATATATTTTCTTAATATCGATATTATCTATTTTGGTAATTTGCTGAATACTTTTCCCTGACACAAAACGCTTCAGTAATATCATTTCAGTATAGTTAAGTGAGCGTCCACGTTTGCTGTTAGCGAGATGACCCGTAAAGAGTCGCCTAATTTTCTGATGTTGAACTTCGTCATCATCATCAGAATATATAATCCCTTGTATTTTATTGCTTTTGGACAGCCAGTAGTTGGCTAACGGCGCCAGGTTCCTGTCTGCTATCAACACAATATGCATACCGCTGTAGGCAAGCCGGTCAACCCATTGCGGGTCGGCAAACAGACGCAGATTCGGGAAAGAAAAGTCCACAAAAATAAACCCGCGCGACAAATGGTTTTGATTATTAAGCAGAAGCTTTTCAATAATTCCTTTTTGCAGAAAGCCATTCCCCGCAGGCCAGATCGCAAAAGCGGCACGGTGGCAGTAACTGGCGCGAACCGCAGTATCCGGAAATAATTGACAGGATAATTCACAGCTTATGCAACGAACAGTCTGTGACGGTGATCTCTTCATCAAAAATGACTCCTGTTATTTTTCCATAAATATTTCATTGGTAAATAAATGTGTCAATCCAACACGTAGTACGTTCCTTGTCTGTTAATAACAGTGGCGCTAATAAAATGTAATAAACTCCTGATGCACTAATATGTATAGTCTGTGAGTAATACGATTGCGCTAAGCTTATTTACGCTTTATCTCAGAATAACAACCTATGCATTAGGAATTTTATGCATAAATCCAGATTCCAGGATAAACAGTAAAAAAGCACTATTTGCTAAAAAATAACCTGCGTAAAAGTTACTTACTAATTACGTAATTCTGATAACTCAATCACCCTTGTCATGTTGTGGACAAATATAAAGATAATTCAGATAAAAATGTAATGAATTCTCATTATTTAACCTTAGCTAATTCCCACCTAAGAAATTAAGTTAATAACATATTGTATTTGAAGGATTTTTACCCCCTAAGTGAAATTCTTATCTTAGATCATGTACAAAGATAGAGGCGTCTTATCGATTTGGATGTAAAATTTAAGGGGTGTGCAAGAACACGCTGTGATACGTTTTGGTTACTGAGGGCTGGGCAATTGTATCTTATCAATCAGTTGGTCGAATTTAATCCTGATAGCAAAAGTCTGGTCAATCGTCAGACCGGGCGAGCAATTCAGCTCCAGCTCCCTGCCTCGCTCTGTTTTCTCTATTTAATTACTCACGCAAGTGACATTGTTTCCCAGAACACGTTGATGACAATTGGTTGGGGTGAAAGAAATAATGTGACCACCACCAACACATTTTACCAGGCTATTCTGACGCTACGAAACGCGCTGGCGGACGTGGGGTTGCCTCGTGATACGGTGAAAACTATTTCCCGACGCGGGCTCAGATTAAATGAGAATACGCAAGTAGAGACAATAACGCTTCAACAGAGTGAAGTTTCCCCACCGCCGGTTATTGAAGAAATCCCCCCCGCAAAGATAATTCCTTCGACACCACAACAAACGACGCAGATACCCTGGTTTGAGGTTTTATTTAGCGCCAGTGTCGTGATTGCCACGTTGATCATCTGGCTGGTGTGGTATCAAACGCGCCCTGTTATGCCGTTTAGTAAATTTGTCCAGGCTTCCATGCAGACGCCATCGCGGCAAAATTGCAAAATCTATTACTCACCAAATGAACACGACCAGCAAGGCTATTTCAATCTGATGCAGTTACATCCCTATCTCTGTGAAAACAACAAGCACGTATTTCTTACCGGTTACAGCAAAGCGGAAAGGATCGTGGCATTTGTCTGTGATAAAGATGCACGGGTGGATGCTAACGCATTTTGTACTACTCATTATTACTGGATGCGCGGGCAATGAAAAAAACACGCCACCTTATAGTGCTCGTGGCCGGGCTGGTTACTGTGCTCGGTTCAGGCGGATGGTTATGGCATTCACGCTATGCCGACAAACCGCTGAATTGCATCGGTAACATTGAATGGAATATTGGCAGCAACCGCTTTACGGGTACGTTATCGTTTCGGATGTACAACAGTGAAGGCCTGGCCACTATTACCGGCAAACTGTACGGGCGTAATACCTCAGACATTAGCAGGAACATCTATTTTAACTACACCCAAAAGCGCGATGCCCGAGTGCTACAGGCGATGCAGGTCGTCAAAACCTTCGCTGACACCGCTGATGAAGCGGATATTAACGACACATTACCTGGATTTTACCGCCAAAGCGGACGAAGCCTGAGCCTGGTCATGGAGGAGTATAAAGGTGCATGGATTTTTGCCAGCTCCAATGTGCCCTCGCTGTATTGCCGCAAAAGGTAGCGTCATATCCGGAAACAAAAAGTACGGCCCCTCAATGAAATTCACATTTGTCATCATTGACTTACGCGACATGGGTCACTGAATCCACACATAACCCATTGCTATTCTTCATCGCGAATCAGGAAACATCCTGAATATCATAATATCCGTTGCGTAATAATTAAGCGAAATGGGCGTTATATTTTGCCCAGAAGACTTCAACCTACGGATGGATATTTGGAGAAGACGTGGGCAGGGGCGTTTATCTCTCTCGCGAGCAATGTCTGAGCGTTCAGGCGTTATCGCATTTCAGGAAACGGTGTGTTTCCGGTGTATTTTTGGCGTACATATGAGGGATACGTAATGTTTACTTTTAAAAAGTGCCTGATTGCACTTTCTATAAATTTGGCCGTTGTTTCATCAGGTTTTGCTTGTACGACCCTGCTGGTCGGCAACGAAGCATCAGCGGACGGCTCCATGCTGGTCGCCCGTAGCGCAGACAGCGATGCCCTGAAAGCACAGCATTTTGTCATTCATCCGGCAAAGCAAAATCAGACCGGGGTATACAGCACCAAAGCACATAATGGTGCGAATGATTTTACCTGGCCACTGCCGAAAAACTCTCTGCGTTATACCACTGTCCCAAACTGGAAAACCCAACTGCACGGCGCGACCGGATTTAACGAACTGGGTGTCGGCGTGAGCGGTACAGAATCCATTTTTGCCTCACCGAAAGCACTGGCCGCCGACCCGTACGTTGAGGATAAAGGGATCACCGAAGACGATATCCCGGATATTCTGCTGTCACAAAGTAAAACCGCACGTGAAGCTGTGGCGCTGTTGGGCCATATCGTTGAGACCGTCGGCGCAGGCGAAGGTTTTGGCGTTGCCGTCGTCGACGATAACGAGATCTGGTACCTGGAAACCGGTAGCGGCCACCAGTGGATGGCGCAGCGTCTGCCGAATAACCAGTATTTTGCCACCGGTAATCAGGGCCGCTTACAGGATTACGATCCTAAAAGTCCGGACATGATGGCGTCAAAAAACCTGATTCAATTTGCGACTGAAAAAGGGCTGTACGATCCGGCGAAAGACGGTAAATTCAACTTCTCCAAAGCCTATACCCGTGATGACGAGCGTGACCGCACGTATAACGACCCTCGCGTATGGACCATCCAGAAAGAGTTCAATCCTTCCGTAAATCAGGATATGGCCAAAGGGCGCGAATTCCCGGTCTTCATGACGCCAGAGAAGAAAATGACGCTGGACGATGTGAAAGCCGTGTTGCGTAGTCACTATGAAGGGACCAGCCATGACCCGTACACCAACGGTCTGAACGGCAAAGAGCCATGGCGTCCGGTCAGCGTTTTCCGTACCTATGAAGCGCACGTTATGCAGGTCCGTCCGTGGTTGCCAAAAGAGATTGGTGAAACGACCTACATTGGCCTGGGCATGGCTGACCTCACCGCCTTCGTTCCGTACTACAGCGGTCTGAAAGCGTATCCGGCTAACTACACGATGGGTACCGATAAAGCGGACGATCAGTCTATCTACTGGAAATATCGTAAATTACAAACGCTGACGATGACCGATTATCCGAAGCTCGCGCCAATCGTCAAAAAAGCCTACAAAGCGTGGGAAGACAAAGTGGCGAAGGAGCAAAAAGAGGTCGAAGCAGAGTATCTGAAGATGGCGAAAACCGATAAACCCGCCGCGGATAAGATGCTGAATGACTTCAACCTGCGCATCATGGCCGACGCCGAGAAGCTGACGGAAGATCTAACCAATCAGCTATTTACCATCCGTACTAAAGACATTCAGTCTGATATTTTCTTTGCGAATGCAACGAAAAAAGACTGAGTAACGACGCGATAGTATTCTGGCGTAAAGCGCTTATTAGCTTTGCGCCAGCATTTCACACCGCGCCTTCACCGCCTCGTGCAGAAGGCGTACCGCGGTTGAAAGCTGCTTCCGATGCGGGCAAATCATATTCAGCGGGACTTTCTCTCCCTGATAATCCGGCATCAGCAGTTGTAATCGACCGTCACGCACATCCTCGCTGACATCCAGCCACGACTTGTACGCCACACCTTCTCCGGCAATCGCCAGGCGCCGGATCACTTCCGCATCGTCACTCATAATAGTGCCGTTAACCTGCACACTACTGACCTCGCCGTTGCGCGTAAACGTCCAGCGATCGTGCAGGCGGCCGCGTAATACGAAGGTCATGGCGTTGAGCTGTGTTAAATCATCCAGTTTTTGCGGCGCGCCGTTTTGCTCAACCCATTCCGGTGATGCCACCAGCACGCGTCGGTTACCCGCTGCAACGGGCAGCGCAATGTAAGACGCGTCTTCGGTGTTGCCATAGCGAAACGCAACATCGACGGGGTCTTTAAAGACATCCGTTACCTGGTCGGAGAAAAAAATCCGCAGGCGCAGCGCGGGATAGCGGCGTCGAAACGACTGAAAGACCGGCAGCAGCAGGTTACGACCGAGATCGGAAGGCACGGCGATTTGCAGCGTGCCAGAAACTTCATCTTCCGGAGTCCGAATTTTTTGCAGCCCGGCATGCATTACGTCCAGCATCTGGCGGGCATAGGGTAACCAGACTTCACCTTCTGGCGTCAGGCGCAGGCTGCGCGTGGAGCGAGCGAACAAGCGGATAGCCAACGTAGACTCCAGGCGCTTGATAGCTGAACTGACCTGAGCAGGCTGAACGCCGACTTCGCGCGCAGCATCACTAAAACTATTCAGCGCCGCGGCGCGGACAAACAACGTGAGATCTTCAAGCCGGAACATTTTCACTCCCCGAGTATAAGTCCTGTCGCCATAGGGCTATTTTTCCCGTTCTGTTACCGGTTTACCATCGAATTATTCAACTGATTCCTGTGACCGGAGCTAATATGAAAGCCATCGCCATTACCCGCGCCGCGACCGACGGCAATAACATTGAATTTTTACAAGAGATTGACCTGCCCATGCCAGTTGCTACCGGGCACGATCTTCTGGTTGAAGTGAAAGCCATTTCCGTCAACCCCGTTGATACCAAGGTCCGCGAAGGTTTTAACGCTGATGTGCCGCGCGTACTGGGCTGGGACGCCGTTGGCGTGGTGAAGTCCGTGGGCGAAGCCGTCACCCTGTTCGCACCCGGCGATGAAGTCTGGTACGCCGGAGCGTTGGGCCGCGCTGGCAGTAACAGTGAATTTCAGCTGGTTGATGAACGTATTACCGCGCTGAAGCCAAAAACACTGGATAATGCTTCTGCTGCGGCGCTGCCACTAACCGCTATCACCGCCTGGGAAATGCTGTTCGACCGTCTGGGCGTTGAGGAAAATGGCAATGAAGATGATGTGTTATTGATTGTTGGCGCGGCTGGCGGCGTCGGTTCTATTCTGACACAACTGGCCAGTAAGCTGACCAAAATGACCGTCATCGGTACCGCATCACGTCCGCAGAGCCAGAAATGGGTACGTGAAGCGGGCGCTCATCATGTGATTGACCACAGCAAGCCGTTGACGGAAGAGCTGGCACGGATAGGCATTAAAGAGGTGACGCACGTTGCCAGCCTGAACAATACCGAGCAGCACTATTCGCAAATTATTGCCGCACTGGCGCCGCAGGGCAAACTGGCGCTGATTGACGATCCTCAATCTCTCGATGCGCGCCCGCTGAAGGCCAAAAGCATTTCGCTGCACTGGGAGTTTATGTTTACCCGTTCGATGTTTACCACCCACGACATCATTGCGCAGCATCAGTTACTGACCCGCGTGGCGCAGCTGATCGACGACAGCACCCTCCGTACCACGCTGGGCGAACATTTTGGCGCGATTACCGCGGCAAATCTGCAAAAAGCCCACACGCAAATTGAAACCGGTCGCTCGGTCGGCAAGATTGTGCTGGAGGGGTTTTAACATGTCTGATTCTGACGTGATTTCAATTATTGCGGTACTGAAAGCCAAACCGGGGAAAATCGACGCACTGAAACAGGCGCTACAAGCTCTGCTGCTGCCCACGCGCCGGGAGCCGGGCAATATTGAATATGCCCTGTTCCAGTTACGCGACACGCCGGATGTGTTCTACGTGCGTGAATCCTGGCGCGGTCAGGCCGGTCTGGATGAGCATATCGCTCTGCCACATTTCCAGGCGTTCATTCTACAAATGAACGATCTGCTAGCCGAACCGCTACGGCTGGATTATCTGACGCCGATTGAGCCTTAATGTCTCGACGCGCCCCCGCAGCTATGCGGGGGCTTTACATCAGCCATTGCGTCCGGCCATAACACCGCCATCCACATCCCAGATGGCGCCAGTTACCCATTGCGCTTTGTCTGACAACAGGAACGCGACGGATTCAGCCACATCACGCGGCGTACCAACCCGACCAATCGGATGGAAGCTGTCAAAGCTACTCATCACACCTTGTACGTCTTCTTTCGGGATAAATCCTTCGTAGATAGGTGTATGCACGACTGCTGGCGAAACGGCATTGACGCGGATCCCATTCGCCCCCAGCTCGATGGCCAGATTTTTAGTTAATGCATGCAGGCCCGCTTTTGCCATTGAGTACGCTGAAGAAGGTGTTGCGCCAATTGCTTGTTGCGCCCACATCGAACCAATATTCACAATGGCACCCTGGATGTTAGCCGCCACCATATTACGCACGACATCGCGGGTGATAAAAAACGTCGCGCGGTTGAGGCTCATGTACAGTTCATAATCTTCAACTTCATGATCAGTGAAAGGTTTTGGGAAGAAAACCCCAGCTGCATTTACTAACAGGTTGATGTCTTTGTGCTCAGCATTCACCGTTGCCATCACCTGCTTAACGCCCGCTTCTGACATCAGATCCGCCACAATGACAGAGACGTCACCCAGTTCCGCCAACGCCTGACGGGCCCGTTCCGCTTTCTCGGCACGATTGCCAACCAGCACCACTCGACCACCACCCTGGAGGATCAGTTTTGCGGTTTCAAATCCGATACCACTGGTACCGCCCACCACTAACAGTTTTTTGCCGACAAATAATGTGTTCATCGCTAGCCTCGTTTCACGTATTCGTTAATGCGCTAACAATGCCACTCCCCTGAGGCGCTGACGAATGAGAAGAAATAGCTAACCGAGAAAGAAAATCTATCTCGATGGCATATACTGAAGATATTCACAAAACGGGAAATGACCTGATGCGCTCGCTTAATCGACTTAAATGGTTACACGCTTTTGAGGCCACAGCCCGCCACGGCAGTTTTACTGGTGCGGCGCAGGAACTGGGGGTCACTCCGGCTGCCGTTGGGCAACTGGTTCGTGCGCTGGAAGACTGGGTTGGCCACCCGCTGCTGCATCGAACCCGTTCAGGCAAAGAGCGTCTCACGCTGGTCAGCGAAGCACAGGACGCGTTGCGCGAGATAACCCAGGGACTGGATAGCCTGGAATCCGGGCTGAACAAGTTACGCGGCCGACGGGCGCGCTCGGTGGTGATTATCACGGCCTCTCAGGTACTGGTGATGAACTGGCTGATGAGCCGCCTCAATCGTTTCTCACAAGCGCATGAAAACATAGAATTACGCTTGAACGTGACGGAAAAGCTGATGGATGTTGCTCATGGCGAAGCGGATCTGGGCGTACGTTGCGGTAAAGGCGACTGGCCTGGGGTAAATAAAACCTGGCTGATGGATGAAGAAGCGGTTCTGGTTTGTAGCCCACGTATTGTGCCAGTAGATAAAATATCCTGTGGAGAATGGTTGGCCGCACAGAAGCTTATCCATGATGACACTCCCCACCCCGGCGCCAATTTCCCGGGCTGGAATGATGTCCTGACCGCCACCCAGGCACCTGCCGTTCGCGACAGTGGATTGCACATCAACTCTACCTCTGCAGTGATTCTGGCGGCACTCAGCGGTCAAGGTGTCGCCATTGTGCGTAGGGCATTGGTGCAGCAGCTACTGACAGACGGACAACTGGTTCAGCTTCATCCCAACACCCGCTGGCCTCTGGCGTGGTCTTACTACATTGTTACGCCACAGCACGCGGTAATACGCCCGGAGGTAAAAGTCTTTAATGACTGGCTGATTGCGGATGTGCTGGCAGAAATCACAACCATCTCTGCTATGATGCCTGCACACAAATAAAACAAAACAACATGCCGAGGGAAAGATGAGTTCCACCAGAAGAGGGATGATGAACGTCCTGATTGCCGCCGTATTGTGGGGAAGTTCAGGCGTTTGCGCGCAATACATCATGGAGCAAAGCCAGATGTCGTCGCAGTTTCTGACCATGACGCGCCTGATTTTCGCCGGGCTCATTCTGCTGATGCTCTCTTTCGTTCACGGCGACAAAGTGTTCTCCATTATCAAAAACCGCAAAGACGCCATCAGCCTGCTGATTTTTTCCGTGGTTGGGGCGCTCACCGTACAGCTAACTTTTCTGCTGACTATTGAAAAATCCAACGCCGCTACCGCGACGGTGCTGCAATTTTTGTCACCGACCATAATCGTGGCGTGGTTTTCCGTGGTGCGCAAAGCACGACCGGGGATTTTAGTGCTGACTGCGATCTTCACATCGCTTATCGGCACCTTCTTGCTGGTCACCCACGGTAACCCGACGTCGCTGTCTATCTCACCTGCCGCGCTGTTCTGGGGAATTGCCTCGGCGTTTGCCGCCGCGTTCTACACCACCTACCCCTCAACGCTTATCGCGCGCTACGGCACGCTGCCGGTCGTCGGCTGGAGTATGTTAATCGGCGGCATGATCCTGCTGCCGTTTTATGCCGGACAGGGCACTAATTTCGTGGTGAATGGCAGTTTGATTCTGGCGTTTTTCTATCTGGTGGTCATCGGCACGTCGCTGACGTTTAGCCTGTACCTGAAAGGCGCGCAGATGATTGGCGGACCGAAAGCGAGCATTTTAAGCTGCGCGGAACCGTTGAGCAGCGCGTTGCTGTCCCTGCTGCTGTTAGGTATTACCTTTACCCTGCCAGACTGGCTGGGCACGCTTTTGATCCTCTCTTCGGTAATACTTATCTCAATGGACTCACGTCGCCGCGCCAGAGCGGTTTAACACCAACCGGCGCGGCAAAAGGTTATGATTACCAGCCCGGAACCGCGCCACCGTTAAAGATAGTTTCTGCCGCCTTCGCCACTTCAGGTGACTGATAAGATTGCAGGAACTCTTTCACATTCTCGGCATCTTTGTTGTCTTCTCGCGCCACCAGAATGTTCACATACGGTGAGTTTTTGTCTTCAATAAATACGCTGTCATGTACCGGGGAAAGCCCGGTTTGCTGGATGTAGGTGGTACTGATAATCGCCACATCCACTTTCTGATCGTCCAGCACACGCGGCAACTGCGCACCTTCCAGTTCCATAATTTTCAGATGCCGCGGATTATCAGTAATATCCAACGCTGTTGGCAGCAGGCCGGTATCCGCTTTCAGCGTAATTAACTTCTCTTTTTGCAGCAGCAACAGCGCCCGGCCCAGGTTGGTTGGATCGTTAGGTATCGCAATCGTTGCACCGTCTTTTAGTTCAGCGACCGTTTTGATTTTCTTCGAATAACCAGCCATCGGGAACACAAAGGTATTGCCCACTGCGACCAGCTTATAGCCGTGTGCTTTATTATCTTGTTCAAGGAACGGGCGATGCTGGAAGACGTTGGCATCCAGCTCACCATGATTGGTGGCATCGTTGGGCAACAGAGAACCGCTAAAACCCATCAGTTCCACCTCCAGACCATATTTTTCTTTAGCGACTTTCTTCGCGACCTCCGCTACATCCTGCTCAGCACCGTTAATTACACCCACTTTGATATGCTTTGCATCGCTGCTCTGTTGATCGCATCCTGCCAGCAATAATCCCGCCAGTAATACCGCCGCCCCGGCCCCGAAATAAGGTATCTTCAGCTTCACGTTTTATCCTTTTGCAATAACCGCCTGATGAGTAATGAAATGACTATAGCGGGAAGGCCGCTGCGGTTTAAAAAACGAAAAAGCATCAGCAAGAAGAAAAAAGCATAATGGGGCTAAGATAAATTAGTCGGAAGATACCGTTAGTTCATCAATTGCAAGACCGGTAATGATTAGCACCAGTTCACGATCGATCCCCTTCTCAAGCATGGCATGGGCTATCCGCAACGCTTCGTCCTTTTTGCCCTCGCGTTTGCCTTCGAGTTTGCCCTCTAGCAACCCTGTCCTTCGCCCCGACTCACGTAAGCATTCTGCAATCGTCATTAATCTCTCCTTATGCTGGGGAACGCGCAGAGCAACCTCTCGAATAAACGCCTCAAAACGCGGTGCGCTGCCAGACTGCGCCAGGTAATTAAATAGCGTTTCTACCTGACTGTCATTAGCGTGTCCTTTATATACGTCAAAATGCCCGATAGCGCTTACGCTGACCGGGCTGGTGACATGAGGTTATCTGTAGGCCGGATAAGCGAAGTGCCATCCGGCGATAGCAACATCACACCAGGGCTTTGACTATCTCCATCAGCCTGATGACATCTGCAGGCCGGGTATTACCGGTCTGTGGGTCGATAATCGAGCTGTAAACATGCGGCATGACGCGCGGTACTCCCGCCTCCAGACAGGATTGCAGGATAACGCCGAAGTTATCGAGATCGATACCGCCGGTCGGTTCAATCAGCGTCATGCCGTTTCGTGCTGCAGTCGTCGCCAGTGCGTATAGCTCAGGCAGCGACTGTTCACCGCCCATTGGGAAGAACTTCGCCGCATGGGCTCCTGAATCCAACATCATACGGACCGCTGCCTCGCAGGAAACGCGGGCTGGCGTGCCTTGGTTGCTTCTGACGCCGGTCGAGATCAACACGTCCCCCGGCGTGCCAGTGGGACTGACTAACGCGTTGATATGGGTCTGTTCACCGCCCGTTGCCGCCAAGGCGCCTGCCGCAAACCCGCAACCGGTAAAGGTCTGGTTGACGTGTGCTGGATGTACCTGTGAGGCAATCATCGCCGCTTTGTAATACTGCGCCGGGTCACCGGCCCCCAACCCCACAGAAATCGACGGCACGTCGTTCATCCAACGTTTTACTTCCAGAACCCCTTCCTCAACCGAGGAAAACTGCGCCGAAAGAATGCCAATCACCGCGTGGCCTTCGGCAGCATCATAGATTTCCCGCGCATTGGCGATATCCTTCGCCAGCACGTTAATAGCCACTTTATTACGATAAAAATTAATGTGCTGCATGTTCTGCAATCTCCTTTAATCGGGCCACGATCAGCGCCATTTCCCCTTCTGCGACCGTACGCGGGTCAAGACTAAAGACGCCCTGATGAAGGTTGTAACGGCGAGCGTAGATCGCGATATCGCCCTCACGCAGGTGCGCTTCTACAGCGTAAGCATCCATTCCCAGCACCTGTGCGTTCACCCGAATACGAATCCGCCAGATGGCGCGTCCGGCCTCATCCTGCTCTATATCCGCATCCAGTCCGCGAATCTCTGAAATCGCCTGCGCCACAGGGCGGAGCTCTTCGGCAGTGACTACGGTTTGTCCCTGATGGTAGTTTTCCAGGGCATACACCAACCCAACCATATTCTCTTTGCCGATTTTCATCGCCCGGGCAATCCCGTGGTGCTGCGCTTTACACGCGGCAATCCACTGTTTCTTCCCGGTGATAAATCCGGAGGTCGGCGCGTTAAAAGCTTTTGCCCCGCTGTAGACCACCATATCCGCCCCGCTCGCCACCCATGCGTGTAAATCCTCCTCGGCGGCAGCATCGACAATCAGCGGCAGGTTGTGAACCTGCGCGATCTGCACAAAATCCGCAATGCTCAACATCCCCTTCTGCACGCAGTGGTGCGATTTCACGTACAGCAGCGCGGCGGTGCTATCGGTAATCGCGCTCTCCAGCTGCCAGCGGGCCGCCAGATTACTTGAGCCAACCTCCACCACCCTCCCGCCGCCCAAACGGATGGCGCTGGTGATAGGCGCACCGTAGTCAACGTTATGCCCGCGCAGCATGACCACTTCATTGGCCATACCTGCGCTGTCCGGCATCAGCGAGACTCGCGCCTGGTCACCACGGGTAATGGCGGCGGCAACAGCGATAGCAATGCCCGCCGATGCACAGGAGGTGACATAGCTGTCTTCAGCCCCGGTGTAGCGGGAAACCAGTTCTCCAGTTCTGTCCACCAGCCGATCAATTTCAACAAAGGCTGAAGCAGCCCGCGCGGTGGCCTGCATTACTTGCGGCGCTACGCTGGAAACCCCCAGAATCGTCATCTTGCCGCAGGCGTTAATGACCTGTTTTAGCCCCAATTGTTGGTAGATATTCTGTGTCATGGCTTACAGCACTCCCAGCAGCGAACAGACCACGCTGAGCGCGACAATCGACAGTAAAATCGTGGTGTAACGCGGCCCTTTCTTCACCAGATAGAAATAGATGGCGAACACCGCCGCCAGCGGCAACAGGCCGGGGGCAATAGAGTCGAGGATTTGCTGGACCACCACTTCAGAGCCTTTCAGGGCGCTAAGTTTTAACGGCGTGGTGATCTTGACGTAGCTTGCAGAAAGCGCCCCCATCATGATCAAACCCAGCACGTTAGCGCCGTAGATAAGTTCCTTTATTCGCCCTCCCTGCAGCAGCCCAATTATCGAGTCACGCCCCAGCGTATAGCCTTTGTGAACCATGCCATAGCTGATTGCCAGCGTAATAGCAGGATAGAGAATTAACGGTACAATTCCGCCCATCGCGCTGCCATTCGCCGCAAACGGGATGAATATAGCAATTAACAGCGGCATCACGGCGGCCCAGATGATGGAGTCCCCCATCCCGGCCAGTGGTCCCATCAGCCCGGTTTTAATCCCGGTAATTGAGGCGTCGCTGATCGGCTCGCCGCGGGTTTTCTGTTCCTCCATCGCAATGGAGATCCCCTGAATCACCGCCCCGAACGTCTGCTCCGAGTTGAAGAAGTTCAAATGGCGTTTCAGCGCTTCAACCTGCTCCTCTTTTTGCGGGTAGAGTTTTTTGATGATCGGCGTCATTGAGGCGCAGAAAATAAGGCTTTGCAAACGTTCATAGGAGCTGGAAACTTCCGCGCCTAGCCAGTAGATAAACCAGGCTTTGGTGATGTCTGCTTTGGTCAACGTGCCGCTTTCACGCGCGCGCTCCACCAGTTCATGCTGCATTACATCGCTGCTCATCATGCTGCTCCTTCATTTTTCGCCAGACCTTTAATGAGGAAGGCCACACAGGTACCAAAGATTGCCATCGCCATGATGTCTACCTTCAGGTACAGCACCGCAAAGAAACCGCCGATAAACCATGGCAGCAGGCTCTTTTTACCGATCACCATAATGGTGATGGCGAAGCCCAGCGCCGGCAGAATGCCGCCCATAATTTCAAAGGAGTGCGTCAGCCAATGCGGCATCAGCTTAAGGAAGCTTTCCACAACGTCCTGACCAAAATAGTTGGCGGCGAAGACCACCGGGAAACGCAGTACCAGTCCGAGCAACGCCGGGTAGAGGAACGCACAGCGCATAATGCCCGCCATGTTTGCCGTTTCCGCATGCTTGTCGGCCATATGTACCCATGCCGCGTTTAGCGTGCGGCGCAACTGGTCGAGGAACACGCCGATAACGCCAAACGGGATCGCCAGTGCGATAGCCAGGTTCGGGTCCATTCCGGCCTTCACGGCGATAGGAATTGAAATGCAGGCAGCCAGCGCCGGATCCGACGGGACGTTGCCGCCTGGCGTGGAGGTCACGCCGAGATAAACCAGCTGCATACCTGCACCGATGATCATCGCCGTTTCCATGTTGCCTAACAGCAGACCAACGAATACGGCAATCACCACTGGCTGTAGCAGCATGGCGGAGAAGGTGTAGCCAAGGCGTAATCGGGCAAACCAGTAATACAACCCCATTAGGCTTGCGAAGACTAAAGTATCCATAATTAAGTACCCTGTTATCAAAGAATTAGAATTTTTTCAGGATATCGTCCAGCGACTGAGGCTTATCTTCCGGGATAGTCTGGAAGAACACCTGAATCCCACGATTTTTCAGGTCGCTCAGAATGCCGACGTCTTTTTCATCCAGCGTAATGTTCTGGAATACCGCTTTGCGGTTTGGCCCACCGCCCAGCCCACCGACCTGAATGGTGGTGACATCAAAACCCAACTGGACCGCTTCCTGAACCGCCGCCAGAGAGGGGAACAGCACCAGAACCTTGCCGTCACCAAGCTGGTTTTCTTTCCATGCGGCGGCAAAACTCTGGTTACCAAAGCAATCCACTTTGATGTTCGGCGGCGCTGCCATCAGGTAGATGTTTTTCATAAACGGATCGGCATCCAGCTCATCGCTGACCACTGCAATCCGGTTTGCCTGAGATTGCCCAACCCATTTGGTCACCACTTGTCCATGAATCAGACGGCTATCGATACGACATAAAACGATGTTTGCCATGATGTTTATTCCTTATTGTGATTGTTGTAATTGACGTACGTGGGCAACAACGTCCAGGCAGCTACTACGCCCGGCCTCGACCAGATCGGCCACGCAGGTGGTCAATTGGCCATGCTCGCGTTTGTCGAGCGCCTCCAGTAACAAAGAGGCATTGAGCCCTGAAATCACTGCCACCGGGTAATCGGCGCTCAGCCGTGCCGCCACGTTAGACGTGGTGCCGCCAATAAAATCAGTCAGGATCAGTGAGCCTTCCGGCATAGTTTTCACTACGGCTTCGACGCGCTGATAAAATTCGCCGAGCGTATCAACGGGCATTAGCGGAATTTCCGTCACGCCTTTGATTTCGCCCATCACCATGCGCAGGCTGTTGCAAAGCTGTTGCCCCCAGCCGCCATGGGTCAGCAGCAGGATCTGGGGCAAGGATTCAGTGGTAGTCAAAATGGCCTCCTGGCTCGATTACATAGACATAGGTAAACAGAGCAAAGGCTGTGCCAGAATTTGTGTCACGCGGGGGAGTTATGGATGCCGACGGGGCGCAAAGCCCCGCAAGTCTTGGGATTAGCTATACAGCAGTTCGTAGATATAAAAATATTCCGCGTCCGATAAGCGAATGGCATAGGCCTCTTCGATCGGCAGGAAAGCAGATTTAATGACACTAAACGCACGAACATCCAGATCCGGCTTGTTCTCCAGCGCCATCTGTAACGGTTTGCGGTTAATCACGATACGCTCGACCATACAGCAGCAATGGATCAGGAAGCGCAGTGTCACCTGACGGCTCGGTTTGAGCGACAGCGCAGCGGTCAGATGATTCAGCACGCCTTCCATCTCTTTCAGAATACGCTGCGGGTTGAGCACCGAAATATGGTTAATGATGCTCTCCATAGTCAACGCGCTGATAAAGCGCATCGCGCTACGCTCCATCTCCAGTCGGCGTTCGCTGCTGGAGAGATCTGGCGTCAGCAGGCTGAGCACCAGCTCAGGGCCTTGCTCAGAGAACAACTCCTCGAGCGAGATAAACGGAATATCCGGCAGTCCTGGCTGGAAAGTACCCACTATGCCCGCCAGACGTTCACTGGCGTTAATCGCCTGCTGAACACGCTCCAGGCTGCGAACTTCGTTGTAATCGAGGATCACCATCCGTGTATCCTGCGACATCAACTCACCGAAGCTCTCTTCCAGCACCTTTTTGATTTTTTCTGCTGTTCCCATCCCGGTGATGCACGAAATGACCAGCACTTTACCGCTGTTTTCCTGCTGTGGCGTACAGAGCTGACAGGGAATATTTTTGCTCTGCATCAACGCCGCCAGTTGCGGCAAGTCGCTGGTTTCGTAGCTTAAATCCAACCCTATTTCCAGCAGACTGGTGAGCGTGATGTTGGGCATCAGCAGAACGTCTATCTGGAATAATTTGCTGATCGTACTGCCAAAATGGACCAGCGAGCCAATATCCACCATCAGGATCAATCGGCGATACTGCCGGGTTTGGATCATCTGTGTCAGAGCTTCCAGCGTGTCATGCACTGACTGCTCGAAAGGCATATCGATAGCGCTGAACACCTCGCGCTCCAGCACGCGATTCACGTACTGCGCCTGGCTTGTGGCGGTCGTCGCGCCATGGGCAATCAAAATCACCCCGCAGTCAGGACTGGCGTCTATCCGTTGGCGGTAATGGCGACACTCTTTGAGGAACAGGCACAGCCAGACCACCTCCGTCGCCGGACACTGAATATGCAGCAGTTCATTGATTTTTCGGCATAACAGCGTGGCGTTTTCGTATTCATCTTTGCAGCGATCGAGGATCAGGCTGGAAGAATAAAGTTGCGGAATAAGGCCGCGCTGCACGTAGCCAATCAGCGCCAGAAAGTGTTTGCGCAGCGGGTTAACCAGATTTTCTGGCAGCGTAAAACCAAGCACCTGCTCAACGCAGCCGATCAGCAGCGTAACTCGCTCTTCAATCTGATCGCCATAGCGCGGGGGATGCGCCACACTGTCGCGGCTGTAGAGACCGTATTCAAAAATCGAGCTGAGTTTGTTTTTGAGGATTGCCAGCGTTTCAGCAGGTGGTACGTTGCTGTTACGCAGGTTGATATATTCCCGGGTCAGGAAGCTGTAAAAGAGATCGCTCTCTTCAATTTCGGCTCCGGTGGCCAGCGAATTTTTCAGTGCCGGCAACGTGCGGGCATCGATGCTCAGGTGCTCTTTGCCTTCGAACAGCGCTCCAACCAACAGACGTTGTTCCGGTGTGGCATTAAAGGGGATCTCGGTCAGACGTTTATCCAGCTGTAGCGTATCGCTGTGCTCCGTCATTCCCGAGGCCCAGGCCTGGGCGCAGAGAAACTGAATATCGCTCTTGAGCTGACCAATATTGCCTTCCAGCGGCTTGTTCAGCAGCCAGAGCAGCAGGGGACGGTCGATGCTTATCGTACGCTCGATTTTGCGGCTCTCACGCTGTAAGAAACCAACGATCAGCTCAACCTGCTCTTCCACCGAACGCTGGCGAATGCCGGGGAGATCGATACATACCTGAATACGTCGCTGGAAAGTGCGCAGCAACGCCGAACTTACCGGTTCGGTGGTCGCACATATCAGGCGAACCGAGATTGAACGCGCCACGGCGCTGGAACCCAGCGGCCGGTATTCACCTTTGTCGAGAATAGAGAACAGCTTTTCCTGACCTTCATACGGCAGACGATGCACTTCATCGAGCAGGAGATAGCCGCCATCAGCCTGTTCAACCAGACCGGGTTTATTCTCGTTTGCACCGGTAAACGCTCCCTGTCGATGACCAAACAGGTGCGATGAGAGCAGCTCCGGGTTATGCGCGTATTCCGCGCAGTTGAAATAGACCAGCGGTGGAGGTGTTCCCGGTGCACGTTCGCAGGCGAAACGGTGCATCAGTTCGGCAAAAAAGGTTTTACCCACGCCGGAGGGACCGGTCAGCAGAACATGTAGCCCGTGGGGATACAGCACCGCCGCGCGGCCTTTTTCCACCGCATCGCGCAGGCTGCGATCGTAACCAATCAGGCTGGAAAAGGGATCGTCTGTCGCCTGGTTTTCCTGAACAGGCAACAGGTCGGCAACGGTTTGCACTTCTCGCTCGGACTCATCCAGTTTGCGCCCCAGCAGCGTTTCAATCGCCTGACGATGCAGAAAGAATACCGGGCGCCCACGGCTTTTAATCGCCAGGCCGTCGTTCCAGAGCTGATTGAGATCTTTACTGACCGAGTTGCGCGCCAGCCCGAGGTTGAAGCCGATGGCCTCCGCCGTGAACGCCGTTTCCTGCGCCAGATGGGCAAGATTCAGTCCTCGCGTCAGCCGTTCCAGCTCTCCCAGTATTATCTCAATCCGTCTCATCTCTTTACCGCTTAAGAAATAAATGATTGTTCAGAACATACACTATTCTGCTGCGCAAGAAAGTGAGGCGGCATCCAGACCTTCCGGTCATCAAAACGTTTTCGACAAATAATGGCGCGCGGAACCGGTTTCCGGGAAGTTATCGAGGGTCATTTGCAGCTGATAGCCGTTTT
Organism: Citrobacter sp. Cpo148; assembly: GCF_030332375.1. Taxonomy (NCBI): domain Bacteria; kingdom Pseudomonadati; phylum Pseudomonadota; class Gammaproteobacteria; order Enterobacterales; family Enterobacteriaceae; genus Citrobacter; species Citrobacter sp. Cpo148. The sequence continues at coordinate 398,389 of NZ_JAOWHY010000050.1, forward strand.
TCTGATAAAACGGCAGCGCCTGGAAACTCATGGTATCCACCAGCGCATGCAGGCATCCTCTCTCACGCGCCGTCTGTTCTGCGGCCTGCATCAATTTTGTGCCGTAACCACCTTTACGCAGCGAGTCATGCATCCACAGAAAATCAATGCACAGCCATTCGCCTTTGATTTTGCCGATCAGCCCACCCAGAATGTCATTGCGCTCATCGCGCCAGTACACCGCCAGGTCGCCAAAATTGGTGGTTCTCAGAAACTGCCGATTGTAAGCGCGCAATCCGGCAAGCAGGGCATCTTGATCGTCTTCGGTAATCGTATCTGTAATCTGTATTTTCATCCTATCCTCCTGAAATAACTACAACTTCTGGCTGATTTATTTTTAGACATTAACACAGGGTGATGAGTGAGTCGTATGCCGTCTACACTTACTCTTGAGATGATGCGCATAGACAACAAGGATTATTATCATGAAACGAGTCATTTTTCCGATTATTGCCGTCCTTTTCACGCTACCCGGTCTGGCATATGCCGACTCGGCTTATGGCAGTCTGCAGGCTGTACACGAAAAGAATACTGTTATGAAGGATTTACGTAAGATTTGCACCCCGCAAGGGTCGCCATCTGATGAGGTGTGGGAAAAAACGATTATGGCTGATACGCGTAATCAGCAGCACATCCGCGAAGCCATTCTGGCAATTCAAAGAAACAATCAAAACAACTACTGGGAAGCGCTTGGCAAAGTTGAATGCCCGGATTTATAGGCGTGAAGCGAAATAGCCCCACGCCAGAGGGAAAGCGTTAACGCTGAGGAATAATTAAGTCGCCGCGCAGCACGTACGACCCCAGCACGCTCTGGGTTTTCTCGTTAAGCCAACTGACGATCCGCGCCGCCATGGCGTCCATGGAATATTCAATCGCCGGGATCGTAGGGATTCCCGGCAGATGCAGCGAACCGGCCAGGCTAAAGACCATAATGTCTTGCGGTACTGATTTATTAAACGCCTGCAACTGCGGGATCACCCGCTGTGCCTGCTGTTCATCCGCCACCAGCAGCGCGTTAAAATTCAGCGTGGACGCGTTGTTCAGCAGCTCCTGCAAGGCCACTGACGATGACGTTGCAGCCATAAATACCAGGTTACGGTTAAACGGCAGGAAGTTTTTTTCCAGCGCGTGTTTATAGCCCAACAGCACCTGATCGGAGAAACCCATCCCGTCCGGATGAATTAAAGCAATCTGGCGTCGGTTCTGACTTATCAGGTAGTTACAGGCGGTTTCGGTAGCGAACTCATGATCGAACTGGATGCTGTTGACGTCATCGCCGGAATCCAGACAATCCACCAGAATGACATTCTCCTGATTGATGTTCAGCGGAAAACGTGCGCCAATAATCAGGACGTCATCGCACAAGCCGCAGCTTAATTCATCAAGAGCGCTCATGACTTCCGCTTTGGTATTGGCAAAACGCAGCAGCAGGTGCTTTTGATGCTGGCTAAGATGCTTTTCCAGCGCGTAGAGATAACCCGTGGTCTGATTAATGTTGTCCTGCGCGCATATCACGCCGATACAGCCCGTAGACTGGCTGAGTAGCGACTGCGCAATCACGTTAGGACGATAATTGAGTTCATCCACCGCTTTCAACACGGCGAGGCGGCTGGCCTCTTTTACGCCACGCGATCCGCTCAACACGCGTGACACAGTGGCTTTTGACACGCCAGCCAAACGCGATACATCGTTGATAGTAGACATCATTCTCCCCTGACAGGACCCGCCTGGCCCTTTCCATCCTGAATTTAACATTGGCTCAAATAATCGCCATCCGCAGTATAGCTGTTTCCGTTTTTCATGGAAACCGATTTTCCATTTGGACTCAAAAAGAGATCTTCACAGCTAATTTCGTGAGCTAAATCCAAATAATTAGCCTTATAAGAATAAGATCTTGATGGCCGTCACAGTTCTGTTTTCCATGAATGGAAACCGGTTTCCGTATGATATCAAATCAGACTCGCAATAAGTTTTTACATTTAAAGGATGGTTCACTATGTTCAGGATTATGTTGTGTTGTTCGGCAGGGATGTCCACCAGCTTGCTGGTTCGCAAAATGGTTGAAGAGGCAGAGTCTCGCGGATTGCCTGTGAAGATTGAGGCCTACGGCGTTTCCGAATTTGACATTCAGTTTCCAAATTACCAGGTGGTGCTACTCGGCCCCCAGGTAAAGTACATGCTTAATACGCTCTCCGAAAAGGCTGCCACCCAGGGTATACCCGTAAAAGCCATAGATATGATGGATTACGGTATGCAACGCGGTGACAAAGTGCTGGATTATGCTCTGTCGCTGATTGAAGCGACACACTAGAAAGGTGTCATTATGAGTTCGTTATATCAGTCAATGGTTGCCGTCATTGAACAATCCATCACCCCGCTCGCTGGCAAGTTAGGGCAGCAGAAGTATGTGATTGCAATTCGTGACGGTTTTACTGCGGCGCTGCCGTTTATGATCATCGGCTCCTTCATGCTGGTGTTTATTTTTCCGCCGTTCTCTGCCGATACCACCAACAGCTTTGCCCGGGGCTGGCTCGATTTCTCGGCAACTTATCGTGAACAGCTGATGCTGCCGTTTAACCTCAGCATGGGTGTTATGACGTTCTTTATCTCCGTGGGCATTGGTGCCAGCCTGGGCCGTCAGTTTAACCTCGATCCGGTGATGTCTGGCCTGCTGGCCTTTATGGCGTTTTTACTGGTTGCTGCGCCCTATGCCGACGGTAAAATCTCGACGCAGTATCTTTCCGGTCAGGGTATCTTTACCGCCCTCATCACCGCCATTTACTCCACCCGCATATATGCATGGCTGAAGCAGAATAACGTGACAATCCGCCTGCCGAAGGAAGTCCCGACCGGCGTCGCGCGTTCATTCGAGATCCTCATTCCGGTACTGGTGGTGATTGCGACCCTGCATCCGCTGAACCTGTTTATCGAAGCACAAACCGGGATGATCATCCCGCAGGCGATTATGCACCTGCTGGAGCCGCTGGTTTCCGCTTCTGACTCACTGCCCGCTATTCTGCTTTCTGTGCTGTTGTGCCAGATTTTCTGGTTTGCCGGCATTCACGGCTCATTGATCGTAACCGGCATCATGAACCCATTCTGGATGGCGAACCTGTCCGCTAACCAGGCCGCTCTGGCAGCGGGCGCTGCGCTGCCCCATGTCTATCTGCAAGGTTTCTGGGATCACTACCTGCTGATTGGCGGCGTCGGTTCAACTTTACCGCTGGCATTCCTGCTGCTGCGCAGTCGCGTCGCCCATCTGCGTACTATCGGCAAAATGGGAATTGTGCCTAGTTTCTTTAATATCAATGAGCCTATTCTGTTTGGTGCGCCAATCATCATGAACCCGATGTTGTTCATCCCGTTTGTCTGCGTCCCGCTGGTTAACGCCGTGCTGGCCTATAGCGCCACCAAACTCGGCTGGCTGGCACAGGTTGTTTCACTGACGCCGTGGACTACGCCTGCGCCAATCGGTGCTTCCTGGGCCGCAAACTGGGCATTAAGTCCGGTGGTGATGTGCTTTATCTGTATGGCGATGTCAGCGCTGATGTACCTTCCATTCCTGCGTGCTTACGAACGTTCTTTGCTGAAAACCGAAGAGCAAAAAGCACAGGATGCCGTCTCCGTGGCGAACGCTGCCCGTAGCAACTCATAATGAATCAAGGAGTCAGAACAATGAGATACCGTTTTCCTGAAAACTTCTGGTGGGGCAGTGCCTGCTCAGCGCTGCAAACCGAAGGGGATAGCCTGAACGGCGGCAAAAGCCAGACCACGTGGGACGTGTGGTTCGACCGTCAGCCAGGTCGTTTCCATCAGGGAGTTGGCCCGGCAACTACCTCGACCTTTTATCAGCACTGGAAACAGGACATCGCACTGCTCAAACAGCTGAAGCACAACAGCTTCCGTACGTCTCTGAGCTGGTCGCGCCTGATTCCGGACGGTACCGGCGAGGTTAATCCTGAAGCCGTCGAGTTCTATAACAACGTCATCGACGAGCTGCTGGCACAAGGCATTACGCCATTTATCACCCTGTTTCATTTCGACATGCCGATGGTGATGCAGGAGAAAGGTGGCTGGGAAAACCGTGAAGTGGTCGAGGCGTTTGGCCGCTATGCACAAACGTGTTTTACATTGTTCGGCAACCGGGTTAAGCACTGGTTTACCTTTAACGAGCCAATTGTCCCGGTTGAAGGCGGCTATCTGTATGACTTCCATTACCCTAATGTGGTGGATTTCAAACGTGCAGCCACCGTGGCGTATCACACCGTACTGGCGCATTCGACGGCGGTTCGGGCATATCGTGCCGCAAACCATGACGGTGAAATCGGCGTGGTGCTGAATTTAACGCCTTCCTACCCGCGCTCACAAAATCCGGCGGATGTAAAAGCCGCACACTATGCGGATCTGCTGTTTAACCGCAGCTTCCTCGACCCGGTGCTGAAGGGTGAATATCCGGCGGATCTGGTTGAGCTGCTGAAGGAGTATGATCAATTACCAACATGTCAGCCAGGCGACAGCCAGTTAATCGCCGAGGGCAAAATCGACCTGCTCGGCATCAACTACTATCAGCCGCGTCGCGTGAAATGTCGTGATAGCGCCGTCAACCCGGATGCACCGTTTATGCCGGAGTGGCTGTTTGATTATTACGAAATGCCGGGGCGGAAAATGAACCCCTACCGTGGCTGGGAAATTTATGAGCCGGGTATTTACGATATTATTACCAATCTGCGTGATAATTATGGCAACCCGCGCTGTTTTATTTCTGAAAACGGTATGGGTGTCGAGAATGAGCAGCGTTTTATTCAGCAAGAGCAAATCAACGACAGCTACCGTATTGAATTTGTCTCTGATCATCTTAAATGGCTACATAAAGGAATTAGCGAAGGCTGTAATTGTCTTGGCTACCATATGTGGACCTTTATTGATAACTGGTCATGGCTTAACGGCTATAAAAACCGCTACGGTTTTGTTCAGTTAGATTTAGCAACGCAAAAACGTACGGTGAAAAAAAGCGGCGAATGGTTTGCCCAGACCGCCGAAAATAACGGATTCGATTAGGAAGAGAACAACATGATTGCATTAGAAGAAGCAGTAATGGAAATCATCGTCAATGCCGGGCAGTCCCGCAGTCTGTGCTTTGAAGCGCTGCATGCCGCGCGCGCTGGCAATATTGACGAGGCAAAAAGCCTGCTTCGTGAGGCTGACGGTTACGCCCGTCAGGCTCATCACATGCAAACCAAATTGATCGAACAGGACGCCGGGGAAGCCCGGCAACCAATGACATTAATTATGGTGCATGCGCAGGACCACTTAATGACGTCGTTATTAGCCCGCGAACTGTCAGAAGAAATTATTCATCTGTATCAGCGTTAATCGTTAATTACACATTCAACAACGGAGAAAGCATTACGATTAAATAAAGCAGCCCTGTACCCGTTATTAAATAGACAAATCAACTTGTTTTGGTGATAGCAAATTAAACCGAGACGGGATGGTTATTATCTTAAAATAAATTAATGCACACGCTTATTCAGAATGCTCTACGCAAACTGAAGGGTAAAGTGTCGATGAGATAACCATGAACATGATAAAAAAACTTCCAGTCACGCTGGCGGTCGTCGCCGCGCTGTGCCCAATTTCTGTCCTCGCACAGGAATTCACACAAGAACAAATCGATGCCATCGTTGCCAAAGCCGTCGATAAAGCGCTGGCTGAGCGTCAGGCAAAAATGGACGCCGCCGTGGCGAAAAAAACCGATGTCATTAACGAGCCGCAAAGCGCGGCGCAATCGCCGGATATGGCTATTCCGTTCGGTGTGAAATTCAGCGGCTATGCGCGTTACGGCGCGCATTTCCAGAGCGGCGATCAGAAATACGTTGGCGTTGATGGCTCCTACAACGGTGCTTCCGCTATCGGTCGCCTGGGTAACGAAGGCAACGGCGGCGAGTTCCAGCTCTCAAAAGCGTTCAAAAGCGATAACGGCGCCATCTGGGACATCAACGTGATGATCGACCACTGGGGCGACGAAGTTAACCTGAAAAAAGCCTACGCGGGCGTCACCAACGTACTGGAATCCAATCCCAACGCCTATATCTGGGCAGGCCGCGACTTCCACCAGCGTCCGCAACAGGGTATCAACGACTACTTCTGGATGAACCACGACGGCCAGGGCGCCGGGGTGAAGAACTTCGACATCGGCGGCGTACAGTTTGATGTCGCCACCGTTGCCGCAGTTGAATCGTGCAGCCCGGAAGTGATGGAAGACGAAGCCAACCCATCGCGTATTACCTGTACCGGCGGTTCCGGTACCGGCGATAAAGGCAACTACGCTGTGACGTCAAAAATTCACAATATGAAAGTGGGCCCGCTGGATCTGGAGATCTACGCCAACTACGGTTTTGACTCCAAAGCCGTCGAGAGCGATGACCGCCTGAAAGCCTGGCAGGGCGCATTCGTGCTGAGCCACACCAACGACAGCGGCGTGAATAAAGTGATTGCCCGTTATTCTGATAACTCCGACAACAGCGTCTATAACAAAACCGACGACCTGACTACGGTTTACGCCAGCTTCGAGGGAAGTCATAAGTTTACCCGCCAGGCGCAGGTGGAATACCTGTTAGCATTCCATGATTACGACAACAGCACCGATAAGAGCGATAACCGTAAGAACTACGGCGCGATTGTGCGTCCAATGTACTTCTGGAACGACGTTCACTCCACCTGGCTGGAAGCGGGCTATCAGCGCGTAGATTACGACAACGGCGGGGATAACCACGGCTGGAAACTGACGCTGTCGCAGAACATGTCGATCGCCATGGGACCAGAGTTCCGCCCGATGCTGCGCTTCTACGTCACCGGCGGCAAGGTGGATAACGATCGCACCGCGCGGGTCAACGGCACGCAGGATGAAACGCTGGACGACTTTAACCTTGGTGCCATGTGGGAAGCATGGTTCTGATTAGTGAGTCGTGAAGTGCCGGATACGGCGAGAACGCCTTATCCGGCGAACAACACCGAGATTATTGCATACCTTTTATGCGAACTTTCGCTGCCACCAAAAGCGCCGTCAGCAGCATCAGGCTGCCGGAAAGCATCAGGGGCGACAGCAGTCCGAGGGTATCGAGCGCATAGCCTCCCACCGCTGCCCCGCAGGTATTGGCAAGCTGGATCACGGCGACCTGGACGGATCCGGCTTTTTCTGCCTGATCGGCAAGCGAACGGGTGATCCACGTCGACCAGCCGACCGGTACCAGCGCAAACAACAGCCCCCAAATAATCGCAATACCCGCCGCGACCACTTTGTCGCTGCCCCACAGGATCAGGACCAGCGCACTGAGCGCCAGCACCAGTGGCGCACCGGCTAACGCCAGTTTGACCGAACGCTTCAAAATCATCGACGAGAACGACGTACCAACAAAACTGGCAATACCGAAGCTCAGCAGCACCAGCGTCAGGCCATCAACGTCAAAGCCCGCCAGATTCATATAGATCGGGCGAATATAGGTAAAGAAGGCGAACTGACCAGCAAAGGACATGAAGATGGCAATCATCCCGGCCATCACCCCAGGACGCTGCAACAGGCTGAACATGTTTTGTTTCTGATGCGAAGGTTCACCAGGCAGCGAAGGCAACGCTCTCACCACCCAAATCGTGCACAGCACGCCCATTACCGCCGCCGCATTAAACACGTTACGCCAGCCGATAATGCCGCCCAAAAAGCTCCCCAGCGGCGCGGCAATTACCAGCGCGATGGAGACCGCGCCAAAAATAACCGACAGCGCTTTCGGCACCGTACGTGCAGGAACCAGACGCATGGTCAGCGACGCCGACATCGCCCAGAAGCCGCCAAGCGCCAGACCGAGGCAGGCGCGGCCAACGAGCAGCAGCGAAAAAGAATTGGCAAAGGAAACCAGCAGACAGGAAAGCGTCAGTAGCACCGAAAACAGGATCACCACATAGCGACGATCGGTCGCCTGAATAATTTGCGTCACAAACAGGCTGGCGAACATGGCGACAAATGCCGTCACGGTCACCGATTGCCCGGCCACGCCTTCAGAAATCCCCAAATCCTGCGCCATCGGCGTTAACAGGCTAACGGGGAGAAATTCAACGGTTATCAGGCAGGCAACGCAGAACGCCACGGCAAATACCGCCGACCAGTTAGGTCGGGAATTTGCCTCAGCGCGGGATTTTTGTTCAACAGCTTCACTCATTTTGCTACCTGCGTGGGGTTATTGTAGAAAAGTTACGCAGTGTAACATTAAATTTGTGACGTATTTAACGTTTTGACAACTATTCACCGGAGATCGGCTGTGCCTTATCCGGCCCAGGACAGAGAGCCCTTTCTGGCTCAATTAAGCGTCACGCGCAGCCCGGGCCAGGCCGGTTATCCACTCCTGGTGACCGTTGATCATCGGATTGGGCAGCGTAAGTGCCAGTTCTTGTGCCGGAACGCCAATTTGTGATTCCTGGGTCAGAATACGTACGCGCCCGCCGGGTAAATCCTCAAAGAGCCAGGCGTGGATCACATCCAGACGTGTAGTGGCGTCGCCTTCCGCCCAGCCATGCCAGGCAACACGCGCGGCCTGGCCGTCAACCGGCGGCACATACTCAGTGATTTGCGCTTCGATGGGGAAACCAAAAGTCGTAAAACGAAAGCGGGCATCCATGCTTAACAATGGACCGGAACCGTCGTGAAAACGGATATCCGCTACGTTGCTGTAATACGTCGGCCAGCGCGTTGTATCATTAAGCTGTGCCCAGACGGCACGGGCGCTCAGTCCGGCAACGATAATTTCATTTGAAGCAAAGTTATCAGTCGTCCCCGGCAGATACGCTGCAGGCCAGATAATTGCACGTTGTTGAGTCGCTTGATTCATGATGTACCTCGTCGTGTGAGTTAACGAGGTACATCATGCTTTCGCGTAAGATATAAAGATAATGACGATTCAAAATAGTCGTCATCATAAATTTTGATATCAGTGCAGCCAGTGCACGCCATCCTCGGGCTGGAAAAAGGCGTTATAGCGCATCTGGAACGCATTAAGCTCCTGCATATCCGGCTCCATCTCGCGCAGAAAACCGAGCGCCAGACGCACCTGCGCGTCGGTAATCGGTGCAGCCAGCCGGGCTTTTTGCAGCCAGCGGTGCCATTGCAACAAGTTCTGCTCACTGCCGTCGACAATAACGATTTGCCAGATCAACAGCACCTGGGCAGCATTTTGTAGATGCGATTCATCAGGACGGTGGAGGTACTGTAAAAAAGCCTCACCCTGTACTTTTCCCATCTGATCGATCATCGATTCTACCGGCACGACATCAATGTTCAGCCGCTCGCTCAGACGGCGAATTGCCCGCCGCGACCCGGACGTTAGTACCCGAAATCCCACCACAAAAACAACCACCAGCGTGGCCAGCATTATCCAAATCATGCGCACATCCATTACCAGACAGGACGCCCATCATAGCGGCAAATTCACCTCTGTCGACGACTGAACGTGTCATAATGTGACTTATCGAACTCGCAGGCAGACATCATGAAATCTGATATCAGAACGCTCGATCTCAATCTGTTAAAAACGCTGGATGCCCTGCTGGATGAACGCAGCGTAACCCGGGCGGCGCAGCGGCTGTCGCTCACCCAGCCTGCGGTAAGCGGTATGCTCAACCGCCTGCGCGACTATTTTGACGATCCGCTGTTTAGTCGCACACCGCATGGCATTGTTCCGACGCTGCGTGCCCAACAGTTGGCCGCCCCGGTCAAACAAATCCTCAGCGATATCGATATCCTGCTTAAACCGACACAATTTGACCCGCTCACCGCAGCGCTCACCTTTACCGTCGCCGCTACGGATTACGCGCTCAAAGCGGTTATCGTGCCATTTATTGCCGCGCTTCGCATGCGCGCACCGGGCATTCGTGTACGAGTGATCCCGGTTGAGCCAGTGCTGCTCACCACACAGTTTGAGCAGGGGAAAATCGACCTGGCATTGCTGACGCCGGATTCCACGCCCGACAACCTGCACAGCCGGGCGTTATATGATGAAGAGTACGTTTGTCTCATGCGTCATGCGCATCCTGATGCGGGGGGACCGCTGACGCTCGATCGCTTCTGCGCGCTGGAGCATGTGCTGGTTTCTTTTGAGGGTGAAAGTTTCTGGGGCGTCACCGATGAGGCACTGGCAAGCGTCGGACGCCAACGGCAGATTGGTTTGTCAGTTAGCAGCTTCCTGGTATTGCCGGACATCCTCGCTATCAGCGATATGATTGCCGTTGTTCCTGCCCGTCTGGCGTATGACGACACCCGTATGCACGTTTTACCGCCCCCGCTGCCCATAACCGGTTTTACAAAAAGCATGGCCTGGCATGAACGCACGCATCGCGATGCCGCTCATCAGTGGCTGCGCAATCTGGTACATGAAACCAGCCAGTTGAGAGCATAAAAAAGCCCGCCATTAAGGCGGGCAAAAGTTACCAATGCACACTTAACTTAAGCTACTTTCAATTGTTGAATCTTTTTCTCGCGGCGAATTTTACGTTCTTCAAACACGGCCACGATGGCCATCAGGCAGATACAGCCAATGGCGGCGGTATCCAGCGCAGCAAAGGTGCCTGCCCAGCCGGTCAGCCCGAAAATCGGCGTGCCGTCGGCAATCATCCCCAGACCGAGCTTGGCGAAGCTGTCACCAATCAGATAAGCGAAAGTGCCTTTAATCCCATCGGCTGCGCCGATCGCTTTTTTCGGCACAAATCCGACTGCCGCAACGCCGATTAACAGCTGCGGGCCAAACACCAGGAAGCCCAGCGCAAACAGCGAAGCCAGATAAACGTACTGGTTGCTGGCGTGCTGATAAACGCCCAGGGTGGCGATAATCAACGCCAGCGCTACACAGGCCACCAGCGCACGACGACCGTTCGCCAGGTCAGAGAGCCAGCCCCACAGCAGCGTACCGACCAACGCGCCCACTTCGAACAGGGTAAAGCCCTGAATCGCCACTTCTTTGGAAAGCTTCAGCTCCTGGAAGGCGTAGACTGTGGACCACTGGTCGATACCGATACGCACTACGTACAGGAAGATGTTCGAGAAACATAACAGCCAGATCACTTTGTTTTTCAGCACGTACTCAACAAAGATCTGCCATTTGGTCATCTCGTTTTCTTCGGTTTCTTTGTCTTCTTCGCTGATCTCCTCACCGAACAGCTCTTCGGCTTTACCGAGGCCATAAGATTCCGGGGAGTCGCTGCCGTAGCGCAGGCCGATAAAGCCAACAATCAGAGCAATAATCGACGGGAAGATAAACATACCGATGACGTGACCGTCGAACAGATAGTTAGCGCCAAACAGCGCCACGCCCGCCGCACCCGCACCGCCGAGGTTGTGGGAGATATTCCACATGCCGAGGTAGGAACCCCGCTTGCGACGCGGCGTCCATTTAGTAATGGTGGAATAGCTACATGAGCCACCAGTACTCTGGAAGAAACCGCTCAGCGCGTAGAAAGCGATCATCAAAAACAGGCTGGTTGAACCCGCGCCCATGCTGGCGCTGAAGCCAAGCATACAGATGGCGGAGAGGATCAGCATAAACGGCAGGAACTGCTTGGTGTTTTTGCCGTCCGCGTAGTAGGAAACCAGCGTTTTACCCACGCCGTAGGTGATGGAGAAGCCCAGGCCAATCATCCCCAGCTGCGTCATGCTCAGCCCGTAGGTGGAGATCATGTCGTTCTGCGCGATGTTGAAGTTTTTGCGGATCAGGTACATGGTCAGGTAGCCGATAAAGACCACCAGATAGGACTGCATGAATGGTTTGAACCACATTTTGCGCCGCACATCGAGCGGCAGATCCAGGGTCGGCTTGCGCACCTGGTTTAGAAAGGCCAGCATTTGACACTCCCGAGCTAATTTTTATACCTGCGAATAGCAGGCATTGTAAAAATCAGCCGGAAGACGCGCCTGAGACAGCGTCCAGGTGAAACCGGGAAAATTTCTTAGTTTTGCTCCACTCGGGGCAAAAAGGTGAGGTACATCACGCTTCGTTGAGTTCGCGCGGAGCCTGGGCGTTTAAAAATGGCAGCAGCAGCAGCGCGGAAATTCCCGCCGCAATAGCGATCACCACAAAGAATCCGGTCCAGTGCCAGACCTCCATCACCTTCGCCAGCGGCCAGCCGGAGAGCGATGCCCCCAGATAAGCAAACAGCCCGACAAATCCGGTTGCCGCGCCCGCCGCCTCTTTGTGCGAACACTCCGCCGCCGCCATGCCGATCAGCATCTGCGGGCCGAAGACGAAGAATCCGGTGGTGAAGAAGCACGCGGCCTGCATCACATAGCTGGCGAACGGCATTAGCCACAGCGAGCCAACGGAGAGCAAAATTCCGGCGGCGAAAATCAGGTTCATTGGACCGCGGTTGCCGTTAAACAGCTTGTCCGAGCCCCAGCCCGCGACCAACGCGCCGATGAAGCCGCCCAGTTCGAACATGGTCACGGCGGTATTGGCAGTGACCAAATCAACGCCAAGTGTCTCCGACATATACAGATTGCCCCAGTCGTTAATCGCGGCACGGACCACGTACACCAGCACATAACACAGTGACAGCAGCCAGATATAAGGATTCAGTAGCACATAACGGGTGAGGATCTCTTTGCGGCTTAGCCCAGCGCCTTCCTGCTGTTGGGCAATTTCCAGTTCATCATGCCGCCAGTCGCCAATTGGCGGCAGACCAATCGCCTGCGGCCTGTCGCGCAGCCGCCAGCAGAGAAAAATCCCCACCACAATCGCCAGCAGACCGGCGATCATCATCCCGGCGCGCCAGCCGTAGTGCAGCGCTGTCGCCGCCATCACGATAGGGATCAGCGCCCCGCCGACGTTGTGCGCGGTGTTCCACAGCGCCCACCAGCCGCCGCGTTCAGTACGCGAATACCACGCGGTCAATAAACGCGCGCAGACCGGCGATCCCCAGCCCTGGAAAAAGGCGTTCAGCGCCCACAGCACCGCAAAGGCCCATAGCGAGGTGGAGAATCCAAACAGAATGTTTACCACGCCGGTGGCAATCAGTCCGATGCCCATAAAATAGCGAGCGTTAGATCGGTCGCTGACGATACCGGAAACAAACTTCGACAGGCCGTAGGTGATGTAAAACAGCGTCGCCAGCAGCCCAATGTCGCTGCGAGTCAGCACGCCGCTGGTGAGGATATCCGGTACGGCGGCATTGAAGCTTTTGCGTGTGAAATAGAACAGCGCGTAGCCGAGCCAGATGGTGGTCAGGATATGCCGCCGCCAGTAGCGGTAGAGGGCATCCACTTCACGCTTATCAGTAATGAGCGGCGCACTGGCCGGAGCTTTTAAAAACGAAAACATGACCGCGCCTTACACATATCGCTGGGGTAACGACACGCTGACCCGCGTGCCGTGCGTACAGGAAATCGAGAGCGTTCCGCCGAGGGCGCTAATCCGTTCACGCATCCCAGTGAGGCCAAATCCCTGTTGATTCGACCCTGGCGGCAGGCCGCTACCGTCGTCCTCAATCACCAGCATTAGCCGTTCATCCTGTTGCCAGCCCTGAAGCGTCACCGCGCTGGCGTTGGCGTGCTTAACGATATTGTTCAGCCCTTCCTGACAGACGCGAAACAGCGTCACCCGCTGGCTTTCGCTAAGTGCAGATTCATCAATTCGCCAGTCGAGATGGCTGACGATACCGCGACTTTCCAGCTCCATTTCGCGCATCAGTGAGCGGATGGCCTGCTCCAGCGTGAGATCGTCCAGCTGGCGCGGTCGCAGACGGCCTAACAGGCGACGCACCGAATCGTACACGCCGAGAGAAAGTTGTTCGATGTGCGCCCCGCTGCGCTTCACCCCTGCGTTTTCTGGCGCCAGCCGCTGAACAATACCCGCTTGGGTGCGAATGGCGGTGATGGTCTGGCCGATATCATCGTGCAGTTCGCGCGCCACATCCCGGCGCACGCTCTCTTCGGTTTCCAGCAGGCGTTCCGCCAGACGATGGTTGCGTGCTAATTCATTTTGCAGCGACTGGTTAAGTTCGCGCAGACGCTGAATACCCGCACCGAGCAGCAGCCCGGTCAGGCTTTGCACCAGCAGCGAGAGCAACAGATCGACGGGATGATCGTGCCAGGTCTGGCTGGCAATCAGCGCGATGGCGTTCATCAGCGTCGCAATCAGCGCCCCCTGCCAGCCGTAGTGCCAGGCCAGCGCAATGATCGGCAACGCGAGGCAAAACGGCGTGAAGCGCGAAAGCTCGGCGGGTAAACCGAGCTGTAGCCACAGGCTGACGCTAAACAGCAGCAGGTACCAGACCAGATGCCGCCCGCGCCAGTTCACCGGCTGCGACACCACCGCCGGGCCCAGCGGCAGCCAGGTCGTGCTGGTCAGATAGTGCCAGAACACCAGGCAGATCGGCGCCAGCGTTAATCCGCCGGTGAGCGTCAGCAGCAGCGCGTTCCACGCCTCTTCACCTTGCCCAAGCCAGGGCAGCGATTGCAGCAACGCCGCCGCCGTGAGCGCCGCGCCCTGCAACAACAGCGTGCGCCAGTCGCGCTGATGGCGGTATCGCGAAATCAACATCACCGGGAGTAACGTGAGGAAGCTGCCGATCATCAAAAGTGGTAAATGGGCCAGCGCCACTTCCTGCGCCAGCCAGAAAAGAAGCAGCCATTCCGCGCCCAGCAGCACCGGCCAGTAGCCGCGCGGACATTGCAGCATCAACCCCAGACGCAGGCCAAACGGAAACAGCAGTACCGCCAGCTCCGGGCGCTCAACCAGATGCAGGCTGATGCTCCACAAGCAAAACCACGCGGCGGAGAAGATAAAAAAGCAGGCAACAACGGTGATTAACCGGGAACAGAGCGTGTTCATTGCCAGCCGTCAAACATCCGGCGGGCCAGTTCGACGTCGTTGCTGACCCCCAGCTTTTCCATCAAGTTAGCGCGATGCACGTGCACCGTTTTCGGCGACAGACCCAGTTCAGCGGCAATCTCTTTGACCGCCATACCTTGCGCCAGTTTTTCCGCCACCTGACGTTCACGTTTGGTGAGAGGATCCTGACGACCGGCCGCCAGTTTGACGGCGATGTCCGGCGTCAGGTAACAGCCGCCGGTCGCTACGGTATGCACCGCCGCGATCAGCTCATCCGGGCTACAACGTTTAGAAAGGAAACCACGCGCGCCCGCGTTGAGCGCCTGCTCCACCAGCGCCGGGCTGTCGTGGACAGAAAGCATGATAATCGCCATTCCTTTTGGCAACTGGCTTAACAGTTCAAGACCAGAGATATCAGGCATCGAGATGTCGCAGATACACACCTGCACGCCGCGTCCCGGTAATCCCGCCAGCGCCTCACTGCCTGAGCCAAACTCAGCGACCACCTGCAAATCAGGTTCCAGCCCCAGCAGTTGGGCAAAGCCGGAGCGGACGATGAGGTGGTCGTCAATAAGGGCAACGGTAATCATGGGTTCATCCTGGCGCTAAGGCATGCCTGATGGCGCTACGCTTATCAGGCCTACGGGCGGGTGCCGTTGTAGGCCGGATAAGGCATTAATGCCGCCACCCAGCAAAAGCGCTTACCTTAACGATAAGTGCTTTGGTGTTCAAGCCTTGAGCGATCAGGCTATGCCAGTTGTGACTGTAAATGTCCGGGTGTGCTGCGGTTCTATTTCAATCAAGGTGCCATTGCGTTGTGCTGCCAGGAATCCTTCAGGTCGACAGGTTGCAGGCAAGGCGAATGCCGCAACCTGTTGATCGCCGTTGTAGAGGATCCAACGCGTCACATAATTCAGCTCCGTGCTGGAGAAACGCGTAACGAACGTGGTGCCATCAGGCGCGATCATGCTAAATTCTGGCTTATCAGTGTACCTGTCCAGTTGGTCAGCAAAGAAGACAATTTCCGGATCGTAAAAATGGGGTTCATTGAGCCGCGCCAGAGAAGCCTCGCCCTGTACAATCCGCTGATTAAACGCCAGCCACTGCTCAGTCGGCTTAACATGCGCGGGTATCGACTCACGCAGCTTCATGGCCTCATCCGGAATATTCTGGCTGAAGGTGGCTTCCGGTACGTAGGCATAGTTCATATGGCACATGTACTGCAACGGCATTGCCACTGAGGCGAGGTTGGTAACCGCCATCTGAATATCAAACAGCGCGCTCGCTTTGTGCATTACCACCGCAGGATGCGCCTGATAATGATGACCGAACCCCATCACATACTCATAGCGTCCCCCCACGCGCAAATTCTCACCCTCCAGCTCCAGCCAAGCTTCATCCATCGCGGCACAAGCCATTTCACCGTGCAAAGGATGTGAATCCTCTGGTGATGGGCAGCCATTTGCCAACAGACCTGAGTGGAAGGCAAAACAGCCGTAGGTCGCCACCACTTCCGCCGCCGGTTTCGGCTGACTGAACATGTTACGCATGGTCAGGTCATGGCCATCAAACTGAGCATCCCAGATCATCTGCCCCATCCAGGGCAGAATAACCAGATGTCCACGACTGTTTTCTACCTTCAGCCCTTCCACTCCGCTGGCGTAACGAAATGCGGTAACCGTGAAGTCGTTATTCTTCAGTAAGATTCGCGGATGCTCTGCAAAGAGTTCTCGCCACAGCGTTATACGTGTTGTCATGATCGCTCTCCTCAGGAAACTGTCGCTTCAGCCAGGTTGTTGCGCACTTTGCTTTCACGCCAGAAGTAGATGCCGACGTACACGAAGCACAGCATGGAAACCAGGAACGAAAGTTGCAATGAATGGAACATATCGGCCACATAGCCCTGAATCGCCGGAACCACCGCCGCGCCGACAATCGCCATGACAATGACGGCACCCGCCATTTCGGTATGCTCGTTATCCACGGTATCAAGCGTACCCGCATAGATTGTCGCCCAGCAGGGTCCAAACAGGACACTCACCAGCACTGCGACATACACAGCGCTGAAGCTTGGCGCCAGTGCAACATAGACGAGGAACAGCGCACCAATAATGGAATAGAGAATCAGCACTTTTTCCGGATTGAAGCGCGTCATCAAAATGTTGGCGATAAACTTGCCGATAAAGAAGCAGGCGAAGCTATAGACCATGAAGGTTGAGGCGTCTCGCTCGTTGATATCACCTAATTCCAGTGCCAGACGGATGGTGAATGACCACACCGCGACCTGCATCCCCACATAAAGAAATTGCGCCACAATTCCACGACGGAAACGGGCATTGCTGGCCAGATAACGCAGTGTATCCATCGCTGACGGGCGTTTATGACTCGTGGTTTGCGCGACTTTACAGGTCGGGAAGCGAGTCAGCAGGAATAACACCATCACCACAACCAGTACCATAATCATGTACTTGTATGGCTCAAGGGTATTTTCCAGCATCAACACTTTAAAGTTATGGATCTGCTCAGCGTTCATCCCGGCCATCTGTTTTTCCAGGCTTTCACCTTCAGAGAAGACCAGATATTTACCTAGCAGAATGCCAGCAGCCGCACCAATAGGATAAAAAGTCTGACTGATGTTCAGGCGTAAAGTGGCATACGCTTTTGGGCCGATCATTGAGCTGTAGGTGTTGGCTGCTGTTTCCAGGAAGCTCAGACCAATCGCAATCGCGAAAATCGCCGCAAGGAACATGGTGTAGGTGGCCATGTGCGATGCCGGGAAAAAGAGCGTACACCCAACGATATAAAGGGTCAGCCCCATTAATATGGCGACTTTATAACTGGTCTTTTTAATCACCAGAGATGCTGGAATCGCAATTAAAAAATAACCGCCATAAAAGGCACTCTGAACTAATGCCGAGGCAAAGTTGCTGAGTGAAAATACGCTTTTGAATTGCGTAATCAGAATATCATTTAATGCGGCTGCGCATCCCCATAACGGGAATAAACAGGATAACAAAATAAACTGGAACAGAGGGGTCTTATTCAAATAGCCGTCAGGCATCTGAATGATGTTTTTATCGTTCATAGTGCTACCTTTTACAGTGCAGGAGTATTATTCGTTTAAGGTAAGAAACTCATTAAATTGTTCGATGCTTGGATAAGATGATTGAGTGCCTTTCCCGGTAACGCTGAAAGCAGCGAAGAGAGCGGCTTTTTTCATGGCGGCTTCCACATCACCGCTTTGAACGTAATAGTGAGCAAAACAACCGATGAAAGCGTCGCCTGCGCCACTGGTATCGACAGCGTTCACTTTAAACGCTGGAACATGGACTTCCTGGTCACGCGTCATCCACAGCGCACCTTTCTCACCCATGGTGACGATAATATTGTTCAGACCTTTATCAACCAGAGAACGTGCCGCTGCGCGAATATGGTCATAAGTATCTACTGGCATACCGGTTAATATTTCCAGCTCGGTTTCATTCGGCACAAAAAAATCACATTTACAGGCATAAGACATATCTAATTCCCGTAATGCAGGGGCGGGATTTAGTAACACTTCAATACCGTGTTTTTTGCCAAATTCAATCGCGTGATAAACGGTTTCCAGCTGCACCTCCAGTTGCAGGACAATAAGCTGACATTTTTTCAGATCTTCCGCCGCACGATCGATATCTTCCGGGGAGAGAAATTTGTTCGCTCCTTTAATAATCAGAATACTGTTGCTGGAGTTCGCATTAACAAAGATCGGTGCGACACCGCTGCTGGTGCAGGGTACCTTTTCGACATAGGTAGTATTAATTCCCCAGGATTCGAGATTGCGAATAGTGTTATCCGCAAAAATATCATCACCGACTTTTGTCAGCATCAGCACTTTGGAATTGAGCTTAGCGGCCGCAACGGCCTGATTTGCGCCTTTGCCCCCGCAGCCAATTTTGAACGCCGGCGCTTCCAGCGTTTCCCCTTCTTTGGGCATCTGGTTGATGTAGGTGATGAGATCCACCATGTTGGAGCCAATAACCGCGATATCCATTTTACTACCTCTCAGAAACAATCACACAACAATGATATTAAAATAACATTATCATGTTACTTTCGTATCATTTGTGACTAGGATCGCGATTGGAAGATCATTTTATTGTTTATTTATTGCACTAAACGTTACACCCACATCACAATACAAATGATGAAGTTGCTTACAATTGACTGAAAATTAACTGGATATAATCAATAAAACGTGAAAAAACACGCTTTTATTTCCGGATAGTCAGACGTATAGTAATGTGGCAATGTCATGTTCTCAGAAACACAAAAATGTTACTGAAGGAACATGGGAACATGATTCGTGGAGAAGCACATGGAAACTAAGCAAAAAGAACGTATTCGACGTCTGATGGAATTGTTGAAGAAGACCGACCGAATCCATCTGAAAGAGGCGGCACGAATGCTGGAAGTTTCCGTGATGACTATTCGTCGGGATCTCAGTCAGGATGACGAACCGTTACCACTCACGCTGCTCGGTGGTTACATTGTGATGGTGAACAAACCTGCTGCCATCGTTAACGCGCCACTCCCCGCGCAAAAACAGTATCACCGCGACGATTTACCGGTTGCCATTCTGGCTGCGGGACTGGTGAGTGAAAATGATCTGGTCTTTTTTGATAATGGTGCGGAAATGCCGTTGGTGGTCAGCATGATCCCGGACGATATTTCCTTTACCGGGATTTGCTACTCGCACCGGGTGTTCGTAGCGCTAAATGAAAAGCCCAACGCCACAGCGATTCTTTGCGGGGGGACCTACCGGGCGAAAAGTGACGCCTTTTACGACACCAGCAATCCCTCCCCGCTGGATGCACTCAACCCACGGAAAGTCTTTATCTCCGCCAGCGGAGTCCATGAGCATTTCGGCGTTAGCTGGTTCAATCCGGACGATCTGGCCACAAAACGCAAAGCGATGGAACGCGGATTACGCAAAATTCTGCTGACGCGGCACGCCCTGTTCGATGAGGTCGCCCCCGCCAGCATTGGTCCACTCTCCACCTTTGACGTACTGATAAGCGACCGTCCGTTACCGGCAGATTACGCAACCCACTGCCGGAACGGCTCTGTCAAAGTGATCACCCCAGATTCAGACGGCGACTAACTCACTCAAAGAACACGGTAATTTTGTTAAACATCGACGGATCGGACTGGTTGCGGGCCACTTTCACCACATCTTCCAGCTTGTCGATCTGGCTTATCATCTGCTCAAGACGTTGATCGTCGTTGACCAGTAGCCAGATGCGGCTCTTATCGCTGTCCTGAATCGGTAGACAGAGAATGCCTTCTACGTTGAACGCGCGGCGGGCGAACAGCCCGCAAACGTGAGTCATTACGCCCGGATGGTTGCGTACGGTGAGTTCCAGGATTACGTTGTCATGTGTCTGCTGTTGCATGGCTTATTCCCCCACCATTTCTGTGTTTGCCGCACCCGGCGGCACCATCGGGTACACTTTCTGTTCGGCATCGATGCGCACGTGGATCAGCGCAGGCCCAGGGCGATTAATAATCTCCTGCAACGCTGCCTGTGGGTCCGCTTCGTTATTCAGATCGCAGGTTTCGAGACCAAACCCGGCGGCTATCTGCATAAAGTTAATCATCCCCGGATAGGTCGCGGCAAAAACACCCTGCTTATAGAACAGACTCTGCTGCTGATACACCAGACCCAACGCTTCGTTATTCATCAGGATGATTTTAATATCCAGCTGATTTTCGCTGGCTGTCGCCATTTCCTGAATATTCATCATCAGGCTGCCGTCGCCGGAGAAGCACAGCACTTTCTTGTCTGGATTGGCCAGCGCCGCGCCAATTGCCGCTGGCAGGCCAAAGCCCATAGTTCCCAGACCGCCGGAGGTCAGCCACTGACGCGGACGGTTCAGCGGATAAGCCTGTGCCGCCCACATCTGATGCTGGCCTACGTCGGTGGTGATAATGGCGCTATCGTCTACGCAGGCAGCCACGGCGTTGATCAATCCATAGTGGCTGAGCGGGTCGCTTTCCTGCGGAATAGTGCAAGGGAATTCACGTTGTAAATCGGCCACCGTCTGATGCCACGACTCTCGCGGCTGCGCGTCAATTAATGGGATCAATTGTGCCAGAACCTCATCGACATCCGCCTGAATCGCCACGTGCGGTTGTTTGATTTTACCCAGCTCCGCGCGGTCGATATCCACGTGAATGATTTTGGCGTTCGGGCAGAACTGCTCCGTTTTACCAATCGCCCGGTCATCAAAACGTGCGCCCAGAACAATCAATAAATCCGCTTCTTGCAGAATAAAGTTAGTGCTACGCGCGCCGTGCATGCCCAGCATGCCTAACGACAGCGGATGCGCTTTCGGCAACATACCGAGCGCCATTAAGGTCATAGTGGTGGGCAGCATCGCTTTTTCCGCCAGTTCACGTACGCGCTCAGGTGCGTTAATCACGCCGCCGCCGAGGTACAGCACCGGACGCTGTGCGGCGTTAATCATGGCTGCGGCATCGCGAATGCTGTCCTGGCTGAACGCTGGTGCCTCCATTTTCTGTGCAGGCTCCGGCATCTCTTCAATGTCAAAAACGGCGGTTTGAATATCCTTAGGAATGTCTATCCACACCGGGCCTGGACGTCCGGACTGCGCAATGCGGAACGCATCGCTCATGACCTGCGGTAATTCACTGATATGGCGTACCAGATAGTTGTGCTTAGTGATGGGGATAGAGATGCCGTAGGTGTCGACTTCCTGGAAGGCGTCGGTGCCGATCATTGAAGCCGGAACCTGCCCGGTGATACACACCAGCGGGATGGAATCCAGACGCGCATCGGCAATGGCGGTCACCAGATTGGTTGCGCCCGGTCCGCTGCAGGCCATACAAACGGCGGGTTTGCCATCGGTTCTCGCCATTCCCTGCGCGATAAACCCTGCTCCTTGCTCGTGGCGCGCCAGGATATGACGGATTTGCGTGCTTTGACTTAAGGCGTCATAGACGGGAAGAATCGATCCGCCGGGAATACCGGTAACAACCTGAATCCCCTGGCGTTCCAGGAAATGAACGATGAATTCTGCGCCCGTAAAACGCGTACGCTTGGATGTTATGCCCGAACTTGCCATGCTCCAGTCCTTTTATTCTGGGCCTTTGCTCCGGGCAGGTCTCTGAAACGAAAAACCCCGCCCGGTTTGCGCCGGCGGGGTTTTGGAATCGTGTGTTGATTCGGACCCTACGGCGCATTGCCGACGACCACCACCACACGCACGACGACCGCTGCGCGAGATGGCGCAGTTTTTAGTAGGGTCGCAGTCAGCATGGAAGGGTTCATTAGGGACCTGTCTGTTTGTTGATTAACTGGATTTATACAAACACAGGTTTTTCAGCGTGACAATGGAAAAATTTTCATCTGCATAAAAATGCGTCAACGATCACATTTCGTTGTGCATTGCTGAAAAACAAAAAACCCCGCCGGAGCGAGGTTTTTTTTCAGTGCTGTGCGGTTGGTAGCCGCCGAACACACTGTGTTATGTCAACGAAAAAAGTATACGCGTTCTGCGAAGAACACGCAATTTCGGCACGAATTTTGATGGTTTCGAGTATGGAACATGAATAGCGTAACGTCCATAAAATACTGTTAATTTATACAGTATTTATCTATAATGTCTCGGTACGCAATGTGTTATGCGGGGGCCGCATCGTAAACCGGCGCATCAAAGTCCTGGCTGAAACGGGTGGTGCCGTCAGCGCCTTAACCCCCGTGTGAGCACACTGTGTTATGTCAACAAAGGTGCTGGCAACAGGCAGCGGCGAGGTACGTCAGCACCGTGCTCCTTGTACCAAAAGGAGAGCGTATGAGCCTCGTGGATATCGCTATTCTTATCCTCAAACTCATTGTTGCAGCACTGCAACTACTTGATGCCGTTCTGAAATACGTTAAGTAATTCGGATTCAAGTCGCACCTAAGGGGGGCGGGTAACACTCCGCTCCCCTTTCACCTTCTCCCTGGTGCTTGTGTCGCGCCAATATGTTACGTTTTTATGACATTCTCAGGGAAGAATTCCACCATGACGCTTTCTGTTTTCTGCATTTTGCTGTTCGCCGCGCTGCTGCATGCCAGCTGGAATGCCATTGTTAAAGCTGGAAACGATAAACTGTACTCAGCGATCGGTGTCAGCGGTTCTGCCGCAATTATGGCATTGATTTTCTTACCCTTTGCGCCGCAACCTTCCGCCGCCAGCCTGCCGTTTTTAGCCGTCTCAACTGCGTTGCAAATTGTATATACCGTCCTGGTCGCCAAAACCTATCAGGTTTCGGATATGAGCCAGACCTATCCGTTAATGCGCGGCACAGCGCCGCTGCTGGTCGCAATTATCAGCGTCCTGTTTCTTGGCGATAGCCTCTCTGTTCTAGCCTGGGTGGGGATTGCCACGATCTGTCTGGCGATCCTCGGCATGGCGTTTAACGGACGCAGCAGCTCGCAACGCGGGATCGTGCTGGCGCTCATTAACGCCTGCTTTATCGCCGGATATACGCTGGTTGATGGCACCGGCGTACGTTTATCAGAAACCGCGCTGGGTTATACGCTGTGGACCTTCTTTCTGAACGGCTCCTGCCTGCTGGGCTGGGCGATGATTGCCCGACGCCGGGAAGCGTCGCGCTATCTGGTACAGCAGTGGAAGAAAGGTATTCTTGGCGGGATTGGCACAATGGGTTCTTACGGTCTGGCGCTGTGGGCCATGACTCAGGCTCCGTTGGCGGTAGTCGCTGCGCTGCGTGAAACTTCCATCCTGTTTGGCGCGCTGCTCGCGTGGCTGCTACTGAAAGAGAAGGTTGCCGGAATACGTCTCGTTGCGGCTGGAGGCATTGCCATAGGCGCAGTTTTGCTACGCTTATCATGACCTCTGTAAACCCGATGCAATCCGGCAACATTTGTTGCCGCTTTTTGTTTACATTTCCTGCCGTCCATCGTTTAAACATTCCAGCCCACTATCTGGCCTTCTTTTTCTGTTGTGGTAGATTCCACGCGCATTTACGGGAAAGTGCAGCACCTTATTCTTATTTTTTCACTTTTTGAAAAGTAATCAGCGAAATGAAAAGGCATAGAAGCGTCAATTTGTTGTTGATGTTGGTATTACTGGTGGCGGTAGGTCAGATGGCGCAAACCATTTATATCCCCGCGATTGCTGATATGGCGCGTGAACTGAACGTTCGCGAAGGGGCGGTGCAAAGCGTGATGGCCGCCTATCTGTTGACCTACGGCCTGTCACAACTGATTTACGGCCCACTTTCCGATCGCGTTGGCCGCCGCCCGGTGATCCTCGCCGGGATGTCCATTTTTATGCTGGCTACGCTGGTCGCCATAACCACCCACAGCCTGACGGTATTGATTATCGCCAGCGCAATACAGGGGATGGGAACAGGCGTCGGCGGCGTGATGGCGCGAACGTTACCGCGCGATTTGTATGAAGGCACGCAGTTACGCCATGCGAACAGCCTGTTAAACATGGGGATTCTGGTTAGCCCACTGCTGGCACCATTGATTGGCGGTATGCTGGATACCCTGTGGAACTGGCGCGCCTGTTACATCTTCCTGCTGGTGCTGTGTGCAGGCGTCACGTTTAGCATGGCGCGCTGGATGCCGGAAACGCGCCCCGCAGGTGCGCCGCGTCCACTGCTTATCGCCAGCTACAAAACGCTGTTTGGCAACAGCTCTTTCACCTGTTACGTGCTGATGCTGATCGGCGGCCTGGCGGGCGTTGCGGTCTTCGAAGCCTGTTCCGGGGTGTTGTTAGGCGCGCGTCTCGGCTTAAGCAGCATGGTGGTCAGTATCCTGTTTATTCTGCCCATTCCGGCGGCGTTTTTTGGTGCCTGGTTCGCCGGTCGCCCGAATAAGCGTTTCTCGACGCTAATGTGGCAGTCAGTTATCTGCTGTCTGGTCGCCGGTTTGATGATGTGGATCCCTGGTCTGTTCGACGTGATGAACGTCTGGACGCTGCTGGTTCCCGCCGCACTGTTTTTCTTCGGCGCCGGGATGCTGTTTCCGCTGGCAACCAGCGGCGCAATGGAGCCTTTCCCGTTCCTGGCCGGTACTGCTGGTGCGCTGGTTGGTGGATTACAGAACATTGGTTCCGGCGTGCTGGCGTGGTTCTCTGCCATGCTGCCGCAGACCGGGCAAGCCAGTCTGGGCCTGCTGATGACCCTTATGGGGCTGTTGATTTTTGTTTGCTGGCTTCCGCTGGCGTCACGCGTGTCGCATCAGGGACAGGCGGTTTAAGCGTATGATGGCCCGGCTTCTCGCCGGGCTTTTCACACTCAGGGGCAATCATGGTATTCAACAACGGCTCCAGCGCCGGTCTCCATGCCCCTTCCTCACCATCATAGAACTGCGTATCCGCATTGATAGCATAGGGAATTTTCGCTTTCTTCAGCTCGCAAGCCATAAAGCGGGCAAACGCCATTTGCGAGGCAGAAGGCGCATTCCTGATGGTTTCTCCCGGCGACCAGCCTCCTACCCAACTAACATGACCGGTTTTCTGCTGCCAGTGAATGGCGGTATTGATACGGGCGCGAATGGCGGCCTTTTCTGCCGCTGTCCCTGAGGTCCACGGGTATTTACCGTTATTTTTCAGCGGCCCCCACGGGAAAATATGCCATTGGGCCAGCACGGTATTCTGACTTTGCGGCGGCAACTTTAGGTTGGGCAAATCTTCAGGAGCGGCATGCAGTTTCGGCGCGATAAATATCATTCGCTGTGGATCGATGGCATGGATGGTACGGATGGTTTTGTCATACACCCTATTGAGCGACGCCTGATTATGGTTGAGCTTATCGGCAGGTTCATAAATCAGGTCGAAACCCAGCAACGGCGAGCTTTGGCCAAAGTAATGCGCCACCGCCACCCACCAGTTAACCACCTCTTTTTCGTTACTGGCACTGGGGTCTTTTTTATACTCGTCAGCCTGATAGGCGATTATCGGGATCACGCCATACTGCTCGCAGGCTTCCACCAGCTTGCGCAGATGAATGAGCCGCGCCTCCGTAGGCTCACCCGCCACGCGAATGCGCACGTGGGTCAACCCTTTCGCCTTATAATCCCGCACCACCAGCGGATCGAATTCACGGATGCCCCGATCGGTACGCGCCCAATCTACGTTCATCCCAACCCCAAGCTGCTGCACATACTGCGCCGCCGTCAACACAGGTTGCGCGGCACACACGGTGGCGCTGGCCAACAGTAAAAGGGAAACAATCGGCTTTAACACGGTCGTCCTTACGCAAATCATCAGGAGTGATATCACGTATTTAGCACGCTTTTTCACTTTCCGTGTAGAGCGAAAGCGTAAAAAATATTCGCGACCCGCTTATTTAACCTGCTCCTGTAGCCAGCCAATAAACGCCTCGATTTTCGGCCACTGCCTGCCGGGCAGCGTGGTGATGTAGTAATGCTGATGACATTTCAGCGCCATATCGCCAAAAGGCGCAATCAATTCTCCGCTGTCGAGGCGTTTTTGCACCAGCCGTTTTCGGCCCATCGCTACGCCGATATGGTTCATTGCCGCAATCACTGCTAAATCAGAACGATCAAAACCAATCCCCGACGATGTCGGCAAATTCGCCGCAAAATTCTGCGCCCAACTGTGCCACTCATCGGTCCCGGAATCGTTACTCCACGCCTGTCTGTCGTGCAGCAACGTACAGTGCGGCAAATTCACCAGCGAACCGGTAAGGTCATGGCGGCGGGCGTAGTCCGGGCTGCACACCGGCAGGATCTCTTCATCCATCAGGAAGTGATGCGTGAGTTGCGCGGAGGGTGCATCGTCAAAATAGATGGCGAGATCGATACCCGCACGCTGTAGATTGACGTTGTCGTTCCCGGTCAACATGGTTAGCGAAATTGACGGGTAGCGACGGGTAAAGTCGCCGAGCGCCGGAACCAGCCAGCACTGGGCGATAGAAGGCCGTGAGTAGACGGTGAGCGTCCCCGAGAGCTCCTGATTCTTAATATCAAGAATCTCCTGGTTGAGCGTGTCCAGTGACGACTTCAGCGCCCAAAATACCCGTTTGCCCTCATGAGTGAGTTCCACTTTGCGATGAGAACGAACAAATAATTGGATGCCAAGCTCATCTTCAAGCTGATTTATGCGATGGCTGACGGCGCTGGGGCTCAATGACAGCTCGTCTGCCGCCAGCGCAAACGACTGATGCCGGGCCGCCACTTCAAAAGTATACAGCTTTGACAGCTGCCAGCCGTTGAGCAGCCGGTTTCTGACTTCGCGTAGGGGATCCATTCTCACCTCCTTTCCTTCTGATTCATGCGCTGGAGTGTAAAAAAGTTCGCTGCAAAAATCAGCTCAAAGGTGAACCAGAGTGAACCATATCGCATAAACAAAGCACAATTAGACATAAATCACGCATTTGATGCAATCTGGCTCATGTGAATGGGGATTTATATCGTTTGTCAGACCATGCCTTATTTTTGTCCAATAACCCTATATTAATCACAGGGCAAGGTGAGTTATGCACTCTCAAATCTGGGTTGTGAGCACGCTGCTGATAAGCATCGTGTTAATCGTTTTGACCATCGTGAAGTTCAAATTCCACCCGTTTCTGGCGCTACTGTTAGCCAGCTTCTTCGTGGGTACGATGATGGGCATGGGGCCGTTGGATATGGTCAATGCCATTGAGAGTGGCATCGGCGGTACGCTGGGCTTCCTCGCCGCGGTTATCGGCCTTGGGACCATTCTGGGCAAAATGATGGAAGTGTCCGGCGCAGCCGAACGCATTGGCCTGACGCTGCAGCGCTGCCGCTGGCTATCCGCCGACGTCATTATGGTTCTGGTTGGACTGATTTGCGGGATCACGCTGTTTGTTGAAGTCGGCGTGGTGCTGTTGATTCCACTGGCCTTTTCAATTGCCAAGAAAACCAATACTTCATTACTGAAGCTGGCGATTCCGCTGTGTACGGCGCTGATGGCGGTGCACTGCGTGGTACCACCGCATCCGGCTGCCCTGTTCGTGGCGAACAAGCTGGGCGCAGACATTGGCACCGTGATTGTCTACGGCTTACTGGTCGGCTTGATGGCCTCGCTGATAGGCGGTCCTCTGTACCTGAAATTCCTGGGTAACCGTCTGCCGTTTAAACCGGTTCCGGCTGAGTTTTCTGACCTTAAAGTGCGTGACGAAAGTACGCTGCCGTCGCTGGGTGCTACGCTGTTTACCGTTCTGCTGCCGATTGGCCTGATGCTGGTAAAAACCGTCGCTGAGCTGAACATGGCGAAAGGCAGCACGGTATATACGCTGCTGGAGTTTATTGGTAACCCGATCACCGCGATGTTTATTGCCGTTTTCGTTGCCTATTACATTCTCGGCCTGCGTCAGCACATCGGTATGGGTACGTTGCTGACCCACACTGAAAACGGTTTTGGCTCCATAGCTAACATTCTGTTGATTATCGGCGCAGGCGGCGCATTCAACGCTATCCTCAAGAGCAGTGGGCTGGCGGATACTCTTGCGCTGATCCTCTCGAACATGCATATGCACCCGATTCTGCTGGCGTGGCTGGTGGCGTTAATCCTGCATGCTGCGGTGGGTTCCGCCACGGTGGCAATGATGGGCGCCACGGCAATCGTTGCACCGATGCTGCCGCTCTATCCCAACGTCAGCCCGGAGATCATCGCCATTGCTATCGGTTCCGGCGCTATTGGCTGCACGATCGTTACCGATTCCCTCTTCTGGCTGGTGAAGCAATACTGCGGTGCCACCCTGAATGAAACGTTTAAATACTATACGACCGCGACATTTATCGCGTCCGTGATTGCACTGGCTTGCACATTCCTGCTTTCCTTTATTATCTAAGCGCAAAGAGACTGACTATGGAAAACATTCAAACACTTATCGCCCAGTATCCTTTAGTGGAAGATCTGGTTGCTCTCAAGGAGACAACCTGGTTTAACCCTGGCACCACCTCTCTTGCGGAAGGTTTACCGTATGTTGGCCTGACTGAACACGATGTTCAGGATGCTCACGCCCGTCTGACGCGCTTTGCGCCGTACCTGGCAAAGGCATTCCCGGAAACCGCGGCCACCGGCGGCATTATTGAATCTGAGCTGGCCGCGATTCCGGCCATGCAAAAGCGGCTGGAGAAAGAGTACGGGCAGCGCATCAATGGCGAAATTCTGCTGAAGAAAGACAGTCACCTGCCAATTTCTGGCTCGATTAAAGCCCGTGGTGGCATTTATGAAGTACTGACCCACGCGGAAAAACTGGCGCTGGAAGCCGGTCTGCTGACCACACAAGACGATTACAGCGTTCTGCTTTCGCCCGAATTCAAACAGTTCTTTAGCCAGTACAGCATCGCAGTAGGCTCCACCGGTAATCTCGGCATGTCGATTGGCATTATGAGCGCCCGTATCGGCTTTAAGGTGACGGTGCATATGTCGGCCGACGCCCGCGCATGGAAAAAAGCCAAACTGCGCAGTCACGGTGTGACGGTCGTGGAGTATGAAGAAGATTACGGCGTGGCGGTTGAACAGGGCCGTAAGGCGGCGGAGTCCGATCCAAACTGCTTCTTTATCGATGATGAAAATTCCCGCACGCTGTTTTTAGGCTATGCGGTGGCCGGACAGCGCTTAAAGGCGCAGTTTGCCCAGCAGGGGCGCGTGGTGGATGCAGACCATCCACTGTTTGTTTACCTACCATGCGGCGTCGGCGGTGGCCCTGGCGGCGTGGCGTTTGGCCTGAAGCTGGCGTTTGGCGATAACGTGCACTGCTTCTTCGCAGAACCAACCCATTCACCGTGCATGCTGCTGGGGATTTATACCGGACTGCACGATACGATTTCCGTGCAGGATATTGGCATCGACAACCTGACGGCGGCTGATGGGCTGGCTGTCGGCCGTGCGTCTGGCTTTGTTGGCCGGGCAATGGAACGTCTGCTCGACGGTCTGTACACTCTGGACGATCAGACGATGTACGATATGCTGGGCTGGCTGGCGCAGGAAGAAGGTATTCGCCTCGAACCGTCAGCGCTGGCAGGGATGGCCGGTCCGCAACACGTTTGCGCCTCTGCTGACTATCAGCACATGCACGGCTTCAGCGCGGATCAGCTCAATAACGCCACCCACCTGGTGTGGGCGACCGGCGGTGGAATGGTCCCGGAAGATGAAATGGCGCAGTATCTGGCCAAAGGACGTTAAATACAGCTGAGCTTAACGCAGCATCGCCATCAGCTCCATCGGTGAGCGATGCTGCTTAAGCAGGTCACGCATCACGCGCATATGCGGCGCGGTATGGCTGAAGAAAGCCTGATAGCCTGCACACAGCACGCCCTTTCCATTTTCCTCGCAGTACGCAGGACAATCACCGTGGTAATATTGAAACAATGAGCATGTCTGGCAACGCGTATTCATTGATGACATGGTCTGTCGTTCAATCTGTGCCGTCAGACCACACCACTGGCGAAGCGTTTTATCGAAAAGCTGGATAGATATCTGATTAATATCTTCACGTACCCAGATATCAAATATCGTAATTAAAAATCGGCCCCATGCCTCAGACGTAACCGATTCGTCTGTCAGATGACCTGAACCATCGTGCTTAACCAGCGGAATAAATTGTACCAGGCGAACATTTCCTTGTTGCAAACCACGGTACACTTCAACCGGTTGTAAACACTTCTGATGGTCAATCACCACGTTTAAAACATCATCACTAACATCCATGTTCTCACATCCTGTCATGCAAAATTCCCGATAAATACGATAAGTTGGCGAACATGCGTTACAGCAAACAGCATTGCGAGGGATAACACCGCGAGGGAGATCATAAATTTGTCACGCACCGCGCGAGATTCAGAAAAATCGCTATGACTCACATCCATCAGATTACGGCTGCGGGTGTAGTGCCAGAGGATAATCGCCACTATCGCCAGCACAACTACCGATATCCAGAACAACACTCCCGCCTGGTGCCAGTTGTGCTTAATCGCCAGCGCCATTAACGCGCCATAGCCCAACAACGTGCGAAACCAGGCCAGTGAAGTCCGCTCCGGTTGTAACCCCGGGTCAGCGATGCGTCGGGATTTGCGGCTATCCGGCATACAGCACCAGCGTCATGACAATCACCGCCACAATAGTCAGCATGACGCTGATAATCAGCAGGCTGTGGGTGTAGGGCAAGTCCTCTTTCAGTCGCATCGCCTTTTCGTTACGTAGCCAGCGCAGGTAGCCGTAGATCGCCAGACCGCCGGCAAACAGACACAGCAACAAGGCAAGCGCCTCACGGATGACCGGCGTGGCAAAATCCGGGGCCAGTTGATCAAGGCCAACCCCCGCCGCCAGAAATCCGAGCGCGGTGCGGATCCACGCCAGAAAAGTACGCTCATTTGCCAGCGAGAAGCGATAATCCGGTGCTTCTCCAAGGCGAGAAATCTTCATGACAGCTCCTTAAATATTGTTGTCTGGTCGTTATACCGGAACAGTTAAGGAGTATGAACCTGATTCTCAAACGAGAGGGCGAGTCGGGTGATGAGACAATGGGAAAGAGAGAGGGTGTTTGTAATGCCGGATGGAGAGTTGCGTTTTATCCGGCCTACAGGAGATGCAGGCCGGATAAGTCAGTTTTAACCTAATCCCCAGAAGAGCACCGCCAACAGTTGCGGGGTGATAATCCTCAGGAACATGACCAGTGGATAAACGGTAGCGTAGGAGAGCGCTGCTGCCCCGCTGGTGGCATGCAGGTTATTAGCAAACGCCAAAGCCGGGGGATCGGTCATTGAGCCAGCCAACATGCCACACAGTGTCAGATAGTTCATTTTGGCAAAGATTCGCGCCAGCAAGCCCACGGTAATAAGCGGAATCGCGGTAATGAAAATACCGTAACCCACCCAGCTCAGGCCATCGCCCTGTGTTAGGGTATCGACAAAATCACCGCCTGACTTCAGACCCACCACCGCAAGAAACAGCACGATACCCAACTCTCGCAACGCCAGGTTAGCGCTGGGAGGCATAAACCAGTACAGCTTACCGATGCTACCAATACGCCCCAGGATCAGGGCCATAATCAGCGGCCCGCCGGCCAACCCCAGTTTCAACGCCACCGGGAACCCCGGGATGAACAGCGGGATTGAACCCAGTAGAACACCCAGCCCGATACCGATAAATACCGGCAGCATCTGCACCTGCTGCAGTTTTTGCTGCGCGTTACCCACAACATTGGCAACGGCATCAATGGACGCGGGACGCCCCACCAGATTGAGGATATCCCCGAATTGCAGGCTGGCGTCACTGCTGGCTACCAGCTCAACACCCGCACGGTTCAGGCGGGAAATCACCACGTCGTAACGTTCTTTAAAGTGCAGGTCGCGGATACGTTTACCCAGCACCTGCTCGTTGGTCACCACCACGCGTTCGACGCGTAAATCGGTACCTCGCGTAGACAGCGATGTGTCTACCTCCTGCCCAATCACCACCTGCGCGTTATGCAGGTCAGCAGGCTGTCCGACCAGGTGTAGCAGGTCGCCCATCTGGATAACAGTCCCTGGCGACGGCACCATCAATGTCTCGTCACGTTTCAGACGCGAGCAGATGATTTTGTCGCTGTTCAGAATCGGGACATCCTGAATCGCCATATTGTTGATGTTTGGGTTTTCCACGCGGATGTTCATCGTCTGAATCAGTGCGTGCCCGTTGGTCAGCGTGGATTCATGCTGCTGGGCTTCAGCATCGACGTTAACGCGGAAAATAAGGCGCATCAGCCACATGGTCAGTAAAATTCCGCAGATGCCGAAAGGATAAGCCATGGCATAGCTCATCCCCATCTGGTCAACCACATCGCCAGGCGTACCTAAATCGCGCAGAATTTGCTGCCCCGCACCTAACGCCGGGGTATTGGTGACCGCTCCAGAGAATATTCCCAGCACCACAGGGAGAGGAATGGCAAAAATCTTATGCAGGATCGCGGTGACCATGCCACCCATGATGACAATCAGCACAGCAAACAGATTCAGCCGCAGGCCCGAAACGCGCAGAGAAGCAAAAAAGCCCGGCCCCACCTGAATACCAATGGTGTAGACGAAAAGAATCAGGCCAAATTCCTGAATAAAATGCAGCATGTCGCCGCTCAGGGTCATCCCTGCCTGATCGACAAAATGCCCGACGATAATACCGCCGAACAGCACGCCTCCAATGCCAAAACCCACACCACGTATTTTTATGTTGCCGATCCATAACCCGACAACTGCCACTAATGCCAGAACGCTGACCGTCAATGCTATATCACTCATTATTCTGTTCCCTGTGAATAACATTTCATTTAACGAGGATTATGACTGAAGCGTTCAGGCATGAATGCAGAGTGGCGCACATTATCATGCTACAAGGCGCTCTGGAGCGCTTAAGAAGGGCGCTCTTTACTGTTTTTCTTTACGTCGATTTGTAATTGCTGAATGCTTTTTTCTGGCAATGGCAGCGCTTCTGGCATCGTGCCCCCCAGATCATGAATAGTCTGACGAACTTTGCGACCTACTTCATAATGCGTCTGATTAGCTTGCTGTTTGGTGTTAACAGAGTCTCTGCGCAGTTTGTCTTCCGTTTGCGTTGCCCGAAACAGATTTGCCGCGAGCTCTGTAGACCCCATGTGATCGAGAATTTTTTGGCTTTTCTTCAACCCTTTACGTTCATGAATCGCTCGCTGATCTAAACCACCATAAAGCCCCTTGTAACCATGGTTTTGAAAGATAGCAAAATCGAAAGTGGTCTCTACGCCAGCAAGTTGTGCAGTTTCAACAAGATGCTTATTGTGTTCTTTTAGTTCATTGCGTAAGAACAAACGTTTTTCATCCTCACGCAGAGATTTAAAAGCAGCATCATCGGCCAACTCCTGACGCCGGGTTTGAATAGCAAAGTAGGTTTGCCCTGCCGCTATAACAGGTTTCGCGGGATCACCATTTTGCACGACCAGATAACAGGCGTAGCGGGAGAGTTTTACGTCTTTTAGTTTCCGACTGGCTCCTGACCCAATTCGTACCATTGCGAGGATCTCCTCGAAATGGTCACTCTCTAATTGACCACTGGCTACACATGACTCCACTGCTTTCTTTATGACAGGTAGAAAATGTCGGTACTCTGAATATTCAAGAGTTTTAGCGAATGCCCGGGCAGACCAATATTCAACCCCGGCATCATCAAACTGTTTCATGGCTTCAAATGGCTGATGTTCACTCATAAAAACATTCCCTCGTTAAGAGTATTAATACTGGATGTTTTTACAGTGAAACATTCGTTACAACAAGTCAGTTTCATGTGTGCTGACGCACAAAAAAGCCCCGTCATTTCTGGCGGGGCAAAGGCATGGAGCTATTTAACTATCTAATGCAGGACGTTCGCTGATGGCGATACGTTGTGGAGCAATGGTTTCAGGTTCATTCCGGGTCAAATCAATATGCAGCAAGCCGTTAGTGAAGCTTGCGCCGGAGACCTCCATATTTTCAGCCAGCGTAAAGCTCAGGCTGAACGGCTGAGTGACCAGCCCCTGATGCAACCATTTGGTCTCTTTTTCCGGCTGCTGCGGCGTACCTTTCACGGTCAGGCGCGTGCCTTCCAGTTGAATATCCAGATCTTCCTGGCGGAAACCGGCTAACGCAAGGGTAATGCGGTAGTGGTTATCATCGCTCTTTTCGATGTTATAAGGCGGGAAGCTCTGGCTTTCACCGGTGTTTTGCAAGGCATTGGCCAGTTTGTCAAAACCGATCCATTGACGCAGCAGTGGGGATAAATCGTAGTTACGCATAATAATCTCCTTCCAAGAAGCGAGTAGGTACCTTTCGGCTCCCTGACGGCAAGCCGATGACTTAGCAAGGCCGCCTGAAGCGGCCTACAGAATTAGTTGATTTCGATGCGGCGCGGTTTGTTCGCTTCAGGAATCACGCGCTCAAGATCGATATACAGCAGACCATTTACCAGGTTTGCGCCGCGAACATGAATGTTCTCCGCTAACTGGAACTTGCGTTCAAAGTTGCGCTCGGCAATACCCTGATACAGGTAAGTACGTTCTTTTTGATCGTCCGCATGGGCGCCTTTTACCACCAGCAGATTGTCCTGGGCAGTAATTTCCAGTTCGCTTTCAGCAAAACCGGCAACGGCAATTGCAATGCGGTAATGGTTTTCGTCTACCAGCTCCACGTTGTACGGAGGGTAGCCGCCATTGCTCTGGCCCTGATTGTTTTCCAGCAGGTTAAACAGACGGTCAAAACCAATAGCAGAACGGTACAGCGGGGATAAATCAAAGTTACGCATAATCAATAGCTCCTGAAATCAGCGAGAATAATTGACCTTCCATCATGGACAGGTCAGGTAGCCAGGACACCCATCAGGCATGCCCTTCATTTGTCTACACTCTAAAAATGGGTCTTAATACAAACTTTTCAAGCGTATTCATCTGACTTTTTTTGCAGTTTGTTGTCTATTGCATACACTGGGGGGAGCAGTTGTTCTCGTTAAATCGCGATGGCCGCCACAGTGCGACGAAATGGTGATGTTATTTTCGCAACGGATCGCTTTAACTCACCATGCAAACACGATAAATACAGATGAATAAATGATGATTAAAAAAATGTTGGTAACACTGACGATGTGTAGTGGGATGGCGTTTGTAAGCGGTTGTTCCAGCATAATGTCGCATACAGGTGGCAAAGAAGGGACGTATCCTGGCACGCGAGCCAGTGCCACAATGATTAGCGAAAGTGATACGAACTGGGGAACCAAGTCGCTGGCGATTCTGGATATGCCTTTTAC
The DNA here is from genome assembly GCF_030332375.1 of Citrobacter sp. Cpo148. Taxonomy (NCBI): domain Bacteria; kingdom Pseudomonadati; phylum Pseudomonadota; class Gammaproteobacteria; order Enterobacterales; family Enterobacteriaceae; genus Citrobacter; species Citrobacter sp. Cpo148. The sequence goes on from NZ_JAOWHY010000050.1 coordinate 434,087, forward strand.
CGCGGTGCTCGATACGGTATTGCTACCTTGGGATCTCTTTCGCAAAGATAACTCGGTGAGATCCCGCGTAGAAAAGAGCGAGGAGAGAACCCAGGCCACGAACGCCGTTATTCCCCCGGCAGAAATGTCTGCTCCATAAATTAACGCCCGGTTTCAGTCACCCACAGCTGGCGGAAACCCTCGACGTCTTCCATCCACGCAACCTGTCGACCATCAGGGGAGAAGACGATCGCATCGGCCGACGGAGGGTTATCATGACGTTCCGTTAAAAAATCAATCTCGCCCGTTTGAACATCACAACAGGCAATTCTGTTCTCCAGTACAAATCCCAGCCATTTCCCCGATGGGTGCCAGTTAAAGGCTGACTGAATATTCGTAGCGCACTGGGTAAGCTGACGCAGCGATCCACCCTGTGGGGAAATCAGCCACAGCTGTACAATACCGTTGTCATCACGCATTAAAAACGCAATCTCAGATGCCTTTGGATTACTGCGTACCCAGTGGCGAGGCTGATTCACCAGCCCCGGGAAGGCGCGCTCATGGGTAAACGTCAGACGGCGTTGGCGAATACCGGATGGTGGCGCAGGCATGGTCATGTCAGTCCCCTCCAGAGGCGCGTCCCCCGGCTGTTTCCAGCCGCTTTCATCCTGTGGCAAATCAACAATAAACAGCTCCGGTACTTTCTCGCCAGTGGCTGATAGCGTATCACCGATAAACGCCAGCCTGTTTTCTCCAACCCAGCCCTCTTCATAGGCGCGGTTAATCTCATCGCTACCCGGTTTTGGCGTTGGTGTCGTCTGGCTCACCAGCACGCACCAATGGCTGCCACTGTATTCACGCGGATGCTGCGCGGAGACCTTCACCGGACCATACGGTGCAGCCACACCGACGTTGCGTAAATCGAGCGCCGGAGAGCGCTCATGCAGAACATGGTCGTTATAGGTGAAACTGACAAACTCACCGTTCGGGCTAAAAACATGCACATGACTCCCGCCGCGCAGCGCACCTGGCGTATAGGGCGCAGTAATATCCATTGCATCCAGATTCTCCACCCCAGCCTGCGTAACAATCACCCCACGACGATGATGGAAGTCGTAATGCCATGTTTCATCAGGATTTTCAGGCCCGTGAATGAATACATATTTTTCCAACTTTGGATGAACGGTCACCACGCCAACGTGCGATCCCTGAGTAGCCCGGTAAATCACCTCCAGCTCGCCAGTATGGATATTGACGCGCTCAATTGTTTCACCGGTAAAGGAAGCGCCGGAAGGGCGCACATCAAAGACCAGCCACTGGCTGTCCGATGTCCAGGTGTTGATATTGGTAAGCTGATGATTACGCGGCGTAAAGGTGATTTGCTTCATGAGATGCCCTGATACAAGACGATTAAAACAATCATACTTCACAAGCACTTCACTTTCAGGCTTTAGCGTATCGCCATCTTCATTTTTGCGGACAGAAAGATGGAACATTTTGACGTAGCGATTATCGGTTTAGGTCCGGCAGGCGCAGCGCTGGCGCGACAGTTGAGCGGAAAAATGCGCGTGATTGCGTTGGATAAAAAACGCCAGTGCGGCAACGAAGGTTTCACTAAACCCTGCGGCGGTCTGCTGGCCCCGGACGCCCAGCGTTCGTTTATCCGCGACGGGATAACCTTACCCGTTGATGTTATCGCCAACCCGCAGATTTTTAGCGTTAAAACGGTTGATGTTGCCGCTTCTTTGACGCGTAACTACCAGCGCAGCTACATTAATATCAACCGCCATGCTTTTGATTTATGGCTTAAATCTCTCATCCCTGATGATGTGCAGGTGTATCACGACAGCCTGTGTCGGAAAATCTGGCGCGAGGGCGATAAATGGCATGTTATCTTCCGCGCCGACGGTTGGGAGCAGCAGATCACTGCACGTTATCTGGTGGGGGCAGACGGCGCGAATTCACTGGTGCGCCGTCATCTCTATCCACAGCACCAAATCCGTAAATATGTCGCTATTCAACAATGGTTTGCGGAAAAGCATCCCGTACCGTTCTATTCCTGTATTTTTGATAACGATGCAACTGACTGTTATTCCTGGAGTATCAGCAAAGATGGCTATTTTATCTTTGGTGGCGCCTACCCCATGAAGGACGGACAGGCACGCTTTGACGCGCTGAAAGAGAAGCTGGAAGCGTTCCATTTCCAGTTCGGCAAACCGGTGAAAAGTGAAAAATGTACGGTGCTATTCCCCTCACGCTGGAAAGACTTCGTCTGCGGCGAGGACAACGCATTTTTGATTGGTGAAGCGGCCGGTTTTATCAGCGCCAGCTCGCTGGAAGGGATTAGCTATGCGCTGGACAGCGCGGAGATCCTCAAATCGGTACTGCTGCGGGATACGCCAGATATGAATCACGCTTACCGTAAAGCCACCCACAAGTTACGTCTCAAACTGTATGGCAAAATCCTGAAAAGCCGGACCCTGACGTCGGCATTTTCCCGTAAATGGATTATGCGTAGCGGCGTTGCGCATATTCCCTTGGCAAAATCTGAAAGTCACCCGCCAGCGAAAGCAAAGCGTGAGAAATCGCGTAGTATGGCTATGACATTATGGCGCGTTTTTTTAAGGGATTAAGTTGAACATAAAATATAGCTGGTTGGTAAAATCACTGGTCGTATCATCGCTTAGCGTTATGTTATCAGGGTGCCTGAGCTTTATGTGGCTCAAAGCAGGCGATCCACACACAACAATGGAAAAGTGGGAAACAGACACCGTTATTGGCTTATCGTCAGGTAAAGATAATGATGGTAATGAAGGCTATGTCTTTGTCGGTAAAACGTTTGATTATCTGATAACCAGTGGTGCCGAAAGCGTGGTGAAGTTGCTGCAAGATCCGCAAATCGACCGTCATAATTTACAGGCAGTTGATATCGCCAAATTCATCATCAGCGACAATAAAAAGGTGTTTAAAGGCGTATTAACGCTTAAATACACAGGGGAAACGCAGGACGTTAAACAAGTGCTTACGGGCTACGGTTTTGACTGCTCAGCGCAATACTGCACTAAAAATCTATCCAAACTGCAAGGGACAATCCATAAAAAAAGCACCAAACAGGATTACTCGCAGATGCTTACGTTTTATCATCCATTTACCGTTGGTTTTTACGAATATAAAACCTCACATATACCCGAATTCGTCACAAACGGACTGCTGCCCATTACTATCACTCTGGATGTCGTAACCTCTCCATTACAAATATTATTTTTTAATTATTATCACCAATAAATATTTAAATGGGCAAATGTAACAAGGCACTTGCCCATAATTTCTTAATTCAGCGCAAATTTCTCAATGGCATACGCGACGCCATCTTCAAGGTTAGATTTCGTCACGAAGTTGGCGATTTCTTTGACTGACGGAATAGCGTTATCCATGGCAACGCCCACCCCTGCGTATTCAATCATCGCGATGTCGTTTTCCTGATCGCCAATCGCCATCACCTCTTCGGCTTTAATGCCTAACGCATCGGCCAGCGATTTTACGCCCGTCCCTTTATTGACGCGTTTATCGAGGATTTCGAGGAAGTACGGCGCACTTTTCAGCACGGTGTACTTCTCTTTTACTTCCGCAGGTAGACGAGAGATAGCTTTATCGAGGATCTCCGGCTCGTCAATCATCATCACTTTCAGGAACTGGGTTGCGGGATCCATTTTCTCGGCTTCACAGAACACCAGCGGGATGGTCGCGACAAACGATTCGTGCACCGTGTAGTAGCTGATATCACGGTTCGCGGTATACAGCGTATTGCGATCGAGGGCGTGGAAATGCGAGCCAACTTCCCGGGAAAGCTGCTCCAGGTAGCGATAATCATCATAGCTCAGCGCGGTTTGCGCCACGGTACTGCCATCCCCTGCTTTCTGCACCAGCGCACCGTTGTAGGTAATGCAGTAGTCACCGGGTTGTTCCATATGTAGTTCTTTCAGATAGCTGTGAACGCCGGCATACGGGCGTCCCGTGGTCAGCACCACATTCACGCCACGCGCGCGTGCCGCGGCAATCGCCGTTTTGACCGCTGGTGAAATGGTGTGATCGGGCAGCAGAAGTGTGCCATCCATGTCGATAGCAATAAGTTTGATAGCCATGAGTTCCCCGGATTAAATGAGTCCGTCCTCATGCTAACGCGATTCCGCTCAAAAAACAGCTACGAAAAGGGGGATAGAAAGGGGAATCGAGATTCCCCTTTTTGTAGATTGGTTGTCGTTTGAAGGCCTGATAAGCAACGCGCCATCAGGCACAATACAACGTCTTGCCGGATGGCGGCGTAAACCGCCTTATCCGGCCTACAGATTGGCTTAAATATCGATGTTCGCCGCTTTCAGGGCGTTCTCTTCGATAAATGCGCGACGCGGTTCAACGGCATCGCCCATCAGCGTGGTGAACAGCTGGTCGGCAGCAATCGCATCCTTCACGGTAACGCGCAACATGCGACGGCTTTCCGGATCCATGGTGGTTTCCCACAGCTGTTCCGGGTTCATCTCGCCCAGACCTTTATAACGCTGGATAGCGAGGCCACGACGAGACTCTTTCTGCAGCCATTCCAGTGCCTGCTCAAAGCTGGCAACCGGCTGGCGACGCTCGCCACGTTCGATAAACGCATCGTCTTCGATCAGCCCACGCAGCTTCTCGCCAAGCGTACAAATACGATGGTACTCGCCACCGGTCACAAATTCATGTTCCAATGGATAGTCAGTATCGACACCGTGGGTACGCACCCGGATCACCGGTTCGAACAGGTTCAGTTCAGCGTCTTTACGCACGAAGCTATTCCAGGTGCTGCCGTGCATTTCGTTTTCATTAAGCACGTTAACCAACTGGGAAACCCAGGCCGTAACTTTCGCTTCATCAGCCAGATCGGCTTCTGGCAGCGTCGGTTGATAAACCAGCTCTTTCAGCAGCGCTTTCGGGAAACGACGTTCCATACGGCCAATCATTTTCTGCGTCGCGTTGTATTCAGAAACCAGTTTCTCTAACGACTCACCGGAAAGGGCCGGTGCGCTGGCGTTGGTGTGCAGCGTAGCACCATCCAGAGCGATAGAGATCTGATACTGATCCATCGCTTCGTCATCTTTAATGTACTGTTCCTGCTTGCCTTTTTTCACTTTGTACAGCGGTGGCTGTGCAATGTAAACGTGGCCGCGTTCAACGATTTCCGGCATCTGACGATAGAAGAAGGTCAACAGCAGCGTACGAATGTGCGAGCCATCGACGTCCGCATCGGTCATGATGATGATGCTGTGATAACGCAGTTTGTCCGGGTTGTACTCGTCTCGACCGATGCCACAGCCGAGCGCAGTGATCAGCGTCGCGACTTCCTGAGAGGAGAGCATCTTGTCAAAGCGCGCTTTCTCGACGTTGAGGATTTTACCCTTCAGCGGCAGAATCGCCTGGTTTTTACGGTTACGGCCCTGCTTCGCAGAACCGCCCGCGGAGTCCCCTTCCACAAGGTACAGTTCGGACAGCGCCGGGTCACGTTCCTGACAGTCCGCCAGCTTGCCCGGCAGACCCGCTAAGTCCAGCGCGCCTTTACGACGGGTCATTTCACGCGCACGACGTGCAGCTTCACGAGCACGCGCAGCATCAATAATTTTGCCAACAACGATTTTCGCGTCAGACGGGTTTTCCAGCAGATATTCGCTCAGCAGTTCGTTCATCTGCTGTTCTACCGCCGATTTCACCTCAGAGGAGACCAGCTTGTCTTTGGTCTGTGAGGAGAACTTCGGATCCGGTACTTTCACGGAAACAACGGCAATCAGGCCTTCACGGGCATCGTCACCGGTAGCGCTGACTTTCGCTTTTTTGCTGTAGCCTTCTTTGTCCATGTAGGCGTTCAGGGTACGGGTCATCGCCGCACGGAAGCCTGCAAGGTGAGTACCGCCGTCACGCTGTGGAATGTTGTTGGTGAAGCAGTAGATGTTTTCCTGGAAACCATCGTTCCACTGCAGCGCAACTTCAACGCCAATACCGTCTTTTTCGGTGGAGAAGTAGAAGATATTCGGGTGGATCGGCGTTTTGTTTTTGTTGAGGTATTCAACAAACGCCTTGATGCCACCTTCGTAGTGGAAATGGTCTTCTTTGCCGTCGCGCTTGTCGCGCAGACGAATAGAGACGCCGGAGTTCAGGAATGACAGCTCACGCAGACGTTTCGCCAGAATGTCGTATTCAAATTCAACAACATTGGTAAAGGTTTCGTGGCTTGGCCAGAAACGGACCTGAGTCCCGGTCAATTCTGTTTCGCCGGTTACTGCCAGCGGCGCCTGCGGCACACCGTGCACGTAAGTTTGCTGATGCACTTTGCCTTCACGACGAATCACCAGTTCCAGCTTCTGTGACAGGGCGTTAACGACGGAAACACCCACGCCGTGCAGACCGCCGGAAACTTTATAGGAGTTATCATCGAATTTACCGCCTGCGTGCAAAACGGTCATGATAACTTCCGCTGCCGAAACGCCCTCTTCCGGGTGAATACCGGTTGGGATACCACGGCCATCATCGGTAACGGACACGGAGTTGTCAGCGTGAATCGTTACCACGATATCTTTACAGTGACCCGCGAGCGCTTCGTCGATAGCGTTATCTACCACCTCGAATACCATGTGGTGCAGACCGGTGCCGTCATCCGTGTCGCCGATATACATACCCGGGCGCTTACGCACCGCATCCAGTCCTTTCAGGACTTTGATACTGGAGGAGTCATAAGAATTCGACATCAACGTTTCTCGCTCATTTTATCTTGGGTTAATCCGTTATTTTACCCTTTTCCACGGTAAACATCTTCGAATTTTCATCGGACATGTCTATAACGTGTTCAGCGCTGATTGCGCTGACAAAGACCTGAGATTGCGTGGCTTTTAAGCGGCTGGCCAGCAGTCCGCGACGCGCGTCATCCAGTTCAGAGGCAAAATCATCTATCAGGTACAGGCAGCGCCGCCCGCTTTCACGGGTCAGGAACTCCCCTTGCGCCAGACGTAAGGCGCACATCAGCAGCTTTAGCTGCCCACGCGACAACGTATCTTCCACCGGCGCACCGTCGGCGCGAATGCGGAAATCCGCCTTATGCGGGCCGTGCGCAGTGTAGGTCAACATGCGATCGCGTTCAAAACTGCGTTCCAGCACTTCGGCATAATCAGTCTCTTTCTCCCAGCCGCGCTGGAATGAGAAGGAGAGCGAAAACTCGGGAAGAAACTGCTGGCAGGTATCCGCCATATCCTGCGCGATACCGGCGCTGTACTCCGCGCGCCAGGTGCTGATTTGTTCCGCCAGCGGGATAAGTTCTCTATCCCACGGGCGCAGTTGCTCATAACGACTCACCTGGCGCAGTGCCGCATTGCGCTGCTTGAGCAGTCGCTTCAGGTTGCTCCAGGCGGTGAAAAATCCGGCTTCATTGTGAAAGCATCCCCAGTCAAGAAATGCTCTTCTGTATTTGGGGCCGCCGTTGAGTAAAGTAAACCCCTCTGGCGTGATCAGCTGCATCGGCATCAGGTGTGCCAGTTCTGCGACCTTGTGCCCGTCAGTGCCGTCAATGCGCACTTTGCTGTCGCCCAGTTTGTCTTTCGTCAGGCCAATCGACGTCTCACGTTCTTCACCCTGCAAACGCCCGTGTAAAACAAACGACTCCTGCTCGTGGCGAATCACGCGGCCAATCTGCAAACTGCGAAACGCCCGGCCATGGCCGAGCGTATAGATGGCTTCCAGCACACTGGTTTTGCCGCTGCCGTTCGCGCCAACCAGGAAGTTAAAGCCAGGGGATAAAGCGAGATCCGCATTTTCAATATTGCGGAAATCTTTAATCAGGAGTCGGGATAGCGACATATCAACTCATAACCAGGGCGTTATCGTCGCAGTTAGTCTGGTTACGGCCAGCGCACAGCAACCGGAGCGTACTGAAGTACGTGAGGATTGCGAGCACTGCCCGGAGCCAGAATAACAAGTAAGATAGCCCGATATTCTTTACAAGCGCATAGGCATGACGACATAGGCTGCAGATTGTGACGCTGCATCTTCAATCTGTACGCTCGATACGGAATCGGTCAGCAGAATACGCACGTTCTCGCACTTCAGCGCGTTCAGAACGTCCAGTACGTAGCTCACGTTAAAGCCGATTTCCAGTTCTGTACCAGGATAGGAGACATCCAGAATTTCTTCTGCTTCTTCCTGCTCCGGGTTGTTGGCGGTGATTTTGAGCTGGTTTTCGCTGACATACAGACGCACGCCGCGGAATTTCTCGTTCGAGAGGATCGCCGCACGCGCAAACGCCTGTTTGAGGATATCGCAACCGGCTTCCAGATGCTTGTCCGGATTCTTCGGCAATACGCGGCGATAATCCGGGAAACGGCCATCAACCAGCTTAGAGGTGAAGATGAAGTCACCAACGTGCGCACGAATGTTGTTGCTGCCAATCTGCACGCGCAGCGGGTTATCGCCGCCGTCGAGCATACGCATCAGTTCAATCACGCCTTTACGCGGTACGATCACCGAATGGCTTGGCAACGGCTGACCAACAGGCATTGAACAGACCGCCAGGCGGTGACCGTCGGTCGCCACGGTACGCAGCTCTTCCCCTTCGGTTTCAAACAGCATGCCGTTTAAGTAGTAACGTACGTCCTGATGCGCCATCGAAAACTGCGTGGCTTCAATCAGGCGCTTCATCGTCGCCTGCGGCAGGGTGAATTCGACTTCGCTCTGCCAGTCGTCCAGATTCGGGAAGTCGGCGGCAGGCAGCGTAGACAGCGAGAAACGGCTGCGGCCAGAACGCACCAGCATACGGTCGCCTTCCAGTTGAACGGCAATTTCCGCGCCTTCCGGCAATCCACGGCAAATATCGAAGAATTTACGCGCCGGAACGGTGGTCGCACCAGGTTCATGAGGCTGGATCAGCGCCACGCGCGCCACCATCTCCATTTCGAGATCGGTGCCGGTCAGCGAAAGCGTGCCGTCAGCAACCTGCAGCAGCAGGTTTCCGAGAATAGGCAGTGTAGGACGTCCACCCAGCGGGCCGCTGACCTGCTGAAGCGGTTTTAATAAATGTTCACGTTCAACGGTAAATTTCATAGCGTCACGAAGATAATGTTCTGATTAAATTGGAGAAATCTTCTTTAATATCATGGCTTTCTTCACGCAACTGCTCAATCTTGCGGCAGGCATGAAGCACGGTAGTATGGTCACGCCCACCAAACGCGTCGCCAATTTCCGGCAGACTGTGGTTAGTGAGCTCTTTTGCCAGCGCCATCGCCATCTGGCGCGGACGAGCTACCGAGCGAGATCGACGCTTAGAAAGCAGATCCGCAATTTTGATTTTGTAATACTCCGCCACCGTCTTCTGGATATTGTCGATGGTGACCAGCTTTTCCTGCAAAGCCAGCAGATCGCGCAGCGCTTCGCGCACGAAATCGATAGTAATCGCCCGGCCGGTAAAATTGGCGTTGGCGATCACGCGGTTCAGTGCGCCTTCCAGCTCACGTACGTTAGAGCGTAGACGCTTGGCAATAAAGAACGCGACTTCACCCGGCAGACGAATGTCGTTTTCGTCGGCTTTTTTCATCAGGATCGCAACACGCGTTTCCAGTTCAGGCGGTTCGATCGCGACAGTCAGTCCCCAGCCAAAGCGGGATTTCAGACGATCTTCAACGCCGTTGATCTCCTTCGGATAGCGATCCGAGGTCAGGATGATCTGCTGATTGCCTTCCAGCAGGGCGTTAAAGGTGTGGAAAAACTCTTCCTGCGATCGCTCTTTATTCGCGAAGAATTGGATATCGTCAATCAGCAGCGCGTCAACGGAACGGTAGTAGCGTTTAAACTCTTCGATCGCGTTGTTTTGCAGGGCTTTGACCATGTCCTGCACAAAACGCTCGGAGTGCATATACACCACTTTGGCGTTTGGCTTACGCGCCATAATGCCGTTACCGACAGCGTGCAACAGGTGGGTTTTACCCAGACCCGTACCGCCATAAAGGAATAACGGATTGTAGGCGCCGCCAGGATTGTCCGCCACCTGACGTGCCGCCGCGCGCGCCAGCTGGTTAGATTTACCTTCAACGAAGTTATCAAACGTGTGTTTGACGTTGACGTTAGAACGATAGGTAGGTTCTGCCGGAGCCGGGACGTTATCCCAGCCTGGACGCGCCGCCGGAGCAGCACGTTGTGGTTGCACTTGCTGAGCCACGTGGGCGGGCGCAACAACATTGTTGACCGGCGTTTTCAGCGTTTGCGTGACGGGTTTAGTGCCGACTTCAAAGCGCAGCTGTGGGGCATCCGCGCCACAGAAATTATTGAGTAATCCATTAATATTATTAAGGTATTTATCCCTTACCCAATCGAGCACGAAACGGTTTGGCGCATACAAAGCCAGCGTGTTATCGCTCAGTTCCGCCTGCAACGGGCGTATCCACATACTGAACTCTGTGGCTGGTAACTCATCCTGCAATCGGGCAAGACACTGCTGCCAAAGCGAAAGTGACACGGCGGACTCCACTCGAACAAAAGTCGATAAATGACAAAGGCTGAAACATTCATGATTGTTGACGCACATCGACAAGACCCTATGCAAAGGGTGACGTGCGAATTGCTATCTGCAATTTTTACCCGATCAGGATCCATTGAAACGATCAGGACCGCGGATCATAGCGTAAACTGAGAAAGAGATCTTCTGTTTCTCACAGATTCTTCCCGATTTATCCACAGGATGATCCAGAATCGGCTAAGTGTAAACGATCCTGGAGAAGTGCTGCAGGTTTTAGCGCGCATATTGAAAAAATTAATGAGTAAAGATGCTTTACTGCTTAAACGATCTAATAAAGATCCCGTGCGATCCTTGCGCTTTATCCACCAGCCCGTATAATTCTTACCCCCAGCGAGTAACGGTCGCCTTACGGCGTCAACGCTGCCTGTTTTTTACGCGAAACCATGCGGAAAAAAGCGGGAAATAAGGAAAGAGAATTGACTCCGGAGTGTACAATTATTACAATCCGGCCTCTTTAATCACCCACACTGTGGCGTAAGTCGTTCGAAATTCGTTCGGGTATACGCAAAAGTCAGTGAATTTATTCAAGTTTAGGTAGAAATCGCCATGAAACGCACTTTTCAACCGTCTGTACTGAAGCGCAACCGTTCTCACGGCTTCCGTGCTCGTATGGCTAATAAAAATGGTCGTCAGGTTCTGGCACGTCGTCGTGCTAAAGGCCGTTCTCGTCTGACCGTTTCTAAGTAATAAAAGCTAGCCCCTGAGTGGTTAAGCTCGCATTTCCCAGGGAGTTACGTTTGTTAACTCCCACTCATTTCACATTCGTCTTCCAGCAGCCACAACGGGCTGGCACGCCGCAAATCACCATCCTCGGCCGCCTGAATTCGCTGGGGCATCCCCGTATCGGTCTTACAGTCGCCAAGAAAAATGTTAAACGTGCGCATGAACGCAATCGGATTAAACGTCTGACGCGTGAAAGCTTCCGTTTACGTCAGCACGAGCTTCCAGCAATGGATTTCGTGGTGGTGGCGAAAAAAGGGGTTGCTGACCTCGATAACCGTGCTCTCTCGGAAGCGTTGGAAAAATTATGGCGTCGCCATTGTCGCCTGGCTCGCGGGTCCTGATAGCCCTCATTCGGGTCTATCAACGCCTGATCAGTCCGCTGCTTGGGCCGCATTGCCGTTTCACTCCAACCTGTTCGAGCTACGGAATTGAGGCATTGCGCAGGTTTGGAGTGATAAAAGGCAGTTGGTTGACGGTGAAACGCGTATTAAAATGCCACCCTTTACACCCTGGTGGTGACGATCCCGTCCCGCCCGGACCATTTGATACCAGAGAACACTAACGATGGATTCGCAACGCAATCTTTTAGTCATCGCTTTGCTGTTCGTGTCTTTCATGATCTGGCAAGCCTGGGAGCAGGATAAAAACCCGCAACCTCAGGCCCAACAGACCACGCAGACAACGACCACCGCAGCGGGTAGCGCCGCAGACCAGGGCGTACCGGCCAGTGGCCAGGGGAAACTGATTACGGTTAAAACTGACGTGCTTGATCTGACCATCAACACCCGTGGTGGTGATGTGGAACAGGCTTCACTGCCAGCTTACCCGAAAGAACTCGGTTCTACCGAACCGTTCCAGTTACTGGAAACCACGCCACAGTTCATCTACCAGGCACAGAGTGGCCTGACAGGTCGTGACGGCCCGGATAACCCGGCTAACGGCCCACGTCCGCTGTACAACGTCGATAAAGACGCGTTTGTACTGGCTGACGGTCAGAACGAACTGCAGATCCCGATGACCTATACTGACGCAGCGGGTAACACATTCACTAAAACGTTTGTTCTTAAGCGTGGTGAATATGCTGTCAACGTTAACTACAGCGTGCAGAACGCCGGCGAAAAACCGCTGGAAATCTCCACCTTTGGTCAGTTGAAGCAATCCATCAATCTGCCATCTCATCGCGACACCGGTAGCAGCAACTTTGCGCTGCACACCTTCCGTGGCGCGGCGTACTCCACGCCGGATGAGAAGTATGAGAAATACAAATTCGACACCATTGCTGAAAACGAAAACCTGAACGTCAATGCTAAAGATGGCTGGGTCGCAATGCTGCAACAGTATTTCGCAACGGCATGGGTTCCGCGTAACGACGGCACCAACAACTTCTATACCGCTAACCTGGGTAACGGCATTGCCGCTATCGGCTATAAATCACAGCCGGTACTGGTACAGCCTGGCCAGACTGGCGCGATGACCAGCACCCTGTGGGTCGGCCCGGAAATTCAGGATAAAATGGCGGCCGTTGCACCGCACCTGGATCTGACCGTGGATTACGGCTGGTTGTGGTTCATTTCTCAGCCGCTGTTTAAACTGCTGAAGTGGATCCATAGCTTCCTGGGTAACTGGGGCTTCTCCATCATCGTTATCACCTTTATCGTTCGTGGCATCATGTACCCGCTGACCAAAGCGCAGTACACCTCCATGGCGAAGATGCGTATGCTGCAGCCGAAGATTCAGGCTATGCGTGAACGTCTGGGCGATGACAAACAGCGTCAGAGCCAGGAAATGATGGCCCTGTACAAAGCTGAGAAGGTAAACCCGCTGGGCGGCTGCTTCCCGCTGATCATCCAGATGCCAATCTTCCTGGCGTTGTACTACATGCTGATGGGCTCCATTGAACTGCGTCATGCGCCGTTCGCCCTGTGGATCCATGACCTGTCTGCACAGGACCCGTACTACATCCTGCCGATTCTGATGGGCGTGACGATGTTCTTCATTCAGAAGATGTCTCCGACCACCGTAACCGACCCGATGCAGCAGAAGATCATGACCTTCATGCCGGTCATCTTCACCGTGTTCTTCCTGTGGTTCCCGTCAGGTCTGGTGCTGTACTATATCGTCAGCAACCTGGTAACCATTATTCAGCAGCAGCTGATTTACCGTGGTCTGGAGAAACGTGGCCTGCATAGCCGCGAGAAGAAAAACTCCTGATTCGGTGTAGGCCGGATTAGGCGAAGCCGCCATCCGGCAAACGGAACATAAAGTAAAGGGCGGTCATTAGACCGCCTTTTTTATTGCATTAAGAAGAGACAAACCATGAGCCATAACGACACCATCGTCGCTCAGGCCACCCCACCGGGACGTGGTGGCGTGGGTATCCTGCGTATCTCCGGCCTGAAGGCGCGTGAGGTCGCAGAAACCGTACTGGGGAAACTGCCCAAACCGCGTTATGCCGATTATCTGCCGTTTAAAGACGCGGATGGCAGCGCGCTGGATCAGGGGATTGCCTTGTGGTTCCCCGGCCCAAACTCCTTTACCGGCGAAGACGTTTTAGAGCTTCAGGGCCACGGAGGTCCGGTGATTCTTGACCTGCTGCTCAAACGTATTCTGACCATTCCCGGGCTGCGCATTGCCAGACCGGGTGAATTCTCCGAGCGAGCGTTTCTCAATGATAAGCTCGATTTAGCCCAGGCCGAGGCGATTGCCGACCTGATCGATGCCAGCTCAGAGCAAGCCGCTCGCTCGGCGCTGAACTCGTTGCAGGGCGCATTTTCCGCACGGGTAAATCATCTTGTGGAAGCGCTCACTCACCTGCGCATCTATGTTGAAGCTGCGATCGACTTCCCGGATGAAGAAATCGACTTCCTGTCTGACGGCAAGATTGAAGCGCAACTCAACAGCGTTATCAGCGATCTTGATGCCGTGCGTGCGGAAGCGCGTCAGGGCAGCCTGCTGCGCGAAGGGATGAAGGTGGTGATTGCCGGTCGGCCAAACGCCGGGAAATCAAGCCTGCTGAACGCGCTGGCTGGCCGTGAGGCGGCCATTGTCACCGATATCGCCGGGACTACTCGCGACGTGCTGCGTGAGCATATTCACATCGACGGCATGCCGCTACACATCATCGACACCGCCGGTTTGCGCGATGCCAGCGACGAAGTTGAACGCATCGGTATCGAACGTGCCTGGCAGGAAATTGAACAGGCCGACCGTGTACTGTTTATGGTTGATGGCACCACCACCGACGCCGTGGACCCGGCAGATATCTGGCCAGACTTTATTGCCCGTCTGCCAGCCAAACTGCCGATCACCGTGGTGCGTAACAAAGCGGATATTACCGGTGAGACGCTGGGCCTTAGCGAAGTAAATGGCCACTCACTGGTTCGCCTCTCTGCGCGTACCGGTGAAGGCGTTGACGTACTGCGTAATCATCTCAAACAGAGCATGGGCTTTGAAACCAATATGGAAGGCGGCTTCCTGGCCCGTCGTCGTCACCTGCAGGCGCTGGCAGAAGCGGCGGAGCATCTCGAGCAGGGTAAAGCCCAACTGCTCGGAGCATGGGCCGGAGAATTGCTGGCTGAGGAGCTACGCCTGGCGCAGCAGAACCTCAGTGAGATCACAGGAGAGTTTACCTCCGACGATCTGCTGGGACGGATTTTCTCCAGCTTCTGTATTGGTAAGTAACGTTGTGTTGCCCGGTGGCGCGATGCTAACCGGGCCTACAGGCCCCGTAGGCCGGATAAGGCGTTTACGCCGCCATCCGGCAACAACTATTTCCCATGTGGAAATCACTGTTGTCCAAATGGCAACTCGTGCAGTTGACTCTCTGACCGTATGCTTAGCGCCACATTTCTTATGAGGTCGCTATGACACGCTTTCTAATCTGCAGTTTCGCCCTGGTTCTTCTTTATCCTGCCGGTATTGATATGTATCTGGTGGGGCTGCCCCGTATTGCTGCCGATTTACAGGCCAGCGAGGCGCAACTGCATATCGCGTTTTCGGTTTATCTGGCAGGAATGGCGACGGCGATGCTGTTCGCCGGTAAAATTGCCGACCAGTCAGGTCGCAAACCGGTCGCCATAGTCGGCGCACTCATCTTTATTTTCGCCTCTGCGCTATGTTCTTTCGCCGAAAGCGGTACGCCATTCCTCATAGGTCGTTTTATTCAGGGCGTAGGTGCGGGCTGTTGCTACGTGGTGGCTTTCGCTATCCTGCGCGATACGCTCGACGATCGCCGCCGGGCGAAGGTGCTGTCGTTGTTGAACGGTATTACCTGTATTGTGCCGGTGTTGGCTCCAGTGATGGGGCATCTGATCATGCTCAAATACCCGTGGCAGAGCCTGTTCTACACGATGATGGGAATGGGTGTGGCTGTTTGCCTGCTATCGGTGTTTGTGCTGCGAGAATCGCGCCCAGCAACGCTTATGGCGACGACGGAAAAGAACCACACGACCGAATCACTGGTAAACCGCTTTTTCTTAAGCCGTCTGGCCATTACCACCCTCAGCGTGTCGGTGATCCTGACCTTCGTGAATACGTCTCCGGTGCTGCTGATGGAAGTGATGGGCTTCGACCGTGGTGAGTATGCCACCACGATGGCCATGACCGCAGGCATCAGTATGGCGGTCTCTTTCTCTACGCCATTTGCTCTGAGCGTATTTAAGCCCCGCGTTCTGATGCTGACCTCACAGGTGCTGTTTCTGTGTGCCGGCGTGGTGTTAACCCTTGCCACTTCACACGCAGTAACGCTTTTCGGGCTGACGTTAATCTGCGCCGGATTCTCGGTCGGCTTCGGTGTTGCGATGAGCCAGGCGCTTGGGCCGTTCTCGCTGCGCGCGGGCGTCGCCAGCTCGGCATTAGGTATTGCCCAGGTTTGCGGTTCCTCGCTGTGGATTTGGCTGGCGGCGGTTCTTGGCCTTGATGCGCTGAATATGCTGATCGGGATTCTGATTGGCTGTAGCATAGTGAGTATCATGCTGATTATCACTGTTGCACCTAACCGGTCCGCGCCAACTCATGAAGAAATCCCTCAGCAGTCTCGATCTTAATTTATTGCTCTGCCTGCAGCTGTTGATGCAGGAACGCAGCGTCACTAAAACCGCCAAACGGATGAACGTCACACCGTCGGCGGTCAGTAAGTCGCTGTCGAAGCTGCGGACCTGGTTTGACGATCCCTTGTTTGTGAACACCCCGCTGGGGCTATCACCGACGCCGCTGATGGTCAGCATGGAGCAGAGCCTTGCTGAATGGATGCAGATGGGCAATCAGTTGCTCGATAAGCCGCACCATGAGTCTCCACGCGGGCTGAAGTTTGATCTGGCGGCCGAAACGCCGTTAGTGATGATCATGTTCAATGCGCTCTCCCAGCAGATTTATCAGCGCTATCCCCAGGCAACAATCAAAATACGCAACTGGGACTATGACTCGCTGGATGCCATTATTCGCGGTGAAGTGGATATTGGCTTTACCGGGCGCGAAAGCCATCCGCGTTCGCGCGAACTGCTGAGTTTGTTGCCATTGTCGATCGACCATGAAGTGCTGTTTTCCGATCTGCCCTGCGTCTGGCTACGTGAAGATCATCCCGCACTGCAGGAAGAGTGGAATCTGGACACCTTTCTGCGCTATCCGCACATCAGCATTAGCTGGGAGCAAAGCGATACATGGGCGCTGGATGAAGTCCTGCAAGAAATGGGACGCGCACGCAATATCGCGTTATGTCTGCCCGGTTTTGAGCAATCGCTGTTTATGGCCGCGCAGCCGGATCACGCGCTGATAGCCACCGCACCGGTCTATTGCCAGCGTTATAACCAACTCCACCAGCTTCCACTCGTTGCACGGCCAATGCCATTTGATACGGCGCAACTGGAAAAAATGCGCGTACCGTTCACTCTTCTTTGGCATAAACGCAACAGCCACAATCCTAAGATCGTCTGGCTAAAAGACACGATCAAGGCGCTTTATCGCGATATCTCCTGAAGATCCTTCATTTTGGTGTTGCTAAATCGACCATTCTGGCAACAGAAATGTAAATATCGCGTAATGTCTCCCATTTTCGCTTAGTTTTTGGGCAGCAAAGCCTGCCCGGAAGCCGTGTAAATGTTACTCTGGTAATAATCACGGACCATTAATCACGGAGCGACAAATGGCGACACATTTTGCCAGAGGGATTCTTACGGAGGGACACCTGGTTTCAGCTCGCCTCCCTTCTCCATGTCATATCGAAGCAAGAGATCTACCCGCTCATCGCCGGACACGTTTCCTGGCTTCCCGAAGTCTTCTCGCTGAACTGATGTTTATGCTTTACGGCACCAGCACGCTGCCCGAAATTGTTACTCAGGCCAAAGGTAAGCCCGTTTTTCGCGATAAGAACCTGCCGGGTTTTTCGATTTCCTATGCCGGGAATATCGTCGGCGTTGTGCTAACAACTGAAGGAACGTGCGGCCTGGATATGGAACTTCAGCGGGCCACCCGCGGGTTTCACAATCCAAATTCAGCGGAAACGTGGCGCTTCTCCAGTAACGAAAGCCTGTGGATCAATAACCAAAACGACCCCAACGAAGCACGCGCGCAGCTCATTACATTGCGCCAGAGCGTACTCAAACTCACTGGCGATGTGTGCAATGACGATCCGCGCGAGCTCCAGCTTTTACCCGGCGCAGGGCGCCTGAAATGTGCCCATGTGGCGCAGGTTGAAGCCATTTGCGATGCGGAAGATGTACTGGTGTGGTCAGTTGCAGTTACGCCAACCATTGAAAAACTCAAGGTTTGGGAGTTTGATGGTAAACAGGACTGGAAAAGTTTGCCTGATATCCAGACTCGCGCCAATGAGCCAACGGGTCGTCTGATCCGGTTCTCTCAATTATGTGCAGCGAAGAGCCATACGCTTTGATTTAACCTTCATGATGAAACAGGAGTCGCCATGTCTGAAACATTGAATGTTGTTACGTTACTGGGAAGTCTGCGCAAAGGTTCGTTTAATGGAATGGTTGCCCGTACGCTGCCCAAGATTGCTCCAGCGGGAATGGAAGTGAACGCGCTGCCGTCGATTGGTGATATCCCTCTGTACGATGCCGACCTCCAACAGGAAGAAGGTTTTCCGGCCAGCGTAGAAGCGCTGGCTGAGCAAATCAGAAAGGCTGACGGTGTCGTCATCGTAACACCTGAATATAACTATTCTGTTCCGGGCGGACTGAAGAACGCCATCGACTGGCTGTCCCGCCTGCCCGATCAGCCATTATCGGGTAAGCCGGTGCTGATCCAGACCAGTTCTATGGGTGCTATTGGCGGCGCGCGCTGCCAGTATCATCTGCGTCAGATCCTGGTATTCCTCGACGCCATGGTAATGAACAAGCCGGAATTTATGGGCGGCGTCATTCAGAACAAAGTAGACCCGCAGACAGGTGAAGTGATCGACCAAAGCACGCTGGACCATCTGACCGGTCAATTGACCGCATTTGGCGACTACATTCAGCGCGTGAAAGCGTAAAAGAAAAAGCCCGGCGATATGCCGGGCTTGTTGATATATGGGCAAATAAACAGCGATTAGTGCGCGTCGATAAACACAATCTTCAGCACAAACAGCAGCGCGACAATGATGACGCACGGGCTGAGATCGCGGAAACGTCCGGTACCAATCTTCATCACGCAGTAAGAAATAAAGCCCAGCGCAATACCTTCGGTAATTGAGAAGCTAAATGGCATCATCACGGCGGTAATAAACGCCGGAACCGCTTCTGTCAGGTCATCCCACTTCACGCGCGACAGGCTTGATGTCATCAGGACGCCAACGTAAATCAGCGCACCAGCGGCCGCATAACCCGGTACCATCCCCGCCAGCGGCGACAGGAAGATAACCAGCAGGAACAGCAGGCCAACGACCACGGCGGTCAGACCGGTACGTCCACCGACCGAAACCCCGGAAGAAGATTCGATATACGCAGTAACGGAAGAAGTCCCGATAAACGCCCCGGTAACCGACGACACGCTATCCACATACAGCGCTTGCTTCATGCGCGGGAACTTGCCCTTCGCATCCGCCAGACCGGCTTTATCCGTAACGCCAATCAGCGTACCGGAGGAGTCGAACAGGTTAACCAGCATGAACGAGAAAATCACACCCGCTAGGCCAATGTTAAACGAACCGGCCAGGTCGACATGTCCGATAACAGACATCACGCTCGGTGGCGCAGAAACGATACCGTTGTAATGAACATCGCCCAGCATCCAGCCCAGCAGCGTGGTTACGATGATAGAAATCAGCACCGCCGCGTGAATGTTACGGGACGCCAGAATCGCGATGATAAAGAAGCCCAGGATACCGAGCAGTACGCTGTGGGACGTCAGGTTACCGATAGACACCAGCGTGTCTTTGTTGGCGACGATAACACCGGCGTTTTTCAGCCCCATCATGCCGATGAACAGACCAATACCGCTGGTGATCCCCACACGCAGGCTAACCGGGATATTGGCAATCATCCAGTAACGAACGCGGAAAATCGTCAGCAGCAGCAGACCAACAGCGCCCCAGAAGATAGCGCCCATACCAATCTGCCATGACAGCCCCATCGCACCAACGACCACGAAAGCGAAGAATGCGTTCAGGCCCATAGCAGGCGCAAGTGCGACCGGCAGGTTGGCAAACAGGCCCATCAGGATGCTACCAAATGCAGCAATAAGGCAGGTGGTAACAAAGACAGCGCTGGTATCCATGCCAGCCACGCCAAGAATTTGCGGGTTAACAAAAACGATATACACCATCGTCAGGAAGGTCGTTAAACCGGCGATCACTTCGGTCCGTGCCGTCGTGCCATGTTCGCGCAGTTTGAACACGCGTTCCAGCATCCCCTGGCCAGAAGCCTGGGTTGTGTGTTGTTGACTCATTATCAATTTCCGAACAAGGAGGGAAAATTCGTCGCTATCCTATACCAAAATGCGACAATAGGGTTGGGTTATGAGCAACTTTTTTCATTGATTTTGCTTATACGGCAACGATTGCGTCGCCCAATAATGCATTACGAAAACGTTAAACTTGTTAAAACGGAAATGACATGTCCCAGATAGAAGCCGTATTTTTTGACTGTGACGGTACCCTTGTCGACAGTGAAGTGATTTGTTCTCGCGCGTATGTCAGCATGTTCCAGGCGTTTGGCATTACGCTCGATCTTGAAGAAATTTTCAAACGCTTCAAGGGGGTAAAGCTGTACGAGATCATCGACATTATCAACGAAGAGCACGGTGTCGAACTGGCAAAAGCCGATTTAGAACCGGTTTACCGCGCTGAGGTCGCACGTCTGTTCGATACGGAACTGGAGGTGATTGCCGGTGCCAATGCTCTACTGGACAGCATGGCCGTACCAATGTGTGTGGTCTCTAACGGTCCAGTCAGCAAAATGCAGCATTCGCTGGGTAAGCTGGGCATGTTGCACCATTTCCCTGATTTACTGTTCAGCGGCTACGATATTCAGCGTTGGAAGCCCGATCCGGCCCTGATGTTCCATGCGGCGAAAGCGATGGACGTTAACGTTGAGAACTGCATTCTGGTTGATGATTCCAGCGCAGGTGCGCAGGCGGGGATTGCCGCCGGGATGGAAGTGTTCTACTTCTGCGCCGATCCGCATAACAAACCGATCGATCATCCAAAAGTCACGACGTTTACCGATCTGGCACAGTTGCCGGAATTGTGGAAAGCGCGGGGTTGGAATATCGTCGAATAAACAGTAGGCCCGATAAGCAAAGCGCCATCAGGCGAATGGCGCAGAATGCCGGATGCGGCGTAACACCTTATCCGGCCTACAATAGCGACGCCGGGGGATCCCGGCGCACGCAACAAGCTGCTTATTCCTTCGGATCTTTGCCCGCCAGCAGCTTATCCAGCTCATCCCCGCCCACGTGACGGAAGTCTTGTCCCTTCACGAAGTAGAAGATGTATTCGCAGATATTCTGGCAGCGGTCACCGATACGTTCGATGGAACGTGCGCAGAACAGCGCGGTCAGCACGCTTGGAATGGTACGTGGGTCTTCCATCATATAAGTCATCAGCTGACGCACGATGCCTTCATATTCCTGGTCAACTTTCTTATCTTCGCGATAAATACGCACTGCTTCGTCCAGATCCATACGCGCAAACGCATCCAGCACGTCATGCAGCATTTGTACGGTGTGGCGGCCCAGTGATTCCAGGCTTACCAGCAGCGGCTGGTGCTGTTGCGAGAACTTCTCCAGCGCGGTACGGCAAATTTTGTCCGCCACGTCGCCAATACGTTCCAGCTCAGCGATGGTTTTGATAATCGCCATCACCAGACGCAGGTCGCTCGCTGTCGGTTGACGCTTGGCGATGATACGCACGCAGGCTTCGTCGATCGCCACTTCCATCATGTTGACGTTCTTATCGCCTTCAATGACGCGTTTTGCCAGCTCGCTGTCCTGGTTGTGCATCGCCGTGATTGCATCAGAAAGCTGCTGCTCGACCATGCCGCCCATGGTCATCACCTGGGTACGGATGCTTTCCAGCTCTGCATTGAACTGGCCGGAAATATGTTTATTAAGGTTAAGGTTATCCACAACAAGCTCCTGAATCAGCCGTAACGACCGGTGATGTAATCTTCAGTTTGTTTCTTCGCGGGCTTGGTGAACAGATCGTCCGTGTTGCTGAACTCAATCAACTCGCCCAGGTACATAAATGCCGTGTGATCGGAACAACGCGCAGCCTGCTGCATGTTGTGGGTAACGATAACGACGGTGTAATCCTCTTTCAGCTCAGTGATCAGCTCTTCGATACGCCCGGTAGAAATAGGGTCGAGCGCTGAACATGGCTCATCAAGCAGAAGCACTTCCGGGCGAATGGCGATACCACGCGCAATACACAGACGCTGCTGCTGACCACCCGAGAGAGAGTACCCGCTCTGGTGTAATTTATCTTTGGTTTCGTTCCACAATGCGGCCTTGGTCAATGCCCACTGCACACGCTCGTCCATATCCGCACGCGAGAGTTTCTCAAACAGACGTACGCCAAAAGCAATGTTGTCGTAGATGGACATCGGGAACGGCGTCGGCTTCTGGAATACCATGCCCACTTTGGCACGCAGCAGAGCGATATCCTGGGTATTGGTGAGAATATTGTCGCCATCCAGCAGGATTTCACCTTCCGCACGCTGCTCCGGGTACAGTTCAAACATTTTGTTGAACGTACGCAGCAGCGTTGATTTACCACAGCCTGACGGCCCGATAAACGCCGTTACCTGGTTTTTAGCAATATCCAGGTTGATGTTCTTCAGGGCATGGAATTTGCCATAGTAGAAGTTCAAATCACGAACCTGAATCTTACCTGGGGCAGTATCAACCATACTCATTTCAATCTCTTCCTCATCCGGCGCCGCATCAGCCACGCCGTAAAAATTAACCGTGTTTCTTCTTCGCGAAAATGACGCGCGCCAGAATGTTCAGCAGCAGTACGCACAGGGTAATAATCAGTACCCCGGCCCAGGCCAGTTGCTGCCACTCAGCAAACGGGCTCATCGCAAACTTAAAGATAGTGACCGGCAGGTTGGCGATAGGCTGCATCATGTCGGTGCTCCAGAACTGATTGGAGAGCGACGTAAACAGCAGCGGAGCCGTTTCACCTGCGATACGAGCAATCGCTAGCAGAACGCCTGTAATGATCCCCGAGACAGACGCCTTCAGGGTGATCGCAGAAATCATCTTCCATTTCGGCGTACCCAGTGCATAGGCGGCTTCACGCAGGCTATCCGGCACCAGCTTGAGCATGTTCTCCGTGGTACGAATAACAATGGGCACCTGCAGCAGCGCCAGCGCGATAACGCCCGCCCAGCCAGAGAAGTGTTCCATTTTTGCTACCACAATGGTGTAAACGAACAGACCGACCACGATTGATGGCGCAGACAGCAGAATGTCATTGATAAAGCGGATAACCTCAGCCAGCCAGGACTTACGTCCGTACTCTGCCAAGTAGATACCCGCCATAATGCCAAGCGGTGTACCAAACACGGTCGCCCACAGAATTAACAGTCCGCTACCGGCCAGGGCGTTCGCCAGACCACCACCCGCTGTATTCGGCGGAGGCGTCATTTCGGTGAACAGCGCCAGCGACATACCGTCAATACCACGGGTGATCGTGGACATCAGGATCCAAATGAGCCAGAACAGACCGAACGCCATGGTCGCCATAGAGAGCGTCAGCGCGATGCGGTTCTTCAGACGGCGACGTGCCTGCATTTTACGGCGGGACTCCGCCAGCGCAGTGGTGTTTTGCATTTCAAGCGTAGCCATTAGCGTGCCCCCTCGTTCTTCGCAAGGCGCATGATCATGAACTTAGACGCCGCCAGTACGATGAAGGTGATAACAAACAGAATCAGACCCAGTTCCATCAACGCAGCAACGTGCAGGCCAGATTCCGCTTCGGCAAATTCATTCGCCAGCGCAGAGGTAATACTGTTGCCCGGCATGTACAGCGAGGCACTATCGAGCTGGTAGGTGTTACCAATGATAAAGGTGACCGCCATGGTTTCACCCAGCGCGCGGCCCAGACCCAGCATCACACCGCCGATCACACCATTTTTGGTGAACGGCAGGACGATACGCCAGATAACTTCCCAGGTGGTACAGCCGATGCCGTAGGCTGACTCTTTCATCAGTACCGGCGTTTGTTCGAACACATCACGCATAACCGCAGCAATGTACGGAATGATCATGATAGCGAGGATCACACCAGCCGCCAGAATACCGATACCAAACGCCGGGCCAGCAAACAGTGCGCCAACAAACGGAATGTTGGAAAGGATGTTTCCGACCGGCTCCTGGAAGTACGTCGCAAACAGCGGGGCAAAGATAAACAGGCCCCACATGCCGTATACGATACTCGGAATTGCTGCCAGCAGTTCAATAGCGATACCCAACGGGCGACGCAGCCAGCCAGGTGCAAGTTCAGTCAGGAACAGCGCAATGCCGAAACTCACCGGAACGGCAATCAGCAATGCAATAAACGAGGTGACCAGCGTACCGTAAATCGGTACCAGCGCGCCGTAGATATCGTTCGGCGCATCCCAGTCTTTGGTCCACAAAAAGGAGAAACCAAATTTCTGTATGCTTGGCCAGGAGGAGATAACCAGAGAGACAATAATGCCACCCAACATCAATAGCACAATCAGCGCAGCCAGTTTTACCAGCGCGCTGAATATCATGTCACCCTTTTTACCCGGTGGGTTAAAAGCAGGCTTGGTTGCAGCCATAAATCACTCTTTAAGTTAAACGCGTTTACGAAATTGCCCTGCCGGATGGCGCTACGCTTATCCAGCCTACAAATTGGGCCTACAGTCGGAACTGTAGGGCGGATAAGCGTAGCGCCATCCGCCAACTCGTTAAAGATATTCTATTAGTACAGCGCTTTACCGCTGCTGTCTTTCACGTTGGTCTTCCATGCAGCACGAATCTGCTCAACCACGCTGTCCGGCAGGCTGGCGTAATCCAGGTCATTAGCCTGTTTGCCACCATTTTTGTATGCCCAGTCGAAGAATTTCAGCACTTCAACGCCCTGCTCAGGCTTCTTCTGCTCTTTATGGACCAGGATGAAGGTGGTGGAAGTGATTGGCCACGCATCGTCACCTTTCTGGTTAGTCAGATCCTGAGCGAAAGTTTTGCTCCAGTCAGCGCCTTTAGCGGCGTTGGCAAAGTTTTCTTCGGTCGGGCTTACCGGTTTACCATCAGCAGAGACCAGCTTGGTGTACGCCAGGTTGTTCTGCTTAGCGTAAGCGTACTCAACGTAACCGATAGAGCCCGGCAGACGCTGGACGAACGCGGCGATACCGTCGTTACCTTTACCGCCCAGACCGGTCGGCCAGTTAACGGTAGAGCCGGAACCAATTTTAGATTTCCACTCTTCGTTCACTTTTGCCAGATAGCTGGTGAAGACAAAGGACGTACCGGAACCGTCAGCACGACGCACAACGGCGATATTCTGCGAAGGCAGCTTCAGACCCGGGTTCAGTTTGGTGATGGCTTCGTCATCCCACTTCTTAATTTTACCGAGGTAGATGTCGCCCAGCGTTTTACCGTCAAGCACCAGCTCGCCGGATTTCAGTCCAGGGATATTCACCGCCAGCACCACACCGCCGATAACGGTCGGGAACTGGAACAGGCCTTCTTGTGCCAGTTTCTCGTCAGACAGCGGGGCATCAGAAGCGCCGAAATCAACGGTATTGGCCGTAATTTGTTTTACACCACCGGAGGAGCCGATACCCTGGTAGTTTACTTTGCTACCGGTCTCTTTCTGATAGGTATCTGCCCATTTGGCATACACTGGCGCAGGGAAGGTTGCACCTGCACCTGTCAGGCTCGCTGCTGCAAACGCAGAGAACGCGCTCATGGATAAGGTCGCGGCGACAACAGTTGCGACAGTGGTACGCATAACTTTCATAATGTCTCCTGCACGGTTTTCGTAAATCGTTGTTTGAGTTGCTACTGTGAGCAAAATAGGACAAACAGGTGACAGTTAAATGTACGAAATATGACAGTTTTATGACAATGAAAAATACGGAAAGTTATTTGTCTAAAAATTCATTTAAAACAAAATGTTATCTATTACCATGACAATAACATTTCGCTAAAATTTTCTTTTTATGACACTGCAAACAGTAGCTGAAGATGACGGTTTGTCACATAAAACAGGCGGGATAATTGATTAAAAACAGAACAAGTTTAAAAAAATGCCCCGCTCATAGCAGGGCATTTTCAGTTCAGTTAGGTACGGATTACTCTACGGTAACCGACTTCGCCAGGTTACGCGGCTGATCCACGTCGGTGCCTTTAATCAGTGCCACATGATACGCCAGCAGCTGCAGCGGAACGGTATAGAAGATCGGTGCAATCACCTCTTCCACATGCGGCATCTCAATGATGTGCATATTTTCGCTGCTGGTAAAGCCAGCATCCTGGTCAGCAAAGACGTACAGTTGACCACCACGGGCGCGAACTTCTTCAATGTTGGACTTCAGTTTTTCCAGCAGTTCGTTGTTCGGCGCAACCACGATAACCGGCATATCGGCATCAATCAGCGCCAGCGGACCGTGTTTCAGTTCGCCTGCGGCATAAGCTTCAGCGTGAATATACGAGATCTCTTTCAGCTTCAGCGCGCCTTCCAGCGCAATCGGGTACTGATCGCCACGGCCCAGGAACAGCGCATGGTGTTTATCAGAGAAACCTTCAGCCAGAGCGGCAATGCGTTTGTCCTGAGACAGCATCTGCTCAATACGGCTCGGCAGCGCCTGCAGACCGTGAACGATTTCCTGCTCAATAGCCACATCCAGGCCTTTCAGACGAGACAGTTTCGCCACCAGCATCAGCAGAACGGTCAGCTGAGTGGTAAATGCTTTCGTGGAGGCCACGCCGATTTCGGTACCGGCATTGGTCATCATCGCCAGGTCGGATTCGCGCACCAGAGAAGAGCCCGGTACGTTACAAATAGCCAGCGAACCCAGATAGCCCAACTCTTTGGATAAGCGCAGACCCGCCAGGGTATCTGCCGTTTCACCAGACTGGGAAAGGGTGATCATCAGGCTGTTACGACGCACGGCGGATTTGCGATAGCGGAATTCGGAAGCAATTTCGACATCACAAGGAATGCCAGCCAGCGATTCAAACCAGTAGCGGGACACCATACCGGAGTTGTACGACGTACCGCAGGCGATAATCTGGATATGCTCAACCTGAGACAGCAGCTCGTTGGCATGCGAACCCAACTCGCTTAAATCCACTTCACCGTGGCTGATACGGCCGGTCAGCGTGTTTTTAATTGCGTTCGGCTGTTCGTAGATCTCTTTCTGCATGTAGTGGCGATAAATACCTTTTTCGCCCGCATCGTATTGCAGATTAGATTCGATATCCTGACGTTTCACTTCCGCGCCAGACTTGTCGAAAATAGAGACCGAACGACGGGTTACTTCCGCGATGTCGCCCTCTTCCAGGAAGATGAAGCGACGGGTTACCGGCAGCAGTGCCAGCTGATCGGAAGCGATAAAGTTCTCACCCATACCCAGACCAATCACCAGCGGGCTGCCAGAACGGGCCGCCAGCAGGGTTTCCGGGTTACGGGTATCCATGATCACCGTGCCGTAGGCACCGCGCAGCTGCGGAATAGTACGCAGCACGGCTTCACGTAACGTACCACCCTGTTCCAGCTCCCAGTGCACCAGGTGAGCAATCACTTCGGTGTCGGTTTCAGAAACAAAGGTGTAGCCACGCGTTTTCAACAGCTCACGCAGTGGTTCATGGTTTTCAATGATGCCGTTATGCACCACAACAATGTGTTCAGAAACATGGGGATGCGCGTTCGCTTCTGAAGGTTCACCGTGTGTCGCCCAGCGGGTGTGAGCAATACCAGTACCACCATGCAGCGGATGTTCTTCCGCAGCAGCAGTCAGCATCTGCACTTTACCCAGACGACGCAGACGGGTCATGTTGCCTTCAGCATCGACAACGGCCAGACCAGCAGAGTCATAACCACGATATTCCAGACGACGTAAACCTTCGAGAAGGATTTCAGCTACATCACGCTGCGCGATAGCGCCAACAATTCCACACATATTTTTTGATTCCGAATTTAGGCATTAGCCTGTCGTTGTCGGTCAACCTGTATTTATCCTTCATCTTTCACGCTGTGGCTGTGTTGGCTGCACGCTTTCGCCATGGTCACTTACTGATTGTAAGCTCCCATGGTCTCACGCGCTTGCCGCCTTACCACAACGCGAAATCTTTGGATAAAACCCGTATTTACGGGCGCCCCGAGCCTTGTAGAGAGTGGGGTTATTTTTATAGGTACTGCTTGTTGAGCGGAGGATTATATTATCCCCTCATCTCTTGTCTGCCTGATGGCGCTCACGCTTATCAGGCCTACAGAACGTCACCGCACGTAGGCCGGATAAGGCAAAGCCGCCATCCGGCAAAAATAAATTACTTCTTCTTCACCGGACGCTGCCAGCCCTGTTTATGGACCTGAGGTACACGGCTTAATACCAATTCGTTATCGGCGACATTACGCGTTACGGTGGTCCCTGCGGCAATCGTCGCACCTTTACCCACGGTGACAGGTGCCACCAGCTGAGTATCAGAACCCACAAACACATCATCACCAATGATGGTTTTAAACTTATTGGCACCATCGTAGTTGCAGGTGATCGTACCCGCGCCGATATTCACGTTATCGCCAATTTCCGCATCGCCCAGATAGGTCAAATGACCAGCTTTAGAGCCTTTACCCAGACGCGCTTTTTTCATTTCGACGAAGTTACCCACGTGTGCGCCTTCCTGCAGCTCTGCACCCGGGCGCAGACGCGCGAATGGACCGATGGTGCAAGCGGCTTCCAGATGGGCATCTTCCACCACACTGTACGGGCTAAGCTCACACCCCTCACCAATCACGCTGCTTTTGATGATACAGCCAGCGCCAATCTTGACGCGATCCCCAACGGTTACGTTACCTTCAATGATAACGTTAGTATCAATTTCAACATCGCGCCCGTGAATCAGCGTACCGCGGAGATCAAAACGTGCAGGATCGCGCAGCATCACGCCCGCCAGCAGCAGTTTTTCTGCCTGCTCAGACTGATAAACACGTTCCAGACGGGATAACTGAAGGCGGTTATTTACCCCTTCCGTTTCACTGATTCGTGCCGGATGAACTGCCGCAATTTCACGTCCTTCCTGATACGCCATCGCGATGATATCGGTGATGTAGTATTCACCCTGCACGTTGTTGTTGGTCAGTTTAGACAGCCAACGCTTCATGTCAGCGCCGTTGGCAATCAGAATGCCAGTGTTGATTTCCTGGATTTGACGCTGCTCGTCGGTTGCATCTTTATGCTCAACAATACCAGTAACTTTGCCGTTATCACGGGTAATACGCCCATAGCCGGATGGGTCGTCCAGTTTTACCGTTAACAAACCGATACCACCCTGCGGTTTGGCTTCACGCAGGCGACGTAAGGTATCGGTAGAGATCAGCGGCACATCGCCATAGAGCATTAAAATGTCTTCATCATCACTAAAGAATGGCGCCGCCTGCTGCATTGCATGGCCGGTACCCAACTGCTCAGCCTGCAGAACCCAATTCAGATTGCCATCTTTCAGCGTTTGCTTAAGCAGATCGCCACCGTGTCCGTAGACAAGGTGTACATGAGTCGCACCTAATTCATTAGCTGCATCAATGACATGCTGAACCATCGGCTTTCCTGCGAGGGTGTGCAGCACTTTAGGAAGATCGGAATACATACGCGTGCCTTTGCCTGCGGCAAGGATCACAACGCTCATAGCATTATTCAACATACACGTCCTGACTGTAATTTGAGAACGAATTTATACCGTTTCACATTGAAAATACTACATTTTTTTCAGCGTAAAATGGACCGAAGATAAAACGTTCAACAGGGGGGATTCCCCATCTGATAACTCACTATTTTCGTCTATATCTGCGTCTTTTGTCTCCCAAAAACCAGGAGTCTGCTCTTATTAAAGCCTTAGGTTAATGTTTTTGCTATTTTTTTACCGCATGAATAAAGCATTACATCAGCATAATACGATTTTATTTATGTGATTCAGTGAGAAGCAGAAAAACGGGTAGGGAAAATTGAGGGGGAAAGACAGAGAACAAATGATACAGCGAAGGAGGGGGATTTAATAACGATGGCGCTAGCTGATAAACCGTATTAAGCATCGCGCCACAGAGCAGGTAGGGAACGACTAAACGTCCATGCTGCTGAAAAGGGCGATGATTTTGTTAAACAATTTCATGTTGGTATCCTGTTTTTATCTGAATTAATTTTGTGACACACATCACACAAAAAAGAGTTTACGCCTCATTTTTTAACCGATCAACATTTTTGTGATGTAAATCACAAAATAATAAAACAGCTTTTTAGTTCCACTTTTACTGAAACAAATCCATAAAAAAAGCCAGCCTGGAAACCAGACTGGCCTTTGTGCTTTTCAAGCCGGTGTTACATCGCTTTTTTGGTCAACTCGATAACGCGCAGTTTCGCGATCGCTTTGGCCAGTTCCGCAGATGCCTGAGCGTAATCCACGTCACCATGAGAGCTCTTAATGTGCTCTTCAGCCTTACGCTTCGCTTCCAGGGCTCTCGCTTCATCGAGATCCTGTCCGCGAATCGCGGTATCAGCCAGTACGGTCACGCTGCCAGGCTGCACTTCAAGAATGCCGCCGGACAGATAGATAAACTCTTCATGACCGAACTGTTTAACGATGCGGATCATACCAGGCTTAATGGCGGTGAGCAGCGGTGCGTGACCCGGGAAAATACCCAGTTCACCTTCACTACCCGTTACCTGGATTTTCTCGACCAGACCAGAGAACATTTGTTGCTCTGCGCTGACGACGTCCAGGTGGTAAGTCATTGCCATATCACCCTCCGATTAAGGCGTTAAAGTTTTTTGGCTTTTTCCACGGCTTCGTCGATAGAACCAACCATGTAGAACGCCTGCTCTGGCAGGTGGTCGTATTCGCCTTCCATGATGCCTTTAAAGCCACGGATGGTGTCTTTCAGGGAAACGTATTTACCCGGAGAACCGGTGAATACTTCCGCAACGAAGAACGGCTGGGACAGGAAGCGCTGGATCTTACGCGCACGTGCTACCACCAGTTTATCTTCTTCAGACAGTTCATCCATACCCAGGATGGCGAT
The DNA here is from genome assembly GCF_030332375.1 of Citrobacter sp. Cpo148. NCBI lineage: Bacteria > Pseudomonadati > Pseudomonadota > Gammaproteobacteria > Enterobacterales > Enterobacteriaceae > Citrobacter > Citrobacter sp. Cpo148. The sequence continues at coordinate 465,064 of NZ_JAOWHY010000050.1, forward strand.
GATGTCTTTCAGTTCCTGATAACGCTGCAGCAGGGACTGTACGCCACGCGCGGTGTCGTAGTGTTCCTGACCAACAACCAGCGGATCCAACTGACGGCTGGTGGAGTCCAGCGGGTCAACTGCCGGGTAGATACCCAGAGACGCGATCTGACGGCTCAGTACCACGGTTGCATCCAAGTGAGCAAAGGTGGTTGCTGGGGACGGGTCAGTCAAGTCATCCGCAGGTACGTATACCGCCTGAACGGAGGTGATAGAACCGGTTTTGGTAGAGGTGATACGTTCCTGAAGAACACCCATCTCTTCCGCCAGGGTCGGCTGGTAGCCTACCGCTGATGGCATACGACCCAGCAGTGCAGATACTTCTGTACCGGCCAGGGTGTAACGGTAGATGTTATCAACGAACAGCAGAACGTCACGACCTTCGTCACGGAACTTCTCAGCCATGGTCAGACCGGTCAGTGCAACGCGCAGACGGTTTCCCGGCGGCTCGTTCATCTGGCCATATACCAGGGACACTTTGTCCAGTACGTTGGAGTCGGTCATTTCGTGGTAGAAGTCGTTACCCTCACGAGTACGTTCACCTACGCCCGCAAACACGGAGTAACCGGAGTGTTCGATCGCGATGTTACGGATCAGCTCCATCATGTTTACGGTTTTACCTACACCCGCACCACCGAACAGACCGACTTTACCGCCCTTAGCGAACGGACACATCAGGTCGATAACTTTGATGCCGGTTTCCAGCAGTTCCTGAGAGCTGGACAGCTCTTCGTAGGAAGGTGCTGCGCGGTGGATAGCCCAACGCTCTTCTTCACCGATATCGCCTTTCATGTCGATCGGGTGACCCAGGACGTTCATGATACGACCCAGGGTTGCTTTACCTACCGGGACTTCGATCGGGTGTTCGAGGTCTTTAACTTCCAGACCACGACGCAGACCGTCGGAAGAACCCATGGCGATGGTACGTACGATACCGCCGCCGAGCTGCTGCTGAACTTCCAGCACCAGGCTCTCTTTACCATTCATAACCTCAAGAGCATCGTACACGCGCGGTACGGCATCCTGAGGGAATTCGACGTCAACCACGGCGCCGATTACCTGGACAATTTTTCCAGTAGCCATCTTGAATCCTCTACGAATTAACCTGGTTATACCGCGGATGCACCACCGACGATTTCGGTGAGTTCCTGAGTAATGCTGGCCTGACGAGCTTTGTTGTATACCAACTGCAGCTCTTTAATCAGGCTGCCGCCATTGTCGGTCGCGGCTTTCATCGCCACCATACGTGCGGCCTGCTCGCTGGCCAGGTTTTCTACCACGCCCTGATAAACCTGAGACTCGACATAACGACGCAGCAAGGTATCCAGCAGCGCTTTCGGGTCTGGCTCATACAGGTAATCCCAGGATTTACGCTTCAATTCATCATCATCTGATGCCGGCAGAGGCAGCAGTTGAGTGATGGTTGGCGTCTGAGACATGGTGTTAATAAATTTGTTGCTGACAACGTACAGTTTGTCCAGACGACCTTCATCGTAGGCCTGCAGCATCACTTTAACCGGACCGATCAGTTCGGACAGGGAAGGGTTATCCCCCATGCCGGTTACCTGAGCGATCACGTTTCCGCCAACGGAGTTAAAGAAAGACACGCCCTTAGAGCCAATCATTGCGATATCGCACTGAACGCCTTTATCGGACCATGTTTTCATATCCGCCAGCAGCTTTTTGAACAGGTTAATGTTCAAGCCACCGCACAGACCACGGTCGGTCGACACCACCAGGTAGCCCACGCGTTTAACGTCGCGTTCTTCCAGGTAAGGGTGCTTATATTCCAGATTACCATTCGCAAGGTGACCAATCACTTTGCGCATGGTCTCTGCATAAGGACGGCTGGCCGCCATGCGATCCTGCGATTTACGCATTTTGGAAGCGGCGACCATCTCCATCGCTTTAGTGATCTTCTGCGTGTTCTGGACGCTTGCGATCTTACTACGTATCTCTTTTGCGCCGGCCATGAGCTTCTCCTCAATGCCTTGCGGTCCGCCCTAAAGCAGACCGCCAGACGTTACCAGGACTGGGTTGCCTTGAAGGAATCGAGGATAGCTTTCAGCTTGCCTTCGATTTCATCGTTATAGCCACCGGACTGGTTGATCTCTTGCATCAGCGGAGCGTGGTCACGGTCAACGTAAGCCAGCAGAGCGGCTTCGAAGCTACCGATTTTCGCCAGTTCCACATCTTCGAGGTAACCGCGTTCAGCCGCAAACAGCACCACACCCTGCTGTGCAACAGACATTGGCGCATACTGTTTCTGCTTCAGCAGTTCAGTTACTTTCTGACCGTGGCTCAGCTGCTTACGAGTAGCTTCATCCAGGTCGGAAGCGAACTGAGAAAACGCTGCCAGTTCACGATACTGTGCCAGAGCGGTACGAATACCACCGGACAGTTTCTTGATGATCTTAGTCTGCGCTGCACCACCAACACGAGATACGGAGATACCCGGGTTAACTGCCGGACGAATACCGGAGTTAAACAGGTTGGTTTCCAGGAAGATCTGACCATCGGTAATGGAAATTACGTTAGTCGGAACGAACGCAGAAACGTCACCCGCCTGGGTTTCGATAATCGGCAGAGCGGTCAGGGAGCCGGTTTTACCTTTAACTTCACCATTGGTGAACTTCTCAACGTATTCCGCGTTTACGCGGGATGCGCGTTCCAGCAGACGGGAGTGGAGGTAAAATACGTCGCCCGGGAATGCTTCACGTCCTGGCGGACGACGCAGCAGCAGGGAAACCTGACGGTAAGCAACAGCCTGTTTAGACAGGTCATCATAAACGATCAGTGCATCTTCACCGCGGTCACGGAAGTATTCGCCCATTGCGCAACCGGCATATGGTGCCAGGTATTGCAGTGCAGCAGATTCAGACGCGGTCGCCACAACAACGATGGTGTTGGACAGTGCGCCGTGTTCTTCCAGTTTACGAACCACGTTGGAAATGGTGGACGCTTTCTGGCCGATAGCCACGTACACACATTTGATGCCGGAATCACGCTGGTTGATGATGGCATCGATTGCCATCGCAGTTTTACCTGTCTGACGGTCACCGATGATCAGCTCACGCTGGCCACGACCGATTGGGATCATGGCATCAACAGATTTATAACCGGTCTGTACTGGCTGGTCGACGGACTGACGTTCGATTACGCCTGGTGCGATAACTTCGATTGGCGAGAAGCCATCGTTATCAACCGGACCTTTACCGTCAATCGGGGAACCCAGAGTGTTCACCACACGACCCAGCAGGCCACGGCCAACCGGAACTTCCAGAATACGACCCGTACACTTAACCTTCATGCCTTCGGCGAGGTCAGCGTATGGACCCATCACAACTGCACCTACGGAGTCGCGCTCCAGGTTCAGTGCGATAGCGTAACGGTTACCCGGCAGGGAAATCATCTCACCCTGCATACAATCGGCCAGGCCGTGAATGCGGATAACACCGTCACTTACAGAAACAATAGTACCTTCGTTATGAGCTTCGCTCACAACACTGAACTGAGCAATGCGCTGCTTGATCAGTTCGCTGATTTCGGTGGAATTCAGTTGCATGCTCCAGTCCCCTTAAGACTGCAAGACGTCTGCAAGGCGCTCAAGACGGCCGCGTACGCTGCCATCAATGACCATATCACCCGCTCGGATGATTACGCCTGCCATTACAGACTTATCGATTTTGCAATTCAGCTTAACTTTGCGTGACAGACGTTTTTCCATCGCAGCACTAATCTTCGTAAGCTGTTCATCACTCAGTGCATTGGCAGAAGTGACTTCTACCTCAGAGATAGCCTCACTGGCTGCACGCAGGTGAATAAACTGCTCAAGAACATCCGGGAGCGCATTCAGACGGTTATTTTCAGCCATTACCCTAATCAGGTTTTGGCCGCTTTCGTCCAGCTGCTCACCGCACACGGCGATAAACGACTCAGCGAGCGTTTCCGGCGCCAGCGCGCCAGAGAGAAGCTCTGCCATTTGTTCGTTTTTTGTCACCTCAGCGGCGAACGTCAACATATCCTGCCAACGGTCAATGCTTTGGTGCTCAACGGCAAAGTCAAAAGCTGCTTTGGCGTAGGGGCGAGCTACCGTAATAAATTCAGACATCAGCCCCTCCCTCCTTACAGTTCAGCGACAAGTTTGTCCACGATGTCGCTATTAGCAGCTTCATCCACGGAACGTTCGATGATCTTCTCGGCGCCAGCAACAGCCAGGATAGCAACTTGCTTACGCAGCTCTTCGCGAGCACGTTTACGCTCGGCGTCAATTTCCGCCTGCGCCTGTGCCACGATTTTAGTACGTTCCTGCTCTGCTTCAGTTTTAGCTTCGTCCAGGATCTGAGCACGGCGTTTGTTCGCCTGCTCGATGATTACCTGAGCTTCCGCCTTCGCTTTTTTCAGCTGGTCGGTCGCGCTGGCCTTTGCAAGGTCAAGATCCTTATGTGCTCGTTCTGCAGAAGCAAGGCCGTCAGCAATTTCTTTTTGACGTTTTTCGATGGCAGCCATTAATGGCGGCCATACGTACTTCATGCAGAACAGAACGAACAGGACAAACGCGATGGCCTGGCCGAGGATTGTTGCGTTAAGATTCACAGCACAATGCCTCTATCTAGTTAACGTTCTGATATTGCTCTTAATTCAAGCAACGCTTACTACGCGACAGCAAACATCACGTACAGACCCAGACCTACAGCGATCATTGGGATTGCATCCACCAGACCCATAACGATAAAGAACTGAGTACGCAGCAGAGGAATCAGATCCGGTTGACGCGCTGCGCCTTCCAGGAATTTACCCCCGAGGATGCCGATACCGATCGCAGCACCGATTGCCGCCAGACCCATCATCACAGCGGCAGCAATGTACAGCAGATCCATATTCAGGTTTTCCATGACAGTCTCCAGTTTGTTTCAGTTAAAACGTAGTAGTGTTGGTAAATTAATGCTCTTCAGATGCCATCGACAGATAGACAATCGTCAGAACCATAAATATGAAGGCTTGCAGCGTGATAATCAGTATGTGGAAAATGGCCCAAGGCACATTCAGGATCCACTGTGACCACCACGGCAACAGACCAGCAATCAGAATGAAAATCAGCTCACCGGCATACATGTTGCCGAACAGTCGCAGACCAAGAGAGATTGGTTTGGACAGCAGGCTTACCCCTTCAAGGATTAAGTTGACAGGGATGAACGCCCAGTGATTGAACGGCTGCAGCGTCAACTCTTTCGCGAAGCCACCGATGCCTTTCATTTTGATGCTGTAGAACAGAATGAGGATAAATACGCCCAGCGCCATCGACAGGGTGATGTTCACGTCAGCAGACGGAACCACACGCAGAGCCGGTAGGCCAAAGATATGCTCACCGATGTACGGCAGCAGGTCGATAGGCAGCAAATCCATCAAGTTCATCAGGAATACCCAGACGAAAATCGTCAGGGCCAGCGGAGCAATCAGCTTGCTTTTGCCATGGTACATGTCTTTCACGCTACCATGCACAAAGCCGATTACCAGCTCAATCGCGGTCTGAAATTTACCTGGTACGCCGCTGGTCGCCTTTTTGGCTACGCTACGGAACATAAGCAGGAACAACAGACCCAGAACCACCGAGAAGAAAATGGAGTCAATATTGAGCGTCCAGAAGGTGGCTGGGGGGTTGTGCGGATCCACCAGCGAGAATGTACGTAGGTCCAACTGAAGGTTATTCAGATGGTGTCCTATGTAATCCTGCGGCGTCATATTTTCTGAAGCCATGATGCCTTTACCCTTTGTTGTTAATTACAGCCGGCGCCAGTATCTGAACCACCAGCACCAAAACCCACGTAACGATCAGCGGCATGAATACCGCTTTCAAAACAGCCAACGCCACCACCAACAACACCAGCATCGCTAATACCTTGAAGGCTTCGCCGAAAGCGAACGACCAGGCTACTCGGCCCTTCGCTGGTGTATGTACCTGGTGACGCCAGGCAAATATCATAAACAACACATTAGGCAGTAACACTGCCAATCCTCCACACAACGCGGAGATGCCCCAGAAAGGGTCTTTGAGGCTAAACAGCAATCCACTTGCTATTACAACCAGAAGCTGTGTGAGCAAAAGCTTACGAGCAACGTTTCGACTCAAGAGCGACATAGACATCACGTTTTTACTCCTGCTCCCTTCGAGGTATGCCGCGTGTCGTATAAAACGTTCTTTATGGCTTAGAGTCAAGCATCAAAAAGCGGACAAATTATACGGTGCGCCTTCGTGATTTCAAACAATAAGTAGCTAAAAAGTGAATAAATGTTTAAATATTTTTCGCTGCCCCACATTTATTACTTTTAGGCAAACTGTGAACGATCATGCAAAACTGCAAATGCCGCGAAAACACTGGCGCCAAAGCGTGCACCAGATCACATATTGAACATATTCACCTTCGCATAATTTATTTACGTGGCAATTGATGCCTTTTCATCTTTTTGATATTTAAGCGTAAAAATAGCCACTATTTCAAAAACAACGCCTAACAACAAAAAAACCGCTCATTGACATTTATAATAAAAAATTAACACGGACGGTGATTCTTACGTTCTATTTTTAGCAGACTGATATTTTCACAGCTGACTTGTTTCGCTTTTAACAAAAAACGGTACGTTATAGTTATGATGCAAAACCGTAAGGCATTAGTGAAATGTAACGACATTTAACCACACTATTACCTATGACTTTTAACACCTGAAAAGCCGTTTTTTCTCTATTTTTTTTGATAAAAATTAAATTTTGTTTGGCTTAATAACCACCAAATGACGTTCACCATCCAACTGCGGAACGCGTAATTTTTCGACGGACTCAACGCTGAATTCTGCTGGCAGCGAATCAATTTCATCTGCAGGCAACTGCCCTTTTAGCGCATAAAAACGCCCATTCTGGCCCGGCAAATGGTGACACCAGCTCACCATATCATTGAGTGAAGCGAAAGCACGGCTAATCACCCCATCAAACGGCGGTTCTGAAGGAAATTCTTCAACACGGCTTTGCACTGGAGTGATGTTAGTAAGCGCAAGCTCATGCTGCACCTGACGCAAGAAACGAACACGTTTTCCCAGGCTATCGAGCAGTGTGAAATGCGCTTCTGGACGCACTATAGAAAGCGGAATTCCCGGCAGGCCCGGTCCCGTACCTACATCGATAAAACGCTCACCCTTCAGATACGGTGCAACGACAATGCTGTCCAGAATATGGCGTACCAGCATTTCGTTTGGATCCCGCACCGACGTCAGGTTGTAGGCTTTGTTCCATTTGTGCAGCATATCGACATACGCAATCAGCTGATTTTTCTGGTGATCGGTAAGAGAAATACCGGCATCAGCCAGCAGACGAGAGAGTTTGTTGAGCACGGTCGTTACCTGTTAATAATCAAATGCCCGATGCGCTTTCGCTTATCGGGCCTACAAATTTGTACGGCGGGCAAGCGAAGCGCCCCCGCCAAAATAGTGTTATCAAGCGCTGCGGCGCAGCATACCTTGTTTTTTCAGCCATACCAGCAGAATGGAGATGGCGGCAGGCGTTATGCCGGAAATACGCGATGCCTGACCGATCGAAACGGGTTTGTGATCGTTCAGCTTAGCGATAACTTCATTCGACAAGCCAGAGACCTGACGATAATCCAGCGTTGCAGGCAACAGGGTGTTTTCATTGCGCTGTTGTCTTTCAATTTCTTCCAGCTGACGGGCAATATATCCTTCATATTTCACCTGAATCTCAACCTGTTCCGCGGCCTGAGCATCATCAAGCGCGGGTGCGAACGCAGATAAAGAGGTCAACTGAGCATAGGTCATATCCGGGCGACGCAGCAGATCTTCACCGCTCGCTTCACGTGACAGAGGTGTAGCCAGGTGAGCATTCACTTCTGCTGCGGACTCCGCTAACGGATTCACCCAGGTTGATTTAAGACGTTGGCGTTCCTGTTCGATACGCTCCAGTTTCTCGTTGAAGCGAGCCCAGCGCTCATCGTCCACCAGACCCAGTTCACGACCAATTTCGGTCAGACGCAGGTCGGCGTTATCTTCACGCAGCATCAGACGATATTCAGCGCGAGATGTGAACATACGGTACGGTTCTTTGGTACCCAGCGTACACAGGTCGTCCACCAGCACGCCAAGATAAGCCTGATCGCGACGCGGTGCCCAACCCTCTTTTTCGGCAGACAAGCGTGCGGCGTTCAGACCTGCCAATATGCCTTGTGCAGCGGCTTCTTCATAACCGGTTGTACCGTTAATCTGGCCCGCAAAGAACAGACCCTGGATGAATTTGCTTTCCAGAGTAGGTTTCAGGTCACGCGGATCGAAGAAATCATACTCAATCGCGTAGCCTGGGCGGACGATTCTGGCATTTTCCATCCCCTGCATGGAGCGGACAATTTGCATCTGCACATCGAACGGCAAGCTGGTGGAGATGCCATTCGGGTAAATTTCGTTAGAGGTCAGTCCTTCCGGTTCGAGGAAGATCTGATGCTGGTTACGATCGGCAAAGCGCATCACTTTGTCTTCGATCGACGGGCAGTAACGTGGGCCGATACCTTCGATCACGCCAGCGTACATTGGGCTACGATCGAGGTTATTGCGGATCACGTCATGGGTTTTCTCATTGGTATGCGTGATGTAACACGGCATCTGGCGCGGATGCTGAGAAGCATCGCCCAGGAATGAGAAGACCGGCATCGGGTTATCGCTGTTTTGCTGGCCGAGCACGCTGAAATCAATCGTGCGCGCATCGATACGCGGCGGTGTACCGGTTTTCAGGCGGCTGACGCGCAGCGGCAGTTCACGCAGACGGCGTGACAGCGGGATGGACGGCGGATCGCCAGCGCGGCCACCGCTGTAGTTATCCAGGCCAATATGAATTTTGCCGTCGAGGAAAGTCCCCACGGTTAATACGACCGCTTTGGCACGGAACTTCAGTCCCATTTGGGTTACTGCTCCCACAACGCGATCGTTTTCGACAATCAGATCTTCAACCGCCTGCTGGAAGATCATCAGGTTAGGTTGATTCTCCAGCGCAGTGCGTACCGCCTGGCGATAGAGCACACGATCGGCCTGAGCTCGGGTAGCGCGAACGGCTGGTCCTTTGCTTGCGTTTAGTATCCTAAACTGAATACCGGCATGGTCGATCGCTTTTGCCATCAATCCACCAAGCGCATCCACTTCTTTTACCAGGTGTCCCTTCCCAATACCGCCAATCGCCGGGTTGCAGCTCATCTGCCCCAGAGTGTCGATATTGTGTGTCAAAAGCAGGGTTTGTTGTCCCATTCGCGCCGCGGCCATTGCGGCCTCGGTGCCTGCATGACCCCCGCCAATGATGATGACGTCAAAAGGATCCTGATAAAACATGGTAATTGCCTCGCATAACGCGGTGTGAAAATGGATTGAAGCCCGGGCCGTGGATTCTACTCAACTTTAGTCGATCGAGAAAGACCTGGGATCCTGGGTATTAAAAAGAAGATCTTTTTATTTAGAGATCTGTTTTATTGTGATCTCTTATTAGGATCGCACCTTTCTGTGGATAAGGACGATCCTTTAAGTAAGATCAACAGGTTGCTGAGGATCATTAGCTGTGAATGATCGGTGATCCTGGTCCGTATAAGCTGGGATCAGAATGAAGGGTTATACACAACTCAAAAACTGAACAACGGTTGTTCTTGGGATAACTACCGGTTGATCCAAGCTTTTAACCAGAGTTATCCACATAAAAAAGTACGATCTTTACAAATCTCTGAGCAACGGATGCCACGATCCCAGCCAAATTTCTGCCGGATCTTCCGGAATTTCATGTTCCAGCACGTTGATCCTGAGTGTTTCGCCGATCTGTTTTGCCCCACAGGCCTTCAATTCGGCTTCCAGCTTGTCGATTGCGCCGCAAAAGGTGTCATATTCACGACTGCCGATCCCGATTGCACCAAAGCGCACTTGTGACAGGTCCGGCTTTTGCTCGCGTAACGCATCATATAAAGGCTGCAGGTTGTCAGGAATATCTCCCGCACCGTGCGTGGAGCTGATAATCAGCCAGATCCCGTCAGTAGGAACCTCTTCAAGCATTGGCCCATGCAGTATTTCGCTGGAAAAACCGGCGTCGTCCAGCTTTTCAGCCAGATGCTCTGCTACATATTCCGCACTGCCAAGCGTACTACCGCTGATAAGAGTGATGTCTGCCATGATCGCCCACCTTTATAAAGAGGGCGTATTGTACGCTGTGAGCGAGCTGGGATCTACCTGTGGAAAACCAGGGTATTAAAAAAAGCGATCACGGCTTGATGGTACGCATGATCGGGTTTTGCAGGACGATCAGCGTTTCCGTGGACTGAATTTCGTCAATTGTTTGGATCTTGTTGATAAGTACCTGCTGCAATGCGTCGATCGACTTGCACATCACCTTAATAAAGATGCTGTAGTGCCCGGTGGTGTAATACGCTTCGGTCACTTCATCGAGGCTTTCCAGTCTGGCCAGCGCTGACGGATAGTCTTTCGCACTTTTCAGGATGATGCCGATAAAGCAGCCGACGTCATAACCCAATTGTTTGGGACTAACATCAATCCGCGCGCCGGTAATGATCCCCGCCTGCTTCATCTTTTCTACGCGAACGTGAATTGTTCCTGGGCTGACGCCGAACTGTTTGGCTAATTCTGCGTAGGCGGTACGAGCATTTTCCATTAAGGCGTCAAGAATGCCGCGGTCCAGATTGTCGATCTGATAATTTTCCATAGGTTTTTCTTATGTAGATTAATGATTCCCTCTATTTTAGACGTAATTTTTAACGAATCAAAATCGAAGTCGGCTTTTTGTTTGTTGATTATTGAATATTACCTCCATTCTGTTGCTTAATCATAGGCAACAGGACACAGGAGTACACATAATGAAAACCGCTTACATTGCCAAACAACGTCAAATTAGCTTCGTAAAATCTCATTTTTCTCGCCAGCTGGAAGAGCGTTTAGGCCTGATCGAAGTTCAGGCGCCGATCCTCAGCCGCGTTGGAGATGGCACGCAGGATAACTTGTCGGGCTGTGAAAAAGCGGTGCAGGTGAAGGTTAAAGCATTGCCAGACGCTCAATTCGAAGTGGTTCATTCACTGGCGAAGTGGAAGCGTCAAACGTTAGGACAACACGACTTTAGCGCAGGCGAGGGGCTGTACACGCACATGAAAGCCCTGCGTCCCGATGAAGATCGCCTCTCCCCATTGCACTCAGTGTACGTTGACCAGTGGGACTGGGAGCGCGTGATGGGCGACGGTGAGCGTCAATTCTCCACTCTGAAAAGCACGGTAGAGGCTATCTGGGCGGGAATTAAGGCCACCGAAGCTGCGGTTAGCAAAGAGTTTGGTCTGGCACCGTTCCTGCCAGAGCAGATCCACTTTGTTCATAGCCAGGAGCTGTTATCTCGTTATCCGGATCTTGATGCAAAAGGTCGTGAACGTGCGATCGCTAAAGAGCTGGGTGCGGTATTCCTGGTGGGGATCGGCGGTAAGCTCAGTGACGGTCACCGTCATGACGTACGTGCGCCGGATTATGATGACTGGAGTTCAGCGTCCGAGCTGGGTCATGCCGGTCTGAACGGTGATATTCTGGTCTGGAACCCGGTTCTGGAAGATGCGTTTGAGCTGTCTTCTATGGGGATCCGTGTGGATGCTGACGCCCTGAAACACCAGCTGTCTCTGACCGGTGATGAAGATCGCCTGAGTCTGGAGTGGCACCAGGCGCTGCTGCGCGGTGAAATGCCGCAGACAATTGGTGGCGGCATTGGGCAGTCGCGTCTGACCATGCTGTTGCTGCAATTACCGCACATTGGTCAGGTTCAGTGTGGCGTATGGCCGGCCCAGGTACGTGAAAGCGTCGCTTCTCTGCTGTAACAATTAACGCCGCCAGCGTCTGAGCAGGCGGCTTCGCATCCCGGTATCAAAGCGCCAGATATGATCGAAAATGCGCATGATGCCGGGTTTGCCATGTGCTGACATCGCCACCGCGTGAAAACGGTGCTGGTGCACCCGCTGTAATTCACCCACTTTATTGACGACCTCATCGGGCAATCGCTGAGCGATAAAATCTGAGATCACCACCGCATCGGCATCAAACCATTCCCGACCCTGCATGCGCTCAATTATGGCGCGAAAACAGCTGGCAATATCAGTGCCACCACGAAAGCGCTGACTTAAAAAGCGGATAGCCTGTTCGATGCCCTCCGGACCGGAAAGCTCATAGCGCACCACTTCTGTTGAAAACAGCATAATGAAACAGCGCCGGTTATCGGCAAGGGCAACGCGCATTAGCGCCAGGCAAAAGGCTTTCGCACACTGCTCATTAAATCCGCCCATCGATCCCGAGGTATCAACGCAGACGATAAAAGGCCCGCGCGGCTGCTCGTCAAAATCCTGATGCACCACCGGACGTTCCGTTACTTTTTCACGCCATGCTTCGCCGTGCAGGCGGTAGGTGAGCAGTTGTTTTTCCACCAGCCGTCGGTAGAACTCGTATTCCAGTTCGGTAATGCCCAGCGTGGCCAGCTCTGGCGGTAGCAGGCGCAGGATATCGTCACTTTGCTGGATGCCATCCACCTGCTCCGGGACGGTTGCAGGTTCGCGCACCAGGGTACGGAAGGTTTCCATTGGCGCATCTTTACGCGGCACGGATTTCGCCTCTCTGGAACGACCTAACTGCTCGGCCAGGCGCTGGAGTTCGGGTTGCTGCGTCAGAAATTCGCCGTATTTCACCATCAACTGATAATCACCGCGCTTGATTTGGCCCGCGCTCATGTCCCACAACCGGCCTGCTGCGTTGTCATTTTCTGCCAGTACAGGTTCCAGTTGTCCGCTAAGGGTCATACGTTCCTGTACTTCACTGAGCAAATGCTCGCGCTCTTCTTCCAGCAGTTGCTGATTCAGCGTTGTGGTTTGCACCACCAGGCTCAGGCGCCAGCGCTGGAGAAAAAGCGTATGTAGTGCAGGCGTAAAGGTGCTGTTGTCATTGACCAGTTGCTGCGCTTGCCCGGCCCAAGGCGAATGGAGGCGGTGCAATAGCGATAATATTTGCGGTAGCTGAACGATAAACTGCGCATGAGAGAGGAGCTGGCTTTGTTGATAGCACATAACTTCCTCCATCAGCTCCGGCGGTACATGGGTATCTTTGAGGCGGCTACGCAATGATTCACGCCAGCGGGGGATGTCGTCAGTGATCGCTTTTTTAAGGCGAGGAAATTTTTTAAAAAATACCACCATCTTTGGGGAAGCCAGCAGGGCGACGATCATCTCTTCGATCATCGCCTCTTCGCTGACTGCCAGCATGATGTTGAGCGTATCAAGGGTCAGCATTGTTGCGCCTGGCGGATTTGCGCCCCGACATCCTGTAGGCTGGCCTCAATGCGGCCTAACCAGTCGCTATGAATAAACAGGCATTTTTGCTGTTCGCTGAATGCGCTGTGTTGCTGATGCCACTCATTATCGAGCGCTTCAAGCTCCTGTTTTATCTCTGCGGGCATACTCTCTTGCGAAGCACCCGGCAGCGCCAGGCGAGAACCTTGTAAACTGACATCGCGTACAACCAGATGCTGTGCGCTATCGACTTCCATATTCAGCGTTTGGGCAAAGCCGATCCCGTTTAGTTTTCCGCGGATCTCACCGCCTTTTGTTAGCCACAGTTCCAGCGCGCCACGTTCGAAAGCTATATGGATAACCTCCATATCATGCAGTTTTAAAGGCTTTTGCAGCAGTAATGTCACGACAGAAGACGAGGCTTCTGGCGGTAAATCATAATGAGGACGACGGCTGAACATTCCTCCCTGGCGGATCACCGTGAACGCCGTTTTGTCACTTTGCTGCTGCTGGAGCTGAATGCGGCGCTGCACAATGCTGCCCAGGCGCGTCAGCATGGCTTGCTGTTGCCAGGCGTGTCCGGTCATCAATATTTCAAGCTGTTGTTGCATCAGATTCAGGCTTTGTGCGTCGTACCACAGGCAATCTTTCAGCAGGATCAGGTCGATAGGTACTACCGCATCGCGTCCGCTAAAGAAAGCACTGGCCTGGAGTAAGCGGATCGCTTTTTTCCAGCGACGATCGGACACATAAGGAGCATTCGGTAACACGTCCAACTGTTGGCGCAGCGTGAAAATGAGCTCAAACACGCGATCGGGAAGCTTGATCGCACCAATGTCTTTTTGCCACTGGTGATACTCTTCATCCGTCACCTGCAATGATGCCGGGACCGGATTGTCGCTTTCATCCTGCTGACTTAACAGCATGGAGCGGAAATTGGCCTTGTCCTGAACTTTATCCAGCCACAGACGAATCAGCATACGGTCGTACAGCGCTTCCAGGCTGCTGTCGGCTTCAGGCAGTTCGTTGGAAGCCGCCACCAGCAGACGCATCGGAATTTTTTCTTCATACGCGCCGTTACGGAAGTGACGTTCGTTAATGGCGGTCAACAGGGTGTTAAGAATTGCCGGGCCTGCTTTCCAGATTTCATCGAGAAAAACGATTTCAGCTTCAGGAAGATAGCCCGCCGTTAAGCGTTCATAGCGACCTTCGTCTTTTAACGCCTGAATGGACAGCGGACCAAACACCTCTTCGGGCGTAGAGAAGCGCGTCATCAGGTATTCAAAAGCGCGTGCGTTTTGGAAGGCAAACTTCAGTCGGCGGGCAATTAAGCTTTTTGCGATCCCCGGGGGACCTAATAAGAAAACGCTCTCGCCGCTGAGTGCTGCCAGCAGACACAGACGAATGGCGTGGCTACGTTCATAAAGTCCCTTTTCCAGCGCATTGCTCAGACGGGAAATTCTTTCCGCTAATAAATGTGGGTGAGCCATAATGAAGTGGCGTCCTTTCGCCAAATGTACTGCATAAACTGCGAGTATAGATGCTTCACACCATTGCAGTAATAGACTGAAGGTGCGCTTATTTTTCTTTGAGCCAGATTAATCTGGTCTCATTTAGGGGTACGATTTTGTGATTAATCGTGCATACTGTGCGCCTTTTTGTGGGCCAAGGGACGACGCACACATTTCTTATATATACACCAAATCAATCAAGCTGCACCAAGGCGGCAATGGAGTTTTCTTCTGGGATGGGGGGAATAACGAATGCAGCCCACACGGAGTGACTTGAAAGATGATGTGTATAAACGAAAGACGAGTCTATGAGCACTGATAATAAACAATCATTGTCTGCGATTACCCTTGCGGCCATTGGGGTTGTCTACGGTGATATTGGTACCAGCCCACTTTATACGCTTCGTGAATGTTTGTCCGGCCAGTTTGGTTTTGGCGTTGAACGTGATGCCGTATTTGGTTTTCTCTCGCTGATTTTCTGGCTGCTGATCTTTGTTGTCTCCATTAAATACCTGACGTTTGTCATGCGCGCAGATAACGCCGGAGAAGGCGGGATCCTGACGCTGATGTCATTGGCCGGGCGCAATACCTCGGCGCGAACAACCTCCATGCTGGTCATTATGGGATTGATAGGCGGCAGCTTCTTCTATGGTGAAGTGGTGATTACGCCAGCCATTTCGGTGATGTCTGCAATTGAAGGTCTGGAGATAGTTGCCCCGCAACTGGATACCTGGATTGTTCCGCTCTCAATAATTGTGCTGACCCTGCTGTTTTTGATTCAAAAACACGGTACCGGCATGGTCGGTAAGCTGTTTGCGCCGATTATGCTGCTATGGTTCCTGACGCTCGCGGTATTAGGTGTGCGCAGTATTATTGGCAATCCGGAAGTGCTGCAGGCGCTCAATCCGTATTGGGCGGTGCATTTCTTCCTCGAATTCAAAACGCTGTCCTTTATCGCACTGGGTGCGGTGGTGCTGTCGATTACCGGTGTTGAAGCGCTGTATGCGGATATGGGCCACTTCGGTAAATTGCCGATTCGTCTGGCATGGTTCTCCGTGGTATTGCCTTCACTGGTGCTGAACTATTTTGGGCAGGGCGCGTTGCTGTTAAAGCATCCTGAAGCGATCAAAAACCCGTTTTTCCTGCTGGCGCCGGACTGGGCATTAATTCCATTGTTGATCCTCGCCGCGCTGGCAACGGTTATCGCCTCTCAGGCGGTTATCTCCGGCGTCTTCTCGCTGACGCGTCAGGCCGTACGTCTGGGGTATTTATCGCCGATGCGTATCATCCATACCTCGGAAATGGAATCGGGCCAGATTTACATTCCTTTCGTTAACTGGATGCTCTATTTTGCGGTAGTTATCGTGATTGTGAGCTTTGAACACTCCAGTAATCTGGCCGCGGCGTATGGGATTGCGGTAACGGGGACGATGGTACTGACATCTATTCTGTCTACCACCGTGGCGCGCAAAAACTGGCACTGGAATAAATACTTCGTCTTCCTGATCCTGGTGGCGTTCTTGTGCGTCGATGTTCCGCTGTTCTCTGCGAACCTCGATAAGCTTATTTCCGGCGGTTGGCTGCCTCTGACGCTGGGTCTGGTGATGTTCACCATCATGACCACCTGGAAAAGCGAACGCTTCCGTCTGCTGCGTCGCATGCATGAGCACGGTAACTCTCTGGAGGCGATGATTGCTTCTCTGGAGAAATCGCCACCGGTACGCGTGCCGGGAACGGCGGTGTATATGTCCCGCGCACTGAACGTCATCCCGTTTGCGCTTCTGCATAACCTCAAGCATAACAAGGTGCTGCATGAGCGCGTTATTCTGCTGACGCTGCGCACGGAAGATGCACCCTATGTTCACAACGTGCGTAGGGTGCAGATTGAGCAGTTATCGCCCACCTTCTGGCGCGTGGTGGCCAGCTACGGTTGGCGCGAAACGCCGAACGTGGAGGAAGTGTTCCATCGCTGCGGTCTGGAAGGCTTAAGCTGTCGGATGATGGAAACGTCCTTCTTCATGTCGCATGAGTCGTTGATTGTAGGCAAGCGGCCATGGTACCTGCGTCTGCGCGGCAAGCTGTATCTGCTGCTACAGCGCAACGCGCTGCGCGCGCCGGACCAGTTTGAAATCCCACCGAACCGGGTTATTGAGCTTGGTACTCAGGTAGAGATTTAATCTCATCGACGCCCTCTTTCATCGCGAAAGGGGGCGTTTTGTTTTGCCCCTCTCAGTTTTCATTTCATCAAATGATAATCCTTGCGAAACGTTTCGATGGCGATCACATTTTCGTAACGTCGCGGTGGTTTTCTGTCCACTCTTCGCACTACACTTATCTCCAGCGAAACGTTTCGCTAGTGGGGAAAGAAAATGAAGAAAGGCACGGTACTCAACTCTGAAATTTCAACGGTGATCTCCCGTCTGGGGCATACCGATACGCTGGTGGTGTGTGATGCAGGTTTACCCATCCCGAACAGCACAACGCGTATTGATATGGCATTAACCCAGGGCGTACCTTCTTTTATGCAGGTACTGGATGTGGTCACACGTGAAATGCAGGTCGAGGCAGCCATTCTCGCGTCGGAAATTAAACAACATAATCCGCAACTCCACGAAACGTTGCTCAGCCACATTGAGCAACTGCAACAACACCAGGGAAACACCATAGAAATTCGTTACACCACGCATGAACAATTCAAAAAACAAACCGCAGACAGTCAGGCGGTAATTCGCAGCGGAGAATGTTCTCCGTATGCGAATATCATTCTCTGTGCTGGCGTCACGTTCTGAGGCCATCATGAACGCATTACTGCAACTCAAAGGGATCGATAAAGCGTTCCCGGGCGTAAAAGCGCTATCCGGCGCCGCGCTGAATGTCTACCCTGGCCGCGTAATGGCGCTGGTGGGCGAAAACGGCGCGGGCAAATCCACCATGATGAAAGTGCTGACCGGGATCTATACCCGTGATGCCGGTTCTTTATTGTGGCTGGGGAAAGAGACCACCTTTAACGGCCCGAAATCCTCCCAGGAAGCCGGAATCGGTATCATCCACCAGGAGCTGAACCTGATCCCGCAACTCACTATCGCCGAGAACATTTTTCTTGGCCGTGAGTTTGTGAATCGCTTTGGCAAAATTGACTGGAAGAAGATGTACGCCGAAGCCGATCTGCTGCTCGCCAAACTGAATCTGCGCTTTAAAAGCGACAGACTGGTTGGTGAGCTGTCGATTGGCGATCAGCAGATGGTCGAAATTGCCAAAGTGCTGAGCTTTGAATCGAAGGTCATCATTATGGATGAACCGACGGATGCCCTCACCGACACTGAAACCGAATCCCTGTTCCGCGTCATCCGCGAACTGAAATCCCAGGGACGCGGCATTGTCTATATTTCTCACCGTATGAAAGAGATCTTCGAGATTTGCGACGACGTAACCGTCTTCCGCGACGGGCAGTTTATTGCCGAACGTGAAGTTGCCTCGCTGACTGAAGACTCGCTGATTGAAATGATGGTGGGACGTAAGCTGGAAGATCAGTACCCGCGCCTGGAAAAAGCGCCGGGTGATATTCGCCTGAAGGTCGATAACCTGTGCGGTCCTGGCGTAAACGATGTTTCGTTCACGCTGCGTAAAGGCGAGATCCTTGGCGTATCCGGGCTGATGGGGGCCGGACGTACCGAACTGATGAAAGTATTGTACGGCGCATTGCCGCGCACCAGCGGTTACGTCACGCTTGATGGCCATGAAGTGGTTACCCGTTCGCCGCAGGATGGGTTGGCTAACGGCATCGTCTATATTTCTGAAGACCGTAAACGCGATGGCTTAGTGCTGAGCATGTCGGTGAAAGAGAACATGTCACTGACCGCGCTGCGTTATTTCAGCCGCGCCGGTGGAAGCCTTAAACATAAAGATGAGCAGCAGGCGGTGGGTGATTTTATTCGTCTGTTCAATGTTAAAACACCATCAATGGAACAGGCTATCGGCCTGCTTTCCGGTGGTAACCAGCAGAAAGTGGCGATTGCGCGCGGTCTGATGACCCGGCCAAAAGTGCTGATCCTTGATGAACCAACGCGCGGCGTTGACGTTGGAGCCAAGAAAGAAATCTATCAGCTTATCAACCAGTTTAAGGCTGACGGGCTGAGTATCATTCTGGTCTCCTCTGAGATGCCAGAAGTATTGGGCATGAGCGATCGAATTATCGTTATGCATGAAGGGCATCTCGGCGGTGAGTTCACTCGCGAGCAGGCCACTCAGGAAGTATTAATGGCTGCCGCTGTGGGCAAGCTTAATCGCGTGAATCAGGAGTAAAAAAGATGACTACCCAGGCTGTTTCTGGTCGCCGTTATTTCACTAAAGCATGGCTTCTGGAGCAAAAGTCGCTCATCGCTCTGTTAGTGCTGATCGCGATTGTTTCCACCATGAGCCCTAACTTTTTTACCGTTAATAACCTGTTCAACATTCTCCAGCAAACGTCGGTGAACGCCATCATGGCCGTTGGCATGACGCTGGTCATCCTGACGTCGGGTATCGATCTGTCCGTCGGTTCCTTGCTGGCGCTTACCGGCGCGGTTGCGGCTTCAATTGTAGGGATTGAGGTCAATGCGCTGGTGGCTGTTGCTGCAGCCCTGGCGCTCGGCGCTGCCATTGGCGCAGTCACCGGGGTGATTGTTGCGAAAGGCCGGGTGCAGGCGTTTATTGCAACGCTGGTGATGATGCTGTTGCTGCGCGGCGTGACCATGGTGTACACCAACGGCAGTCCGGTTAATACCGGATTTACTGACAATGCCGATCTGTTTGGCTGGTTTGGTATTGGTCGTCCGTTAGGCATCCCTACGCCAGTGTGGATCATGGGGATTGTCTTCCTCGCGGCGTGGTACATGCTGCACCACACTCGTCTGGGCCGTTATATCTACGCGCTGGGCGGTAACGAAGCGGCAACGCGTTTGTCCGGTATCAGCGTCAGTAAAATCAAAATTATCGTTTACTCACTGTGCGGTCTGCTGGCATCGCTGGCGGGCATCATTGAAGTCGCGCGACTCTCCTCCGCACAACCGACGGCAGGTACTGGCTATGAGCTGGATGCTATCGCAGCGGTAGTGTTAGGCGGTACCAGCCTGGCGGGTGGTAAAGGACGTATTGTTGGGACGCTGATCGGCGCATTGATTCTTGGTTTCCTCAATAATGGTTTGAATTTGTTAGGTGTATCCTCCTATTACCAGATGATCGTCAAAGCGGTGGTGATTTTGCTGGCGGTACTGGTAGACAACAAAAAGCAGTAACAACGATTACAGGACATCTTAAATATGAACATGAAAAAACTGGCTACCCTGGTTTCTGCTGTTGCGCTGAGCGCCACCGTGAGCGCGAATGCGATGGCGAAAGATACCATTGCGCTGGTGGTCTCCACCCTCAACAACCCGTTCTTTGTTTCTCTGAAGGATGGGGCGCAAAAAGAGGCGGATAAGCTGGGTTACAACCTGGTGATTCTGGACTCGCAGAACAACCCGGCGAAAGAGCTGGCTAACGTTCAGGACTTAACGGTTCGTGGAACTAAAATTCTGCTGATCAACCCGACTGACTCTGATGCCGTTGGTAATGCTGTGAAGATGGCTAACCAGGCAAAAATTCCGGTTATTACCCTTGACCGTGTTGCCTCCAAAGGCGAAGTGGTAAGCCACATCGCGTCTGATAACGTGTTGGGTGGCAAAATTGCGGGTGATTACATCGCGAAGAAAGCAGGTGAAGGCGCGAAAGTTATCGAACTGCAAGGGATTGCCGGAACTTCAGCGGCGCGTGAGCGTGGCGAAGGTTTCCAGCAGGCCGTTGCGGCACACAAATTTAACGTACTGGCCAGCCAGCCGGCAGACTTCGACCGCACCAAAGGTCTGAACGTCATGCAGAACCTGCTGACCGCGCATCCTGATGTGCAGGCCGTATTTGCCCAGAACGATGAAATGGCGCTGGGTGCGCTGCGCGCACTGCAAACAGCGGGTAAATCTGATGTGATGGTGGTTGGATTTGACGGCACTCCAGATGGCGAAAAAGCAGTAAATGATGGCAAACTGGCTGCGACCATTGCTCAGTTGCCGGATCAGATCGGCGCGAAAGGCGTTGAGACTGCGGATAAAGTCCTGAAAGGCGAGAAGGTTCAGGCTAAATATCCGGTTGACCTGAAGCTGGTCATCAAGCAGTAATACCGATTCAGGTCGCTCGCGGCCTGATGGAGACATAAATACGCCATCCCCGTATCTGATTTTGGGGATGAAAGCGTAAAAAGAAAAGCAGGGCACGCGCCACCCTAACCCGGTGGCGCACTTTGACTTGGAACACCAAATATGAAAACCGCAGGCAACCTCGTTGTTCTTGGCAGTATCAATGCCGATCACATCCTTAACCTTAACTCTTTCCCGACACCTGGTGAAACCGTAACTGGTAGCCATTATCAGGTAGCATTTGGCGGTAAAGGCGCGAATCAGGCTGTTGCTGCGGGTCGTAGTGGCGCGAATATCGCATTCATTGCCTGTACGGGCGATGATGATATTGGCGAAAGTGTGCGTAAACAGTTAGCCAAAGACAACATCGATATCGCGCCGATTAGCGTGATTTCGGGGGAATCGACCGGAGTGGCGTTGATTTTTGTGAATGGTGAAGGTGAGAACGTTATCGGCATTCATGCCGGAGCGAACGCAGCTCTTTCGCCAGCGCTGGTGGAAGCGCAGCATGAGCGTATTGCTCAGGCGTCCGCCTTACTTATGCAGTTAGAATCGCCGATCGAAAGCGTACTGACTGCAGCAAAGATTGCACATCAAAATAAGACCATGGTCGCCCTGAACCCGGCACCGGCACGTGAACTTTCTGATGAACTGCTGGCGCTGGTGGATATTATTACCCCGAATGAAACCGAGGCTGAAAAGCTGACGGGGATCCGGGTCGAAAATGATGAAGACGCGGCCAAAGCGGCGCAGGCATTGCACGCTAAAGGTATCCATACTGTACTGATTACTTTAGGTAGTCGCGGTGTGTGGGCCAGCGTTAATGGCGAAGGACAGCGTGTGCCCGGTTTTAAAGTGGAAGCCGTTGATACTATTGCCGCTGGAGACACCTTTAATGGCGCGTTAATTACAGCGTTACTGGAAGAGACTCCGCTGCCTGAAGCGATCCGTTTTGCGCATGCCGCTGCAGCGATTGCGGTTACCCGTAAAGGCGCACAGCCTTCCGTTCCGTGGCGCGAAGAAATAGAAGCGTTTTTAAGTCAACAGAGGTAACGCTTGGCTACAATGAAGGACGTCGCCCGCCTGGCGGGTGTTTCCACGTCGACGGTTTCTCACGTCATTAATAAAGATCGCTTTGTCAGTGAGTCCGTCACTGACAAAGTAGAAGCTGCAATTAAAGCGCTTAACTACGCGCCCTCCGCACTGGCGCGTAGCCTTAAGCTAAACCAGACCCGCACGATTGGCATGTTAATCACTGCCAGTACCAATCCCTTCTATTCTGAACTAGTGCGCGGCGTTGAACGTAGCTGTTTTGAGCGCGGCTACAGCCTGGTGCTGTGCAATACCGAAGGCGATGAACAGCGCATGAACCGTAACCTGGAAACCCTGATGCAAAAACGTGTGGACGGCTTGTTGCTGCTCTGCACCGAAACACATCAGCCTTCCAGAGAGATAATGCAGCGTTATCCTTCTATACCGACCGTGATGATGGACTGGTCGCCTTTTGATGGTGAAAGCGATCTGATTCAGGATAACTCCTTGCTGGGCGGTGATTTAGCCACGCAACATCTTATCGAAAAAGGTTTTACGCGCATTGCCTGCATCACCGGGCCGCTGGATAAAACCCCGGCGCGTTTGCGTCTGGAAGGATATCGGGCAGCAATGAAGCGGGCGGGGTTGCCTGTCCCGGAAGGCTATGAGATTACCGGTGACTTTGAGTTCGGCGGCGGCTTTGAAGCTATGCAAACGTTGCTGTCGCATAAACAGCGACCGCAGGCCGTTTTTACCGGCAATGATGCAATGGCAGTTGGCGCGTATCAGGCTCTGTACCAGTCAGGATTGCGCATTCCGCAGGATATGGCTGTGGTGGGTTACGATGATATCGAGCTGGCGCGCTATATGACGCCGCCCCTGACGACCATCCACCAACCAAAAGATGAATTGGGCGAACTGGCCATCGATGTATTAATTCACCGGATGGCGCAGCCCGCATTACAGCAACAGCGTTTGCAGCTTACTCCTGTTCTGATGGAGCGGGGGTCGGTTTAGGTTTGTGCCGATCTTTGATCAGGTTACGTCCATCTTTGGCTTTTAGCAGCATGAACATCAGCGCGGATATTACCGTGATAGCGCCCATCGTCATAAAGGTGTAGTGGAACTGCTCGACCGTATTGGTTCCTTCCATACCTTCATAGATACGCAGAACGGCGGCGCTGATGGCAACCCCTAAACTGATTGATAACTGCTGAGTAACGGCCAATACGCTGTTGCCGCTGCTGGCGTTTTCATCGGTCAGATCCGCCAGAGTGATGGTATTCATTGAAGTAAACTGGGTGGACATCGCCATACCTAAAATGAACAACGGCAGGATTAGCATCCAGATCGGCATGGCAGGAGATTGCAAAGCGAACTGCGCAATCATCAGGCCGATAAATACCGTAACACCCACCAATGTGGTCCTGTAGCCGAGTTTGCGCAGTACCTGCGTCACCATGGATTTTGCCAGAATTGAACCTAACGCTGTTGGCGCCATCATGCAGCCGGCTATCAGAGCCGGATATCCAAATCCTACCTGCAACATCAGCGGCATTAAGAAGGGCACACAGCCTGTACCCAGGCGAGTGGCGAGGTTTCCGGCGATCCCAACAGAAAAGGTCCGAGTCTTAAATATCGGAAGCGATATCAGCGGCGTTGGGTGGCGACGCGCATGGCGAATATAGGCGAGTAGTAACAACACACTGGCAAGAATAATACCGAGTGCGACCCAGGTCTCGACAAGCTTCTCACCGAACAATTCAACGCCGCTGGAAAACAACACCAGGCTCAAACCAAACAGAAAGAAACCGGTCATATCAAAACCGCGGCGTGGCGTGGTGAAGTTCGGCATATATTTGCGGGCATAGAAGATACCGGCAATGCCAATTGGAATATTAATCAGGAAGATCCAGTGCCAACTGGCCCATGTAACCAGTACACCGCCCAATACCGGACCTAAAATCGGCCCCACAAGTCCTGGCATGGTGACGAAGTTAAGCACGGGAAGCAGTTCGCTGCGGGGGTAAGCACGCAATAACGCCAGACGGGCAACGGGCATCATCATGGCGCCACCGATTCCCTGAATGACACGGAAAATCACCAGCTCGCTTAAGGAACTGGACAGCGCGCAGGCCAGCGATCCCAACGTAAACAGGCTAACGGCAATCATAAAGACGCGTCGGGTACCAAATCGGTCTGCCAGCCAACCACTTACCGGGATCAGCATCGCGACAGTCAGGGTATAGCTGATAATGGCCGACTGCATGGCGAGTGGAGAGCGGTTAAGACTATGTGCTATTGCGGGTAGGGCGGTATTGAGGATCGTGGCGTCTAGTGCCTGCATAAAAAAGGCCATGGCTGCTATCCACGGTAGCCCGGCCATACTGCGTGATTTCTTTTCTGACATATTATTTATCCGGTAGCACGTTCGGTGCTATCAGCAATGCCTGACAGGCAGCAAAGGCGCGATCGCCATCGTTATCATCTATTGCATCGACAATGGCCTGGTGCAAATCCAGTTTCACCACATCGTTATAGGTAATAGAGGTAAAGTAGGTCTGGTAAACCGAATGGAACAGAGATGCAAAGGATATAAGGAACGGATTCGCACTCATTTCATAGATGTGCTCATGCCAGGCGATATCAACCTCAATCCAGCGTTCGCGTCTGAAGTTTCTTTTCAGATCGACCATCTCTTCCATCAGCGTGTTGAGGTGCGCTTTCTGTTCAGCCGTACCTATAGTCGCCGCCAGTAAGCACGCCTGAGGCTCCAGGCTGATACGCATCACCAGAAAATGTTTAATGACCTGCGGGAAATTATCTTCCGTCATCCACCAGGTGAGTAGCTCCTGGTCAAGGAAGTTCCAGTTTGCTTGCGGCATGACGCGTGTGCCAATACGTGGGCGCGGTAATACCATACCTTTTGCCGTTAATGTTTTTACCGCCTCTCTTACCGCGGTGCGACTCACGCCAAACTGATCGCCCAGCTCTATTTCGCCAGGCAATATCGCACCCGGCGCGTATTCACCTTTTAATATTCGCTGAGCCAGCTTTTCGGCCAGAACGTAGGACAAGTTTTTCTGTGCGGCTAGCTGTTGGGCATTTAACGGCATGAATGTTCTTCCTTACTCTTTTTCTTATTCATTAGTATGCCACCTGGAAGTGTGATTGCGGCTGCAAAAACGGCAATTTGCTTATTTTATGGCATGTTAATGGTTGTTTTGGTGAAAAAACACGCACTCGGAAAGTTATTTTAAATTTCCCCTTGTCAGCCTGAAATAACTCCCTATAATGCGCCTCCACTGACACGGAACAACGGATTACAAGC
>NZ_JAOWHY010000008.1:0-485 GCF_030332375.1 Citrobacter sp. Cpo148
CCCAAACCAAGGTATTGTAGAAGTGCCGAAACACTTTTCCCGCTGAGGTTAGTCAAAGTGGCATCGAGGGGCTGTTTCCCCGCCAGCGCGTTCATCACTGTTGTCGCAAAGTTAGGATCATTCCCCAGCGCAGCTGCCAGTTCATTCAGTGTGTCCAGCGCCTCCGGCGATGAACCAACCAGCCCGGCAATAGCTGCCTTCACAAATGCTGTAGTGGCAATCTGCGTATTGTTCACAGTCTGCGCCGCAGTCGGAGCCGTTGGCGTTCCGGTCAGGGCCGGGCTTGCCAGTGGTGCTTTCAGTGCCAGCGCATTGTTAATGGTGGTACTGAAATTCGGGTCATTATTGATAGCTGCCGCAATTTCTTTCAGCGTATCCAGCGTTGCCGGTGCGCCACCAATCAGAGCAAGAATAGCAGCCTGTACAAAGGCGGTGCTGGCAATCAGGGTGCTGTTGTTTCCTGCCGGTGGCGTTGGCGTTTTAGG
>NZ_JAOWHY010000009.1:0-222 GCF_030332375.1 Citrobacter sp. Cpo148
CGCCGGGAGCGGATTTGAACGTTGCGCAGCAACGGCCCGGAGGGTGGCGGGCAGGACGCCCGCCATAAACTGCCAGGCATTAATTTAGTGAAGAAGCCCATCCTGACGGATGGGCTTTTTTGCGTCTGTGCGGGGCAAAAACCGCCGGATGCGGCGTGCCGCCTTATCCGGCCTACAGGGGCCGGGCTGAACGTATTTTGTAGGCCTGATAAGCGCAGCGCA
>NZ_JAOWHY010000001.1:0-200 GCF_030332375.1 Citrobacter sp. Cpo148
ATCGCCTCTGACTGCCAGGGCATCCACCGTGTACGCTTAGTCGCTTAACCTCACAACCCGAAGATGTTTCTTTCGATTCACCATCGACTTGCAAAAATTTGAGAGACTCGAACACACCGCTTTTCATTTCTTATTACGGAGAAATGAAACAGTGTGTCGTTTCAATTTTCAGCTTGATCCAGATTTTTAAAGAGCAAATA
>NZ_JAOWHY010000010.1:0-1129 GCF_030332375.1 Citrobacter sp. Cpo148
TTCCGAAATTAGGCGCGGTATATCCGGCTGGCGTATTACCCGACTTACGCGGTGAGTTTATTCGCGGCTGGGATGATGGGAAAGGGGTTGATAGTGGGAGGTTGATTTTAAGTCATCAGGAACAATCGGTACAGCAGCACACTCATGACATAAAGATGGCTTACAGTATAACTGACGGATACAGGAGCATGTTGGGCGGCAGCCCTAACGCGGATCTCATCCCAATTAAAGATATGAGCCATGTAATTACATTTACTGGGTCTGGTGGCTACTACTTACTGGCAAATAACTCAACAGGAGATGAAACGCGCCCACGTAACCTGTCATTTAATTACATTGTGCGGGCTATGTAACAATATCAATATTAAGAATAAGGGAGGACGGTCAGTATAGTAGAATTTTGCCCCAGCACGAAGGATAAGAGAATGAGCAAAGCTATTTTAAATACATATGGGATCGCATCATCGGCAGGTGAAATCACTGTTTATAACTATGATGCCAATACCCGTGAGTACCTGTCATCAACCGTTGAATATCTTGCAGAAGGTGTGGGTATACCTGCCCATTCCTGTACTGATAAACCCGGCAAGTTCAAGACTGGGTTTGCAATTTGTCGTAATGAAGGTCTGAGCGGCTGGGAGTATGTTGAAGATCACCGTGATACAGAAGTTTATAAAACTGACACAGGGGAAAAAATCACCGTTCGACATTTAGGAAAGCTTCCTGAAGATACCACCACAATTGCGCCAGAAACTCAATTTGATGTCTGGAATGGTACTGAGTGGATAACAGATATCGATGCAAAAAGAGCTGCTGAAGTTCAGGAATTTGAAATGAAAATTCAGGCGCTGATTGATGAGGCCAATGCGGTCATTAATAAAAACAACTGGCCTTCAAAGCTACAACTCAATAGGATGAGCGAGGCAGAAACAAGCAAGTTTAACCTGTGGCTTGATTATATTGATGCGCTGAATGCCATTAAACCCTCAGATTTTCCAACTGCGATACTACCTGAGTCGCCCTCAATTTGATAAAGATGATTAAGCCGTCATTAAGACGGCTTTTCATTTAAGCTGCACGAACTATGTAATTGAATGCAAGATTTCGCGGGCGATTTTCATTTGCAGTT
>NZ_JAOWHY010000002.1:0-260 GCF_030332375.1 Citrobacter sp. Cpo148
GTCAGCCTGAAATAACTCCCTATAATGCGCCTCCACTGACACGGAACAACGGATTACAAGCCGCCGGGTCAGCGGGGTTCCACTGAGAACTCCGGCGAAGAAAGCGAAATTAAATGCTTGACTTCGTAGCGGGATGGCGTAATATGCACACCCCGCGCCGCTGAGAAAAAGCAAAGCGGCACTGCTCTTTAACAATTTATCAGACAATCTGTGTGGGCACTCGAAGATACGGATTCTTAACGTCGCAAGACGAAAAATGA